>LVBL01000025.1 GCA_001604405.1 Spirochaetales bacterium Spiro_10
TATATTCACGGCACGCGGGGAATTAGCTCAGTTGGTAGAGCGATTGGTTCGCAATCAATAGGCCAGGGGTTCGAATCCCCTATTCTCCAGATAAAAAGAAAAGCCGTCCCGCCTGGGACGGTTTTTCTTTTTATTATGGGGAGAATAGTGGATTCGAAGGGTCGAGCGACTCCTTGCCGCGAGCTGGCGTAGCGGCGAGGAGGAACCCGGACAGGGATGTCCGGGTTAGCGAGACCAGCGGGCTGGATGGAGCCGCAGGAAGCGGCGACAGGAAGCCGAATTCCCTATTCTCCACAACGAAAAAGGCCGTCCGACAGGACGGCCTTTTTATTTTGAAGGGCTCGCGGCGAGGCTTCGAGCGTTCGAACCGAAACAGCGTCCCGGAAGGGCGCGCGGCGAAGCTTCGATCGTTCGATCGTGAGGACCCGCCGAGCGTTCGGCTGTCTATCATGCGTACTTACACAAGTCATGGGTAAGAAATCGACTTTTTTACCCATGTATGCTATGATATGGGTAGTATTTTTGATTTTCTACCCATGAGGGGCTTGATATGGGAACGTTGAACGCAGCATTTTACCCCGAACGACTCGAACAGGTCGGCGATATCGAAACCAAGGCTGTTCTCAAGAAACTGGCGACCGCGCACCAAGCCCTCGCCTGCCTCAAGGCAACAGCAGAATCGATGCCCAATCAAGACATCCTCATCAGTACGTTGTCCTTGCAGGAAGCGAAGGACAGCTCGGCAATAGAAAACATTGTCACGACGCAAGACGATCTCTACCAGTCCGACAGCTTTGAGCGCAAGTATCAAACCATCGCCGCAAAGGAAGTGCACAACTACGCTCACGCACTGCAGAAGACCTGCGACCAGGTTAAGGCTACGGGGCTCATCACCCTGAGGGATATCATCGAGGTACAATCCATTATCGAGGAGAACAGCGCCGGTTTCCGAAAGCTGCCGGGAACCGAGCTCAAGAACGAGACTACCGGCGCGACGGTGTACACGCCGCCCCAGCATCCCGACGACATCTCCGTTCTCATGAGCAACCTGGAAGAGTTTATCAATCGAAACGAACTCGCAGACTGGGACGTCCTGACAAAAATGGCCCTTGTCCATCACCAGATCGAGAGTATCCATCCTTTCTGTGACGGTAACGGTCGAACGGGGCGCGTCCTCAACATCCTCTACCTCGTCAAAGAAGGACTCCTCGATAGCCCGATCCTCTACCTTTCGCGCTACATCAATCAGTCGAAGGCCGAGTATTACCGCCTCTTGCAGGACGTTCGCGATACGCGAAACTGGGAACCGTGGCTCCTCTACATGATCGGCGGCGTTGAGCAAACCTCTCGACAGACCACGATTCTCATCCACGGTATCAAGAAGCTCATGCAGGACTACAAGCAGAGGCTCAAGAGCGGGCATCCAAAGATGTACAGCCACGAGCTGTTGAACAACCTTTTCCGGCATCCGTATACGAAGATCGACTATCTTGTTCGTGATTTAGGCGTTACCCGGAAAACGGCCTCGAAGTACCTCGATGATCTTGTCGCTATTGGGCTTGTATCAAAACACAAGATGGGAAAGGAGAACTTCTACCTGAACGATGCGCTATACCGGCACTTGCAGGAGAAGAGCGAGTAGCATCCGACATCAAGTGGTTGTAAAAAAAGTGTATTCTTGGGCCGAGATCGATTCTCTCGACGATACGGGATGAGACGGCTCCCGCGTTGGTCAGTCATCGGCGATAGGTTCCCCGATTAGCCGCCATCATACGCCGGGCGGTTGCGCCAACAGAACTATGGAGGTATATTCGGCGTAATGAAAGCCGGACGAAACGACCCTTGCCCCTGCGGCTCGGGCAAGAAATACAAGAACTGCTGCCTCGGGAAGATCGGTTTCTCAAGCGAGCCGACGGCGATGGAAACGCGCGGAACGCCGAACCTCGCGACGGACGCGATTAACGACATGCGCCGCGTCGCGGGCAACCGGGAGTTCAAATCGGCGGAGGAATTCCAGTCGTTTCTCGACTCCTACCTGGCGACCAGAAACAGCCAGCCGGTCGCCGATTTTGCGGGGCTTTCTCCCGAGGATATCCTTATCATGTTCACCGACAGACGAAAGTCCGTCGAACGGCTCGTAGCGATTACGGGGCCTATTTCCACGGAAGAGACGCGGGAGGTGCCGGTGCTCCGCGCCGCGATCACGTTGCTCCGCGAGCTTGCGCGTGGCCCGATCCGCATGACCGCGAGCGGATACCTCGCGCCGGACGCGGCCGGCCGGTGGTTCGACGAGGACTTCGCGCTCGAGGAATCGCCGCGGTTACGAGAGATTTTGAGGCCGAAATCGGAGTCAGGCTATATTCAGCTCGTCCGTTTTCGCCTCTGCGTGTGCCTCGCCGGTTTCGCCGAGGCGAACTCGAAACAGCTTCGCGTTACCGAGAAGGGCCGCGCGATACTCGCGCGCGAGGACTGGCAAACGCTCTACCGCGAACTTTTCGCAGGCATGATCGATCTCTATAACGATACGGACAATCCCGTGAACGACCACATGGCGGACGGCGTCGGGGAATGGACGCTCTTCGCGCTTCGGCTGATCGCGAAAAGCGAGAGCGATACGATTGCCATGGAAGACCTCTGTGTGGCGTACCGGCGCGCGTTCCCGCAAGACTTCGACGACCTTGACGACGACCATCTTTCGTACTTCGTCTTCGCGGACGCGATTCTCCCCGCGCGGGAACTCGGCATCCTCGCGGAAGAACCGCTTCCCGAGCGAATCGAGGATTGCGGTGCTATCGACCGTGAAACGGTTGCGAGAACGGGGTTCGGGAAGCGTCGCGTCGTGTGGAAAAAGTAAGGAGGACGACATGGGCCTTTCGGGTTTTATATCACCGTTTCGCGCGGTCTTGTTTATCCTTCACCACGGTTTCTCCCGGAATTGGTATTGGAGTTTTTATTCCACCGCCGCAAAAAAAATGTATAAACCTTTTTGCTACTACAAGAACCATTTGCATGGATACCCCTGCCAATGGAGCTTCAGGGATTCCACGGTTTCTGAAATCAACGAGTTTTTCGAGGACTGCACCGAGGAAGACTGGAACGACCCGTGTAACGCTAAAACCTCCGGTGCCGCCTGTAAAGCCTGGGATTGGGTTTTAGGCGAGATCGAGTATGCGTTGCGGTTCGAGTATGACAATGAGAAACTGGATTATGTCGAGTTTGAAAATCCAAATTACGATAAAGCCTATACGAACGCAATCGACAGACAACACAAGCGAGATTTCAAGTTCGAGTCATGGCGCGCGGCGATGGACGACCCGCGATACGGAAAGACGAAATATGACAGAGTGACTTCAGAGGCGAACATTCGCAGGGTTCAGCGTGGATTTGAATTGATGGGTAAATACTGGATGAACTTGTGGGACTAAGGTAACTGTTTTCCTGCATCGTAACAATTCTTTTGTTACGATGGGTTTTTTCTGTTAGGTAAATACGAGGCTACGCTCACTCAATATAGGCTTTCGAACCTTTAGTTGCGAAGCGCATTTACTTCCTTCTCGAGCATTTCGATGCCATCCACGATCTCATTGAAAGTCGGTTTCTCCCCAAAAAGCATTGATTGCATACTCTGATAGTCCTTTTCCAATTCCCGTACATGACAGTCGGGCGGCATGAGCAGAAGCGATCCGGGAAGAGCTTCTTCATACTTTGCCCAGGGACAGCGATAGAATCGTCGCTTGAAGGAGATAACCTCATTGAGCAACAAAAGATCCTTGAACGCTTCATCTTTGACAGGACTCTTTGCCATCTGGTAGAGATCGTAGTAATGCCTCGAGTAGCGAAGCGGAAGAGGACGATTTTCATCGCGATGCGCCTCCTGATGGAGTATCGTCGCCTTTTCCCAGAATGTTCGTTTTGCCATGACCGTCCGCACCGAAGTGTCCGGGTCACTGAAAACGGCAGGATACTGTTCTGCGGCATACGGTTTGATCACTCTGTTTTCTGATGGCACCCAGGCCGCAAGCGGACCGATCTCAAGACGGATTGCCTGCAGAATCGCGTTGTTTGAAAAGCTCTTCGGGTAATAGAAAAACACATTTTGCTCTGCGTCGACGGATACTTCAGCATCTTTCCCGAGGAGACCTGAGAAACCGATACGCAACTCAGGGGCAAAGGTTTCATCAAGAAAGGCTAAAGCCCGCTCATTCGCTTCTTTATTGAATTTATCCTGTCCTGACATACTGCGCGCTTCCCATGGTTCGTCCTTTCGGTATCCCAGAAGCGTCCAGTCGATGATAAGATCGATATCTTCCGAAAACCGCTGAATCAGGTTATAGGACTTCGAAAGACTGGTCCCGCCCTTGAATGAAAAGTTTCCCTGCCAGGGGCTTGTATGGAAAAGATACGCAAGCGTCCAGCACACCCAGAAATCCTTCTCGACAATAGCCTCATTGATCCCCATCTTCCGGGCTGTCCCGAGGAATAAGTCCTGGCGGTCCTTGTTTGAGAGACACGCGACTCTATTCATGTTCCGTAGTTCCCTTCTTACAGAGGAGCTTGATCTCCTCGTATATCCAGTCAGACGCGATCTTTGCCTCTTTCAGTAATTTCTTTTTTTCATTCTCCGTGAGATTGCGGGCAATGGTTGAGCGGATCTTACCGTTCACGGTTCCCTTTCCGAGGCTTTTCAGGGCTTGCACGACAAGCGCGCTCTTGAACGAAAGAACCGTCAACTCCCGGTTCGTCCGGTGCTTGAATTCCATCTTCATGCCAAGCCATTCATACGTGCGATAGGGGCCGTCGCTCAGGTATTCCCAACGAGCGGGAACCTGCGTCGACAAGCCCAACGCGTTCAACGCCGTATTCCCCGTTGGCCTGATCGTCCAGCCGAAGGAACGGGCCAACGTCTGCGCGATGGCTTCCGGATCAGGGGAGGCGAAATCATCGAGCAACGTGCTGTACGAAGGATAATCATACACCCCGCGCATAAGCCGCCGAATAGTGCCCTTAGTGACCAACCGGGCCAGGATCTTGCGAACGGTAATCGCTCCCGCAATATCTGCAAAGTCGGCGGGAGAGAACACGCTTCCTTTCCCCAACTTCTGTATGCGTTTCAGGATTTGTCTAGAATACGCTTCATTTATCATACTATTGCTCCCAGCTGTCTCGAAAAGTATATACTTTTCGAGACAGTTTGTACAAGGAAAAAGTGGTTATCAACTTTCTTGCGCGGTCCTTGTCGCCCCTGGTCCGTCCCCCTTCGAACGGCTGTGAGGGTGGCCCGTTCGCCCCGCGGCCTTATTGGAGCCTCGTTCTCCCTCTTCCCCCTCATTGAGCGTTTTTGCTTTTACCGGTAGAGTCTTCTACACTGAGAGTGGCGTTGAGAGGGAGGGTTCCGATGGACGAGTTTTTCGGGCGGTTGGCGGGCGGGCTTTCATATTTTTTGTCGTTCAAGCCGTACGTGATGCTTCCGGTCATCATTCTGGCTCTTTCGCTCGCGTTCGGCATCAAGTGGTCGGCGGCCGTGAAGTCGGCGCTCCAGCTGGGGATCGCGTTCATCGGCATCTTCATGGTGTTCGATTTTTTCGTCGCGCTCATCAAGCCGGTAACCGAGGCGCTGATCGCGCGTTCCGGGCTGAGTCTGAACGTGCTTGACGTGGGATGGCCGCCGCTCGCGGCGATCACCTGGAGCTTTCGCCTGGCGCCGCTCCTGCTCGTCGCTTTTTTGGCCGTGAACATGTTCATGCTGTTTTTCCGGCTCACGAAAACCGTCAATATCGACATCTGGAATTTCTGGCACGTCATCTTCGTCGGGGCCGTCGTGGCCTACGTTACCGGAAGCTATCTTTCGGCGATTGCCCTTTCCCTTGCGAGCTTCGTGCTGACGCTCAAGCTCGCCGAGTGGAGCGCGCCCCGCATCGGCGCGTATTCCGGGATGGACGCCATCTCGATTCCGCATCTTTCGGCCATCACGCACTACCCCCTCGCCCGGCTCGGCGTGCTCGCGCTTTCGCGCGTCCCCTTCATCAAAGACGTTCGCGCCGACCCCGAGCACATCAAGGCGAAACTCGGGATACTCGGCGAGCCGATGATCCTCGGGTTCGTGCTCGGGGGCGCCCTGGCCCTTGGCGGCGGTTACGAGGTAAAGGGCGTCCTCGAGCTCGCGTTCGGGTTCGCCGCTGTCATCTATATCCTTCCGATTATGGGCGGCGTTCTCGGCTCGGCCCTCCTTCCGGTGAGCGAGGGCATGAAGCTCTTTTTGGAACGGCGCATGCCCGGCAGGGGGACGACCTACATCGGGCTTGACGTCGCCGTGCTCTTCGGCGTGCCGGCCACGATCGTCAGCGCGGTCATCATGATTCCCATCTCGATCGGGCTCGCCTTCGTGCTTCCCGGGGTCCGGTTCATCCCGCTGGGGGATCTCACCAACCTGATGGTCCCGATGTCCATCATCTGCGCCGCGACCCGCGGCAATATCGTACACAGCGTCATTATCGGAATCCCCATGGTGATCGGGAATCTGTATCTTGCCTCGTCCCTTGCGCCCCTGCTGACGGAGATGGCGGCGCGCGCCGACTATCCGGTCGCGGGGGGGCAGGTCTTTACGAGTTTCCTCGACGGCGGTCAGATATTCCGCGGCTGGATCGTGGAGCTCTTGTACGGGCATCCGGCCGCGCTCGCGCTCGTTCCGGTGGTCGCGCTCTGTATCGTCTTTGCCTGGCGCGACGGCCGGAACGAGGCCGGAAGGGCGTGATACACATTCGTTTTTGCGTGACTTGTATAAATATGCAATAAAATTGAGTTAAAATTGCTTGTTTGCATAAATATGCATTGACAGGGGCGCGGCGTTTTTGCTACTCTGCGTCCAGACACGAAGACGTTGATTTCCCGTACGGGAAGTTGACGTCTTTTTTTTGTTTACATTCGGCAATGAGGCCCGTTTGGGTTTCATTGCCTTTTTTTTAGGGAGTGCACTGCATGGATAACGGCGGACGGCGGGGACACAGCGAGATCAGTATCGAGAACGTCAGCATGGTCTACCCGGGAGAGGGTAACGAAAGCCTGATGGCGCTCGATAACGTGTCGCTGGACATCCGCAAGGGGGAGTTCATCTCGTTGCTGGGTCCGTCGGGATGCGGCAAAACCACCCTGCTTCGGATCATTGCCGACTTGCTCACGCCGACCGCGGGCTCCGTAGTCGTCGCCGGGGACAGCCCGACCTCGGCCCGCCTGGGCCGGAAATACGGCATCGTCTTCCAGAATTCGGTGCTGTACGACTGGAGGACGGTGAGGAAGAACGTCAGGCTCCCGCTCGAGGTCATGAAGATCGCCAAGAGCGAGTGGGACGAGCGGATCGACTCGATGCTCGATCTCGTCGGCCTCAAGGACTTCGGAAACCATTACCCGCACCAGCTGTCGGGAGGCATGCAGCAGCGCGTGTCCATCGCGCGCGCCCTCGCGATCAACCCGGAAATCCTCCTTATGGACGAGCCCTTCTCGGCGCTCGACGAGTTCACGCGCGAAAAGCTCCACGAGGACCTTCTCCGTATATGGAGGAGGACGAACAAGACCGTCGTGTTCGTGACGCACAACATCGCGGAGGCCGTTTACCTCTCGGACCGCGTATGCGTTCTCTCGCCCCATCCCGGCCGGCTCTCCGCCGTCGTGGATATCACCCTGCCCCGGCCCCGCGTCCGCGAGTTGCGGGACACGCCCGAGTTCTTCGCGCTCGTCTCGAAGATCCGGAACAGCTTCGAGGGGGTGTGACGATGGGCACGCGCGTCCCGTTTTACAAGTCGAACCGCTTCGTGACCCTCGTCTGGGCCCTCGCCGTCGCCCTGGCGTGGGAGGCGGCCGCCTTCGTCATCGCCGACGTGCTGCAGGACAAGATGGCCGGAAGCAAGCTTCCGTATCTCCATTCCGTGCTGGCGACCATCGGGGGCAACGCGGGGCTCCTTTCGACCGCCGCCCTTACCACGCTGAGCCGCGCGGTACTCGGCTTTGTCGCGGGCGCGGCGGTGGGCTTCGCGCTCGCCGTGTTCATGAGCCTCTTCCGGGCGATCGAGAAGATCGCGTATCCGTATCTCCTTCTGTCGCAGATGATACCGATACTCGGGCTCGCGCCCGTGGTCATATCGATCGTCCACAAGGTCAAGATCGGTTCCGTCACGATCGCCGCGAGCGACATCACCCGCGTCGTCATCGCCGCGTACATCACCTTCTTCCCCGTCGCGACGAACATGCTCGCCGGGCTCAAGGCCGTGGACGGCGAGAAGCGGAACCTCATGTTCACGTACGCGGCGAACACGCCGGTGCGGTATCTCAAGCTCATGATCCCGTTCAGCGTGCCGTTCCTCTTTTCCGGGCTCAAGATCGCCGCCCCGCTCGCGGTGACGGCCTCGATCCTGGTCGACAGCCTCGGCGCCGCCGGCGGCATCGGGTACAACCTGACGTATTCGCTCTATACCGGGGCGTACCCGATTTTCTGGGCGAGCGTCCTCTGCAGCGCCGCGATGGGAATACTCGGCTACTACTCGATGGTGATCCTCGAGGCGGCGTGCATGCCGTGGAAGGCCGCGTCCGCAAAAAACGGGAGGAACGCGAAATGAGCCATTTCATCCGGTTTGTCAGCAAGGCGGCCGCCAAGGCGCCCCGCGCGCTTGACGTGGCACTCCCGTTCCTGTTCGGCGTCCTCGTGATCTTCCTTTGGGAGGCGAAAGTCTTTCACGCCCTTCTCGACGTGAAGGTGCTTCAGCTTCCCGTGCCGACGAGGATCGTCGGCGTGTTCGCCGAGAACCTGCCGAAGATCGCCGCCGACGCCCTCGTCACGCTCGGGACGGCGGCGCGGGGACTCGCCATCGGCTCGGCGATCGGCTTTTGCGTCGCGGTCGCCGCGACCTTTTTCCCCCGCTGGGGATACGGCTCGCTTACCGTGATCTCGGCGTTCAACGCGATCCCGGTCGTCGCCCTTTCGCCCATCATGAACGTGTGGTTCGCCTCGCCTCAGGCGGCGAAGACCGCCGTGGTGTCCGTCGTGTGCATGGTGGCGATGGCGGTAAACGCGTACCGGGGCCTCAACGACGTGAAGCCGTTTTCCGTCGACCTCATGCGCTCGTACGCCGCGAGCGGACCGACCATGTTCCTGCGGCTGAGGCTCCCGAACTCGGTGCCTTACGTCTTCACCGCGATCCGCATCAACGTCGCGTCGGCAATGATCGGGGCGATCGTCAGCGAGTATTTCTCGCAGGCGAGCAACGGGCTCGGGTACGGGATACGGAACAGGCTCTCGACGGGGCAGTTCCCGCTCGGCTGGGCCTACATCATCGGGGCTTCTGTCGTGGGGATACTCCTTTATGCCGCGGCCTCGGCGCTCGAGTCCGTCGCGGCGGGGAAACGGAAGGCCTAGCGATGCGGAAGGCCCAGCGAGGCGCCGCTTGAATCGTGCATCGCGGGACGGCCGGACAGCCGGCCGCCCCGGGAAACAGAGATAGAGAGAACCGGAGGTAACGACATGAACGTACGGAACAACGCGCGGCTTTTGGCCGCTTACGCGCTGGTCGCGCTGGTCGCGCTTGCCCTTTTCGCGGGGTGCGCGAAGAAGCCCGCCGCAAAGGCGGAGCTTGACGAACTGACGATACACCTGAAATGGCTGCCGCAGGCGCAGTTCATGGGGTATTACGTGGCGGACGCGAAGGGCTTCTACAAGGACGAAGGGCTCAAGGTCACCATCACCCCGTGCGACGGCACGATAGCGCCCGAACAGGGCGTCAGCACGGGAACCGCCGACGTCGGCGTGACCTGGGTGCCGACCCTGCTGACCTACCAGGCGCAGGGCTACGACTTCGTCGAGGTCGCGCAGATTTTCCAGAAGTCGGGGCTCCTACTGGTTTCGAAGAAATCCGCGGGCATCGACTCGAGCGCCAAGATCACCAAGGCGACCAAGGTCGGAAACTGGGGACTCGGGAACGAGTACGAGGTCAAGGCGCTGCTCCAGAAGCTCGGCCTTCCCACCACCTACGTGAACCAGGACTTCACCATGAACGGCTTCGACAAGGGCGACATCGACCTCGCCTCCGCGATGACCTACAACGAGTACGGACTCGTGATCAATTCCTACGCGGGGGCGATGGGATACGGCGCCGACAAGGTCAACGTGATCGACATGAACGACGAGGGCGTGGCGATGATGGAAGACTGCCTGTTCGTCTCGAAGGAATGGCTCAAGGACGCGAAGAACGAGGACAAGCTCGTGCGGTTCCTTCGCGCTTCCCTCAAGGGATGGAAGACCGCGTGCGACGACACCGACGCGGCGGCCGAAATCGTGATGGCTGCGGGCTCGAGCATCTCGCTCGACCACCAGAAGTTCATGGCCGCGCAGGTCAAAAAACTCGTGTCGCCGGAAGCGGCCCCCATCGGGTCGTTCGACGAGGCGAAGCTCTCGCAGACCGTGACGCTGACTCAGGCGTACGCCGACCTCGGCGACTCGGCCGCGATGACGAAGCTCAAGGCGCTCACGACGGCCGACCTGTACACGGACAAGTATCTGAAGCTCGCGGCGAAGTAAGCGCCGCCCGCCCGAAGGAGGGAAACCATGGATTTGATAATCAGGAACGGGACCGTCGTCACGCCGTCCGAGAGTTTCGTGGCCGACGTCGGAATTGCCGGCGGAAAGATTTCGGCGATCGGGAGGGATTTGTCCGCTCCCGGCGCGAAGGTCTCCGACGCGACGGGCAAGCTCGTGCTTCCCGGCGCGATCGACGTGCATACCCATCTCGCGATGCCCTTCGGGGGCACGGTCTCGGCGGACGACTACGAGTCCGGCACGAGGGCGGCGGTGTGCGGCGGGGTGACGACCGTTTTTGATTACGCGATCCAGAGAAAGGGAAAGGGAATCGTCGAGACGGTCGAGGCGAGGCGCGCGATGGCCGCGCCGGTCGCGTGCGCGGACTTCGCGTTCCATTGCGCGATCACCGACCTGAACGGCGGTTCCATCCTTGACGAGTTTTCCTCCGCGGTCGCCTACGGCGTGCCGAGTCTCAAGTGCTTCATGGTATACAAGAAAGAAGGGATGATGGTGGACGACGGGACGCTCGCGAAGATACTCGTGCGGGCGAAAGAGACCGGGATGATGACGAACGTCCACGCGGAGAATCCCGACGTGATCGACATGCGCGTCGCGCAGTTCCTCGCCGAGGGAAAGAAGTCCCCCTGGTACCACTACCTGAGCCGCCCAGAGTTCGTCGAGGCCGAGGCGGACGTCCGCGCGATCCACTGGGCGAAGGCCTTCGGCGCGCCCCTCTATATCGTGCACCTGGCGAACAAGGAGGGCGTCGAGGCTGTCTCAAAGGCCCGCGCCGAGGGTCACGAGATCTACGCGGAGACCTGCCCGCAGTATCTCAATTTCACCTGCGACGTTTACAAGCGCGAGGACGGAAGGAATTTCGTCTGCTCGCCGCCGATCAAGGGAGCGGATAGCAGGGACGCGCTGTGGGACGCGATCAGGAGGGGCGACGTCATGACCGTCGCGACCGACCACTGTCCCTTCCAGCAGTCCGAGAAGGACTGGGGCAAGGACGATTTCACCAAGATACCGAACGGCTGCGCCGGCATCGAGAACCTGTACCCGTACATGCTCGGGGCGGCGAACGAGGGAAGGATCACCTTCAACAAGGCCGTGGAGGTGTGCGCGGCGAACCCCGCGAAAATTTTCGGCTGCGAGGCCAAGGGCTCGCTCGCCGTGGGGAAGGACGCGGACATCGTCGTGTACGATCCCGGGAAGGACTTCACGATATCGGCGAAGAACATGCACTCGAACTACGACCACACGATCTGGGAAGGCGTGTCCGTGCGCGGGTATCCCGTGCAGACCTACCTTCGCGGATCTCTCGTCTACGACAACGGCGCGTATGTCGGAACGCCCGGCGAGGGCGCGTTCGTCAAGCGCGCGGGGAGGAGTTGAGGGATGGAGAGCGCTATCAAAGACGCCGTCGCCGGATTCGGCCGGCCCGCGCCGTCGCTTGAGGCGGCACGCTGCCTTCTGTGCCATGACGCGCCGTGCACGAAGGCCTGCCCGAGGGGGCTCGACCCCGCGCGGTTCGTGCGTTCCGTCCGCTTCGAGCGCCCGCTCGGCGCGCTCGCCCACATGGAGCCGGGCTGCGCCTGCGAGGAGTGCGAGGCGCCGTGCGAGACGGCGTGCGTCCATCCCGATTTCCCCGTGAGGATCAGGCAGACGAGGCGCGCCGTCGCGGAGGCCTTTTGTCCCGGCGAGGGCGCGGATCACGCGCCCGGAACGGGGCGCAATCTGTCGATCGACTTCTGCGGCGTCCGGTGCGAAAACCCCTTTTTCCTCTCGTCGTCCGTAGTCGCGAGCGGCTACGACATGTGCGCCGCGGCCTTCCGCGCGGGGTGGGCGGGCGCGGCCTTCAAGACGATCGGCTTCATCAAGCCGTCGGAGGTCTCGCCGCGCTTCGCCGCGGTCGGCAAGGAGGGCACGCCCTTCGTCGGCTTCAGGAACCTCGAGCAAATCTCCGACAAGCCGCTCGCCGAGAACCTCGAGATACTCGCGCGGCTCAAGCGCGATTTCCCCGCGAAGGTCCTCATCGTGTCGATCATGGGGCAGGACGAGGCCGAGTGGACCGAGCTCGCGCGCCTTTCGACCGAGGCGGGTGCGGACATCATCGAGTGCAATTTTTCCTGTCCCCACATGTCCGGGGAGTCGCTCGGCTCCGACGTCGGCCAGGACCCCGAGCTCGTGGCGCGCTACACGCGTGCGGTACGGGCGGGGACGGGCCTTCCGGTGCTCGCGAAGATGACGCCGAATCTCGGGCACATGGAGATCCCGGCGCTCGCGGCAATCCGCGCGGGAGCGGACGGCATCGCGGCCATCAACACGATCAAGAGCGTGACCGGCCTCGACGTCGCGACGCTCGCGCCGCCGCCGGAGATAGGCGGACGTTCAGCCGTCTCGGGCTATTCCGGGAAGGCGGTCAAGCCGATCGCCCTCCGGTTCATACACGACCTCGCGAAGCACCCGGAACTCGCGGGCAAGCCTTTGAGCGGGATGGGCGGCATCGAGACCTGGCGCGACGCCGTGGAGTTCATCGCCCTCGGCTGCGCGAATCTGCAGGTGACGACCGCGGTCATGCAGTACGGCTACCGGATAGTCGAGGATTTGCTCGCGGGACTCGGCGACTACCTTGCCGAGCGCGGGCTTGAGTCCGTGCGGGACCTCGTGGGCACGGCCTTGCCGAACCTGACGGGTGCGGAACGCCTTGACCGGGGAACCGTATCGTACCCGAAGTTCGACAAGGACTTGTGCGTCGGGTGCGGCCGCTGTCACGTCTCGTGCGCGGACGCGGGCCATCAGGCCATCGCGTGGAACGCGGACCGGAGCCCGCGCCTCGTCGCGCGCTCGTGCGTCGGCTGCCACCTGTGCCTCCTCGTGTGCCCGGTCGGCGCGATTGGCGCCGGAACGCGCGCGCGGAAGCCGGCTCATCTGACATAGAAGACGCGCATCGCCGGGCTTTGCGCCGGCCGGCGTCAGGATACAGGAAACGAACGCGCGCATCGAGTCGCGCAAGGAGATGAATATGACTGGCGAAGAGATAACGCTAACCTCGGCTACCTACAACCTGCAGTCCTGGTCGAAGCAAAAGGGGCTGAAGCCGATACCGGTCCGGAGGGCGGAGGGCATCTATTTCTGGGACTACTCGGGCAAGCGGTATTCGGACATGTCGTCACAGCTCGTGAACCTGAACCTCGGGCACGGCAACCGCGCCATCATCGACGCGATCAAGGAGCAGGCCGAAAAATACTGCTATATCTCGCCGGGATACGGCTCGGAGCCCCGCGCCGAGCTCGCGAAGATGATCGTGGACCTGATGCCCGACACGATCGGCAAGGTCTTTTTCACGAACGGCGGCGCCGACGCGAACGAGAACGCCGTCAAGATGGCCCGCATGTACACCGGAAGGAACAAGGTCTTCTCGCGCTACCGGAGCTATCACGGCTCGACCTTCGGCGCGGGGAACCTCACGGGCGAGCCGCGGCGCTATCCCCTCGAGCCCGGCATCCCGGGATTCGTGAAGTTCTTCGATCCGTACCTGTACCGCGAGGCGGCCCCGTTCTCCTCGGAGGCCGAGGCCTCCGCGTACTACGTCGCCAAGCTTCGCGAGCAAGTCGTCTACGAGGGCCCCGAGAGCGTCGCCGCGATCGTGCTCGAGACCGTGACCGGCTCGAACGGCGTCATCATCCCGCCCGCGGGCTACCTCGCCGGCGTGAGGAAGATCTGCGACGACTTCGGGATCATGCTCGTCTGCGACGAGGTCATGACGGGTTTCTGCCGCACGGGCAAAATGTTCGCCTTCGAGCACTGGGGCGTCAAGCCGGACATGGTCAGCTTCGCCAAGGGCGTGACGTGCGGCTACGTCCAGCTCGGCGGCGTCGCGGTGAGCAATAAAATCGCGGAGTATTTCGACGACCATCTCCTGTCGTGCGGGCTCACCTACAGCGGCCACCCGATCGCCTGCGCCGCCGGCGTCGCGTGCGTCAAGTACTATACCGAGCACGGCATCCTCGGGAACGTGAAAGCCGTGGGCGCGGTTCTCGGCGAGCTTCTCGAGGGCTTGAAGGAAAAGCACCCGTGCGTCGGCGACGTGCGGTACATCGGACTTTTTTCCGCGGTCGAGCTCGTCAGGGACAAGGCCACGAAGGAGGCGCTCGTGCCCTACGGCAAGGATCCGGAGGGAATCATGAAGGGGATCTGCGGAAAGCTCGCGGCGAGGGGGTTCATGACCTACAGCCACGAGAACGTCGTCATCGTGGCGCCGCCGCTCATCATAACGGAGGCCCAGCTCCGCGAGGAGATCGCGAAGCTCGACGAGGTTCTCTCGGAGGTTGACAGCCAATGGACATGAAATACTGGGCGCCGACGCGCGTGCTTTCCGGAACCGGCTGCCTGATGTCGTACCGCTCGGAACTGGTTCCCCTCGGCAAGAAGGCCCTGATCGTGACCGGCTCGTCGTCCGCAAAGGCGAACGGATCGCTCGCGGACGCGGTCGCGGCCCTGGAGGCGAACGGCCAGAAGTGGGCGCTCTACGACCGCGTTCCCGCGAATCCCGGCGCCGCGTGCGCATACGAGGGCGCGGCGCTGGCCCGCTCCGAGGGCTGCGACTTCGTGCTCGCGATCGGGGGCGGTTCCCCCATGGACGCGGCAAAGGTGATGGCGCTTCTCGCGAAGAAGGACATACCGGAGGCGGACCTCTTTTCCGGCGCGTACGGGGAGGCGGCCCTGCCGATCGTCTGCGTGCCGACCACGGCGGGGACGGGCTCCGAGGCGACGCAGTACGCGATCATCACGAACGACGCCGCCGAGACCAAGAGCGGGATAGCGACGCCGCTTTTCTTCCCGCGCCTCGCGCTCCTGGACGCGAAGTATCTCGCGCACGTCCCGCGCAGGACGATGGTCAACACGGTGATCGACTCTCTTTCGCACTCGATGGAGGGGATGCTCTCCTGCCGCGCGAACGAGATCACCGACGCGCTCGCCGCGCGCGCCCTCGCGATGGTCGCCGAGTGCCTCGGGCCCCTCGCCGAGAACTCGCTCACCGACGCCATGCGCGAGCGCCTTCTCCTCGCGTCCGCGATGGGCGGCATGGTCATCGCGAACACCGGGACGACGGCGCTTCACGCGATGGGCTATTCGCTCACGTACTTTCACGGCATCGACCACGGGCGCGCGAACGGGCTTTTGATCGTCGCGTACCTCGGTTTCGTGCGGGGAAGCAGGCCCGCGCTCGTCCAGCGCATCCTCTCCGCCCTCGGCATGGGCGATCTCGCCACCCTCGCCTGGACGCTCGAGCGCCTGCTCGGCGAGAAGGAGCGGATCGACGCGTCCGAGTTCGCGAAGTACGCGGACAAGGCGGCGGCGTCCAAAAACATCGCGAACTGCGCGGTACCGCCGGGACGGGACGAAATCCTGGCGATGTTCGCCGAGTCGTTTTCTCCCCGCCGGTTCGGCGGGGACGCGGCGCTCTCCCGGCACGCGGTCATCGAGTACGTACGCCTCGAGGATTACATCCCCGCGGCGCACTTCAGGACGATCCTTCCCAAGCTCCGGGACGTTCCGCCCGGCGTCACCGAGATCCCGGTGGAACTCGAGCTTTCCCCGAAATTTTCATCGAAGGTGGACGTGCCCGTCACCTGGGACGGCAAGGTCTACGGCTTCGTGCACGACAACGACCGGCTCAAGGCCGTTTTCACGGGGAAGATGGCGAAGGCGTACGAGAGCCGTCGCGTGTTCGTGAACGACTGGGGCGACGACTTTCTGGTGACGCTCGAGAACGGCGCGCGCGACTGCGAGGCGACGTTTCTGGTAACGGCGGACGAGGTGCGCGCTCTCTTCGAAAACTGCCGCGTGCTCCGGGACGACGGGACGATCTAGCGACAAGGGGGGAGACGAATGCACACATGCAGCCTGGAAAGGATGAAGGACAAAATCGGAACCTTCGCGAAATACGGCGACGCGGGCCACGGCGGGATTACCCGTTATTCGCTGTCGGCCGAGGCGCACCTCGCGCGGGACGAATTCTCGAGACGCATGAGGGCGATCGGGGCGGTCGTCGAGACCGACGACATGGCGAACGTGTACGCGACGCTTCCGGGGTCCGAGCCCGGTCTCAGGCGGATCGCGATGGCCTCGCACGTCGACTCCGTCAAAAACGGCGGGAACTACGACGGCATCCTCGGCGTCATCTGCGCCATGGAAACCCTCGAGGCGGTCGCGGCCGGGGGCATCGCGCACCGGCACCCGCTGACAGCCATGATCTGGACGAACGAGGAGGGGTCCCTCTATCCGCCGGCGATGATGTCCTCGGGCGTCATTACCGGGAAGTTCGACAAGAAAACGGTGCTCGCGTCGAAAAGCGTCCTCGACCCGACGAAGACCTTCGGCGAGGCCCTCGCGGCGAGCCCGTACCTGGGGGACGAGAAGAACAGGCTTTCGGCCGACGCGTACGCGGCCATGTTCGAGCTCCACATCGAGCAGGGGCCGATCCTGGAGGCCGCCAAAAAGGACGTCGGCGTCGTCACCTGCGTACTTGGCATGGTGAACTACCGCATCAGGACCCGCGGCCAGGCGGACCACGCGGGCACCACGCCGATGAGCTACCGGAAGGACGCTCTCTTCGCGGCGGCGCAGGCGCTCATGTACCTCCACGAGAAGCTCGACGAGCTCGACCCGGCGCTCGTGTACACGACCGGCGAGATCAAGTGCCATCCGTGCGTGCACACGGTGATCCCGGACGAGGTCGATTTCTCGCTCGACGCCCGCCACGAGGACCCCGCGGTCATTGCCCGGGTCGTCGCGATCATAGAGGGCATGCCGAAGGAATTCGCGGGGTGCGCGACGTCGTACGAGCGCGCCTGGGCCCGCGACACGGTGTACTTCGACAAGCGCCTCGTCGGTTTCGTGAAGGAAAGCGCTGACGCGCTCGGGGTTTCGAACCGGTACATCAACTCGGGCGCCGGCCACGACGCGCAATTCGTCTCGTACATGATGCCCACGACGATGATCTTCGTTCCCTCAAAGGACGGGCACAGCCACTGCGAGCTCGAGTACACCGCGCCGGAGCAGTGCGCGGCCGGCGCGAGCGTGCTTCTGAACGCCGTTCTGAAGGCGGATGCCGCGCTCGGATAAGAGCGCGCCCGCTCGGGGCCGTGCCGGAATCGGCGATCCCCGCCTTTCCGCTTGCGTTTCATGGCGTGATGGTTCAGGATGTATCCCGTGAAAGTCCAAATCGCGCTTTGCGGGGTCATAGTCATGTTGAACGCAGTCTCGCCTTCCGCGGCGATGGGTTCCGAGGCATACAGAAGAATGGTCGGTCGCTCCCTCGTGTCGGCCGGAAACGCCGCGAGGCTCAAGGCGGTCGTGGCACGGTCGCGCGCCGGAGAGCCCGTGACGCTCGCTTTCGTCGGCGGGTCGATTACCGAGGGTTATAACGCGAGCGGCGCGGACCGTTCGTACGCGAGGCTCTTTCATCGGGAGTTCTCCGCGCGCTACGGCGCGAACGGCGGCGGGAACGTCGCGTACCGAAACGCGGGGATGGCCGGAACGCCCTCGACGCTCGGGATGATCCGCTATCGGCGGGACGTCGTCGGCGGGGACGGACGCGCGCCTGACGTCGTCGTCGTCGAGTTCGCGGTCAACGACGGGGACGACGTGACGGCGGGCGCGGCCTACGAAAGCCTCGTCGCCGGGATACTCGCCGAGCCGAACGCGCCGGCCGTCATCCTTTTGTTCAGCGTCTTTCAGTCCCGCTGGAACCTGCAGGAGCGGCTCGTTCCGATCGGCGAGGCCTATGGCCTTCCTATGGTCAGCGTGAGGGACGCCGTCGTTCCCGAGCTTGACGCGGGGAGGATGGACGACGACGAGTTTTTCGCCGATATCTACCACCCAACCGATTTCGGCCATCGCGTGATGGCCGATTGCCTCGCCCGGTATCTCGACGAGTTCGATTCGGCGCCGGATTTCGGGGCGATCGAGCTGCCGCCTTCCGCGGTTATCGGGCGGCAGTTTGTCGGCGTCCGCATGATCGACTCGGCAAGCGTCCCTGAGGGGGTGTCGGTCGACCCGGGCCCCTTCTCGGCGGTCGACTCCGCGCTCGCTGTCTTTGGCAAGGAGGAGTCGCGTCCGGTCTTCCCGAATAACTGGCACAAGCCAGCCGGTGCGGGCTCGGGGGAGTTCAGGCTGGAAATCACCTGCAAAAACCTGCTTGTGGTATACAAACGGAGCCGGGAGAGCGACGCCTTCGGCGCCGCAGATGTGCTCGTTGACGGCGTCGTCGTCGATACGCTGGACGGCGCGCCGCCGGGGTCGTGGGACAACGCGTATGCGCAGGTGGTTTTCGACGAAGCCAGCCGCGCCCGTCGCGTCGTCACGGTCAGGATGGAGCCGGGCTACGAGGCGGGCGCCTTTACGATCCTCGCGTTCGGGTTTACGGAGTAGCGTTCGGCGCGCGTTGGCCGGTCGGGAGAAACCATGGAATTGATGACGGAACGGTTGCGGCTTCGGGAATTCTCGCTTCGGGACGAGGAACTCCTGCTTCCCTTCGCGCGGAAGCCCGAACAGCTGAGGTACATGCTGTTCAGCCTCGCGAGCGAGGGCGAGATATCCTCGTTTCTCGCTCATGCGATACGCCAGATCGACGCTTCGCCCCGGCTCGAATATCATCTGGTTCTGGAAGACAGGACCGATTCCTCGTTCGTCGGGAGCGTAGCCCTGATGATAGAAGGCGACGCGCCGAGCTCGGCCGAGCTGGGATACTGGCTGCATGAGTCGCAATGGGGCAAGGGATACGCCGCGGAGGCCTCGCGCGCGATTGTCGAGTTCGGATTTGCCTCTCTTGGCTTGCACCGAATCTGGGGGAAGTGCCATGTCGACAACGCGGGCTCTGCGCGCGTCATGGAAAAGTGCGGGATGACGCTCGAGGGGACGATCCGCGAGCACGTATGGCTTCGTGACCACTTCCGGTCGAGCTTCCTGTATTCGATACTGAAAGGCGAGTGGGGCGGGCGGTAAGCCTGCCCCGCGTTCCCGAAGGCGCCGCGTCCCGAATCACAAATCAAAAATAGTGGTTGCCCGATTTTCGCCTTCTGTAGGAGACTTCCAGAAGAATGGCCAGCATGAGCGGCACGAGGGACATGAGCGAGAGGTAGGTCAGGGCCTCGGACAGGTCGGCCCGCGGTTCCCCGGCGCCGCCCCGCGCGGCAAGGGCGATGAATATCCATCCGGCGGCGACGACGGCGAAGAGGCCTCGCGCCACGATTGCCTTCCACGGCTGGCGTTCCGGTTTGAGAAAAAACCGTCCGTCCTCCGTTCTCCCGATTTTTCCAGTTCCGTACTTCGCGACCGCGCGCGCCATGGCCTGGTCGGCCGTGTCGATCGACATCCGCGGGGCGTCGGCCGGGTTGTCCCACCGCCGGGCCGAGAGCGCCTTGCCGCTCAGGATGAGGGACCTGCCCACGACGAAAAGGGCGATGACGAGGGGAACGATCAGGAGTCCGAGCGCGGTTCCCGAGAAGGCCAGCGTGTCGTAAAGGCCGTGAACCGCGACCGCGGCGAGGAACCCCCCGAGGATCTGCCGGTTTGCCGTCGCGCGATCCGCCGCGAACCGGGCACGGCCCGCGCAGTGGCCCATGATGACGCCGCAGAACGTATGCAGCGGTATCGAGGTGAAGGCGCGCGCGATGCCCGTGCCGAAGCCGTTTGACCAGACGTAGAACACATTCTCGAAGAGCGCGAAGCCGATCGCGCTCGCGGTGACGTAGACGATCCCGTCGTTTTCCTCGTTAAAGTTCCGGTTCTTCCAGACGAACGCGAGTACCACCGCGAGCTTGCACGCCTCCTCGACCGGAGCGATCATCAGGAACGATTTCGCGGCGGCCCCCGCGAGGCCCGGCGCCGAGAAGACCNNGCTCGGGCTCCCGCCGGTCGGCCGAAAGGAGCCAGGCGAGGTACGCGAGCGGGGGCAGGATGGCGACAATCAAGAGCGGGACTGCGGGCATGGTCCCTCCAGTATTGCACGAAAACGCGCGCGCCTCGCGAAAAATCGTTGACTTGCTTCGAGGGGGCTCCGAGGGTCGCGCCCCCGCCTCCCGATGCCCGTTCTGCCTCGTTCGTTGCGTACTTCTACTCTTGACAGATATGCTTTTTACGGATACTTATAAAAGAATCTTGAATATGTGTGGGGAGGGGTAGATGTCGTTCGGAAGTCCGCGACGGATGAAGGCGGTTAACGAGGCCCTGGTGCGGGAGGCGCTGATCGCGCGGGGAACGGCCACCATGGCGGAACTTTCCGGCGATACGGGGCTGAGCCAGACGACCGTCGGACAGACCCTTTCGTTGTTGGAGAGCGCGGGACAGATACGGCGCGTCGGGACGCTTGCCTCGAGCGGCGGTCGTCCGGCGGCGTCCTGGGCCTTTTCGAGCGGCTGCGTCTCGGGCCTTGCGCTTGCCATCCATGAACGCGAGCTCGTGTGGGGCAGGACCGATGCCCTCGGCGCCGTACTCGAGCGGGGGACCGTGACGTATGCGGGGGACGCGGTCGAGGCGGCCGCCCGGTTTGCCGGGTCGTTCGACTGGGGGGGCGCGGGACGTCGTGTCTGTTCCCTTGGGGTCCCCGGGGCCGTCCGCGCGGGGCGCGTCCTGACCGGTTTTCTCGCCGGGGAGTGGGGCGGGCGAAGTTTGGGCGACTGGCTTGAGGTCAGGCTTGGCGTTCCCGTGACCGTCGAGAACGACTTGAACGCGATCGCGCTCGGATACCTCCGCTCAACGGACGCCGGAGACGCGTTCGGGGACTCGCGCGGAGACGGACGCCCGGACGGCCTCGCGTACCTCCATTTCAACAAACGCTGTTCCGGCGCCGGCATCGTGATCGACGGCAAGATCGTGCGCGGCGCGACCGACTTCGCCGGCGAGATCGGCTTTTTGCCGATGCCGGACGGGCGCACGTTCGACGAGGCCCGTCTTTCCTGCGCCGACGACGGGGCGTACGCGGACCTGATAGCGGCTCTTCTCGTCACGGTCAATTGTCTCGTGAACCCGCCGCTCGTCGTGGTGGGCGGGTTCGACTTCCGCCATGACCTCGGCGAGGCGATACGCGGGCGGTTCGCCGTCCGGGCGGCGGCGGGCCTCGACGAGCGGCTGGGCGTCGCGGTCAGGCCCGGCCTTCGCTTCGTCGAGGACAGCAGCGGCCATTATCTCGCCGGACTCGGGTATCTCGCGGCCGCGCGCGCGCTGCCGGCGACCCGTTTGACGGCCCCCGCCGACGAGCGGGGAACCAAGGAGTGAGTATGTCGTTCTTTCTGCTTGCCGTGATCTATCTTGCCTTCGTGAGCCTCGGGTTGCCGGACTCGGTCCTCGGCGTCGCCTGGCCCTCGATGCGTTCGGGCTTCGCCGCGCCGCTCGAGGGCGCCGGTCTGATCGCCGTCATCCTGACGACGTGTTCCGCCGTGTCGAGCGTGTTCAGCGGGCCCGTAAACGCGCGGTTCGGGACGGGCCGCGTCGTCCTGATCAGCTCGGCGCTGACCGCGGCGGGCCTGATGGGGTATTCCCTCGCGCCGTCGTACTGGTGGGTGCTCGTCGCGGCCCTTCCGCTCGGGTTCGGCCAGGGCGCGGTCGATTCCTCGCTGAACGGCTATGTCGCATCCCACTACAGCTCCCGGCACATGAACTGGCTGCATGCCTCGTGGGGGATCGGCGCGACGGCGGGCCCCGTCATCATGACCGCCCTGATGGCGGGCGGGCCCGGCTGGAGATCCGGGTACCGCGCGATCTCGCTCGTGCAGGCCTCGCTCGCGCTCCTGTTCGCGCTGACCCTCGGCCTCTGGAACGGTCGCGGCGTCAAGGCGGACGACGGCGCGCACGGCCACGTTCCGGGGTCAGGCGGGGCGCCGGGCTCCCGGACGCGGATCCGGGGTCTCGCGCGCGCGGAACCGTGGGTGCAGATTTCGATGTACCTGCTCTACGCGGCCTGCGAATTCACGGTGGGGATCTGGACGGTGTCGATGCTTATCGAGTCGCGCGGGGTCGATCCGTCGGTGGCCGGCTTCTGGATCTCGCTCTATTACGGGGGGATTACCGCCGGGCGCGTCCTGACCGGCACGGTGGCCGACCGTCTGGGCAACCGGTTCATGGTCAGGTCGGGGCTCGCGCTCGCGCTCGTCGGCGCGGTACTGCTCGGAATCCGCGCCAATCCGTATCTCGCCTTGCCGGGACTGTTGCTGCTCGGCCTCGGGTTCGCCCCGGTGTATCCCTGCCTCATGCACGAGACGCCCCGCCGCTTCGACGAGGACACGTACCGCACGGTGATCGGGTTCCAGGTCGCGGCCGCCTGCCTCGGCGCCTCGGTATTGCCGGGATTCGTCGGCTTGGCGGCCTCGAGGGCGAGCCTCGAGATACTGGCCCCGTGCGTCCTCGGATTCATTGTCGCCCTGCTCGCGCTCGGGGAGTGGCTGAACCGCAGGACCTGACGGCCGCGCGTGCCGGCACGGGTGCGTTTACCGGGACGGACGCTTGTCGTGGACCCAGGTGTGCCGGGCGAAGAAGTACCGCCCGACGAAACGGCTCATGAAGGCCTTGAATTTCCACTTGGCGGCCATGACCGAGACGCGTCTTCCGCGTTCGGCGTCGCGCAGGCAGTGCCGCACGACGTCGCCCGGGCTCTTGCCGTCAACGACGCGCTCCCTGGCGCCGTTCGAGGCGACGAGGGCGAATTCGGTGTCGACGGGCCCCGGGCACACGGTGGAGACGAACACGCCGGAATCGGCGAGCTCCGCGGCGATGGCGACGCTGAAGCTGAGCACATAGGCCTTCGTGGCCGCGTAAACCGCGAAATTGCCGAGGGGGATGAAGCCCGCGAGGCTTGCGACGTTTATGACGCGCGAGCCCCGTTCGAGGAAGGGAAGGGCCGTGTGGCAGATACCGGTCAGGGAAACGACGTTGAGGTTGATCATCTCGAGCTGTCGGGCGAGGTCCGTGTCCGCGAAGGGGCCGTAGGTTCCGAAGCCGGCATTGTTGACGAGGGTGTCGATTATCAGTCCGTCTTTCGCGCGCCTCGACTCGTCGGCCAGGATGGCGGCAAAGCGCCGGACCCCCGCTTCCCCCGAGAGGTCCGCGTCCATCACGCGCGCGCGCGGACCTAGCGCCCCGGCGAGCTCCGCAAGTTTGTCTTTCCGCCTCGCCATGAGCCACATCTCGTCGCAGTCGCGCGACGCCGCTAGTTGAAGGGCGAACTCCCTGCCAAGACCGGAACTTGCCCCGGTGACGATGACTATCCGTTTCATGCGGCAAGTGTAGCCTTCTTTTGGCACTATCCGCAAGATTCTCGTTATTTTGACGTATTTAAGAGAAAATTTAACTTGTCAAAATCAATAAATACGCCGATAATGGAGATAATGGAGAAGTCATCTCCAGCGGGGGCGTTTAATGAGGAAGATAGTATTTTGCGCGTTCCTTGGTTTCTGCGCGTTCACGCCGGTATTCCCCGGCGGAAGCAAGGATACTGTCGATACCAACGCAAGAACCCTCGAAAGCTGGCAGGAAACCGTCGACATAAAGAACCGGAAACCGGGCAAGTACAATATCCTCGTGACCGCCGAGGACCTTGCCGGAAATCAGGCCTTCGGCGGTCCCTTCAACATGTACATCGATCCCAATTCCGACCTTCCCGTGACCCGGGTGACCAATCCCCTCATGGATATGCGGGTGCCGGGGAATCTTAATATTGTAGGAACGTGCATTGACGACGACGCGGTCGCCTATGTCGAACTGATTTTTGACAACTCCGTATTGCCCGTGCGGGCAGACGGTACAACCTTTTGGTCATACTACCTCGATACGACGGGACTCTCGGAAGGTCCGCATACCATTACGGTAACGGGCGTCGATATCAACGGGGTGCAGGGCAAGCCCCATACCCTGACCTGGCACCTTGACCGTAACAGGCCCGAGACCGCGGTAACGAATCCCGGGATGGGAACCCTCGTGTCGGGAAAGTTCACCCTTTCCGGCACGGTTGCCGACGGGAACGGCATCAAGAAGCTGTATTATTCGCTGGATGCCGGCAAGACGTTTGTAGAGCTTCCCCTGAAACGGGAGAAATCCGATCCCTTCTGGACCTTTTCCTTCGTCATAGACTCCCTTGGTTTGAAGGACGGCCCCTCCGTTTGCTGGTTCAAGGCAGTGGACGGTCAAGGTTCCGAGGGGTTCAACACCTTTTTGTATTTCGTGGACAATACGAAGCCCGATGTCGGCTTCATAACGCCGCGTCCGGACGAGTCCGTGAACGGGGTATTCTCCGCGTCCGGGTATGCCCGCGACGTACTCGGGATCGCCTCCCTGTCCTGGAAGATGGGCGCCCAATCCGGAACCTTCGAGCTCATCAAGGGAAATCCGTACTGGGTTAAGGAGTTCGACATCAGCGGCGAGACCGGGAAGACCGTCGAGCTCGAGATCTTCGCGACCGACGTGGCCGGAAACCTCACGCGCGCGGTTCAGAAGATAGCCGTAGACCAGTCACGGGACGTTCCCTCCATTAGCGTTACCTCTCCCGCCGCCGGAGCGCTCGTCTCCGGCCCGCTCGATCTCGCCGGGTTCGCCATCGACGATGACGGGATAGCGGCCGTATGGTATTCCCTCGACAAGCAGGAGCCGGTAAAGCTTGAATCCGGCGGCGCCTTCGGCGCACGGCTCGGAAACCTCCCGGCAGGCGCGCATTCCATCGAGGCGTGGCCGGTTGACCGCAACGGCAAACGGGGAGGGAGCGCGACCGTTTCCTTCACGGTAGCGGGGCCCCCTCCCGCGATCTACTTCGAGCCCGTCCAGGATCCCGCCTCCGAGGTCAATCCGGAAGCGGGCGCCGTGCTGACCGCGAAGATCTCCTCCCCGGCCGGCTTGCAGTCGGCCTTCTGGAGCCTTCCCGGCCAGGCGGACCGGAACGCGGGCGTCAAAGAGGGCGCCAAAGAGGCGACGATCAGCGTAAAGGTCGCTCCCGACTCAGCGTACGGACTTCTTTCCCTTGACGTGCGCGCCACCGACATACACGGCCGGGAAACGCGCGCGACCCTTCCCTTCTACGTCACGAATCTTGCGATACCCCGCGACGCGCCCCCCGCCTCCTCGGACGCGACGCTCGACGTCTCCCGCGAGGTCGTCATCCCGGAAACGGGGAAGACCCCGGCCTCTACCGGTACCGCCCGGGTGCGCATCGAGCGCGTCGAGCCCGCCGGAGCGCAGTTCGAGAACGGGATGGTGCTTACCCTCGCAGGTCCCGGCCGCCCGAAAGACGAACAGGTTCCCGCGCGCATACTGGTAAGCGTCTCCTCCCCCATACCCGTGTCCCAGGTTACCTGGCGGCTTAACGGCGGGGAGAGCGCGCGCGCGAGCGTACAGAAGGCCGAGGACGGCGCGTTGACCGCCCTGATCCCCCTCAGCCCGTCGCTTCCCGCCGTCTGGACGACGCTCTCCGTCGAGGCGACGCTCAAGGACGGAACCGTCATCCCCGCCTCGGGCGTTTTCTGCGTCGTGCGTCCCGCGCCCGCGAACGGCGTTTTCGACGACGAGTCCTTCGCGTGGGGCGGCCCGGCGCGCGACTCATCCGGAAGGATCGAGCTCTTCGACGGCGTTGCCGCCGCGGGCCTCTATAACGGCAAGCCCGACCGCCGCGCGGTCTCCGTGGCCCTGCCGCGCGGCACGAAGGGCCTCTCGGCCGAACTCTCCGGCAACCTCGTGCTGCTCCGCGGCGTCGCCGACGGCGAGTATGCCGACATATCCCTGACCATAACGGACGACGCCGGCGGAACCTACCGGACGCCGCCCGCGACCTTCGTGGTCGACTCGGCGCCGCCCGTCCTGACCGTCGACGCCTCCGCAAGGCCCTACTGGGTGCAGAACTCGATACCCCTCGCGATCGGGGCGAGCGACGAGCGGGGCATCGCCTCGGTCGAGTATTCGCTTGACGGCGGATCGTCCTGGAAGCCCGTCACGGGCGGAAAGGCCGGCATGGCCGTCGACGTTTCCGGCCTTCCCGACGGCAAGATCGAGTTTCTCGCCCGGGCCACCGACCGTTCGGGCCGCGTGACGAGCGACTGGCGCGTGTTCTTCAAGGATACGGTCCCGCCGCTCGTCGAGGTGGCGGTTCCGCCCGCCGGCAGTACGGTAAACGGCGAGACGCTCATAGCCTTCCGGCATCAGGACGCGGGCGTTCTCGCGAGCGCCGAGTACCGCGCCCCCGGCGACCGGTCGGCGAAAGACAAGACGGCCTACGTGCCGGTCGGCCTTTCGTCGCTTACGAACACGATGGTCGGGACGCGCGAGCGGCCGATTTCCGACAAGATGGAGTTCCGCTTCACCGACGAGGCGGGGAATTCCACGTCCGTCTCGAGCTGGCCGTTCGCCGTCGACGCGAAGGCCGATCTCCCCGTCGTCGAGATCCACCTGCCCGCGGAAAACGAGGTAATCCGCAAGGACTTCGTCGTTTCCGGGGTCGTATACGACGACGACGCCCCCGCGAAGGTGTGGTACAAGATAGACAAGGGCGCGTTCATTGAATTGCCGATAGAGCACAGCTACTCCATCCCCATCGCGCTCAAGAGCCTTACCGACAACGAGCACACGATAACACTGTACGCCGAGGACATCCATGGAGTTCGCGGCGAGGAAGTCGTCCGCACTATTCGGGTCTCGCTCGAGGAGCCGAAGGCCGCCGTCAGGACGCCGTCCTTCGAGACGACCAACCGGGGCCTTGTCGACATGACCGGCGTCGCGTCCGACAAGAACGGCATCGCGCGCGTCGAGATTTCCCTCGACAACGGAAACACCTTCAACCTCGCCGAAGGAACCGAGGCGTGGTCGTACCGTTTCGACACGCGCGTCATCCAGGACGGGACGCACGTCGTCTTCGTCCGCGTGTACGACAAGTACGAGACCGCGGGCCTCTATTCGAGCCTCGTGAACATAGACAACACGGCGCCCTCGATCCGGCTCGAGCTTCCGCTCGACGGTAGCCGCACGGGAGAGACGCTGTTCATCTCCGGCCAGACGATGGACAACATCAACCTGCAGGCCGTGCGCGCGCGGATCAGCAATATCGAGGCCAAGCAGCCAGCCATTCCGGCCTCCTTCTCGGACATGCAGTTCGAAAACGAGCTCATCATTTCCCGCGGCCTCGACATAACCGCGTTGCCCGAGGGTTTCTACAACATCGAGATCAGGGGCTACGACCGTGCGGGGAACGTGACCCGCGTCTCGCGGAATTTCGAGGTCTATCGCGGCAAGGACCGGAACCGCGTCGAGCTTCTCTACCCGATGAACGGAGAGCGCGTACAGGGCGCGTTCAACATCTACGGCAAGGTCGTTTCCGAGGACCCGATAAAGAGCCTCGTTCTCTTCGTGGACGGCGTGGAGGTGACGACGGGCGAGGTGACGCCGTCGGGATACTACCGATTCTCGGTGGTGCCGGGCATGCTTTCCGCCGGCAACCACAAGATCACCGTTCGCGCCCGCGCATCAGAAACAAGGATGATCGAGTCGGAGTCCCGCGTCGTGCTTTACCGGCCGGACGGCGCCTGGGTAACTATCGACAATCTCGTCATGGGAGACTTCGCCATCGAGCGGCCCTGGCTGCGCGGCAACGCCGGATACTCCTATTCGGCCGAGGAAGCGGCCGCGATGAAGGACAAGGAAACGCCGAAGGAGACGAAGCGCGCCCTCGAGGCACGGCGTCTTGCCCGCGTGGACATCAGCTTCGACAACGGCAAGTCGTTTGTCGGGACGGAGCTTGACGAGGGCTGGAAATACCGCCTGGAGACGGGCGACATGCGCGAGGGGTATCACTTCATGATAGTGCGCGCCACGATGCGCGACGGAACCGTCGCCGTGACGCGAACCATCGTGCAGGTCGACAAGACCGCGCCGTCGGTCCGGATAATCTCCCCCGGGGAAGGCGGCCAGTACAACGACACGCTCACGTTCTCCGGGCTCAGCAGCGACGACGTAAAGCTCGACTCCGTCAAGCTGTCCCTGCGACCCGGCGACAAGTCCTCGTACGCAATCCCGGCCTTCATCCAGGGCCTCTACTTCGACGTGCATTTCTGGGGCGCCACGCTCTTCGACGTCGGAGTCGGGCTTACCTTCTTCGACGACAACGTAAAGCTCCAGCTGCAATACGGGCAGTTCACACAGGCCCAGCGCGAGATGTTCACCTCGAACAGGATGCGCTACGGCGGAAACGTGTTCGGCGTGAAGCTCCTGGCAAACATCGCGTACATACCGATGGACTATTTCATGGGGCCGGACTTCTCCTGGCTCTCCGCGACCGTCGCCCTCGGGGCGAATTTCTCCATGTTCACGGAGACGCAGAGCGGACAGCCCCAGATACTTCCGGCCGCCCTCGTACAAATCGAATTCCCGCGAGTGACCCTCGCCAAGCGCAAGGTATTCCGCACGTTCTCATTCTACACCGAGGCGCAGTTCTGGTTCATCACGACGGACGTGGATTCGTCGGAGGTGAGCATCGAATCGATCCTGCCGCACATAACCGGCGGTATCAGGCTTAACGTGTTTTAAGGATGGTGAACCATGAAGACTAACCGTTCCGTTTTCAAGCTCGCTTTTTTCGCGGTCTTGGCCCTCGGACTCTATACGACGTGCGACGTCGGCCTCGGCGACGCGGTCGACACGAAAGCCCCGAAGCTGACCATCGCGTATCCCCCCGTCCAGAGCGTGATCCGCAACACCTTCACGCTCCAGGGAACGGCGAGCGACGAGGTCAGCGCGCCTTCGGTTTCGGTCGTCCTCTCGAACACGGCGACGGGCGCGGCCTTCGGTCCGTATTCCGCGACCATCAACGGCGCCCTCAACACCTGGTCGCTGTTCATAAACGCGCGCGACGGTTCCGGAAACTACGAGATCCCGGACGGGGCGTACGAGGTGACCGCCACGGCAACCGACACCGCCGGCCGCACGACCGTCGCGAAGACGACGTACAAGATAGACAATACGGCGCCCGTGCTCGTGCTGAACAGGCCGAGCACCTTCGGCCCCCTCGACCCGATACCGGAAAACAATACCGAGGACGAATACGGAACGGAACTCAAGGTTACCGGCAGCGTGAACGACGACCACTCCATCGACCGGCTTGTCTTCACGGCGTATGACGTGAACGGCGTTCCCGTGGGAACCCCGCTGACGTATGACAACATCTCCGGCGTGGGCATGGAACTCGTGCTCGCGAAATACTTCGCGGCCCCTTCAACGCCGGACGAGATCGCCCAGACGGCGCGGTATACCTCCCTGTGGGACCCGTCGGGCCCGAGCGAGCAGCAGTTTTACTGCACCATCGACGTTTCGGACGCGGCGCGCGAGTTTACCCCGCCCGCTTCCCAGGCGTCTCCCTCGAACGACCGCGGAAACGTGAGCGCCGGCTATTACATCTACGACGAGATCTACTCGACCGTGTTCGACGCGGGCGGTTTCGGCGCCACGATGAAGGATCTAACCGCGATATCAAACGGCACGTACGCCGATGCCGCGAAGGCCGCCCTGATAACGGCGTACCTCGACACCAAGCGGAAGGATTCCTCCTCCTGGTCCACCGCCTCGGCGACCTTCTCCCTCAATCCCGACAACAATCCCACATGGACGCTCGTCGGATTCCTCCCGTACGGCGGGACGATCGACATCGACACGCAGTCCATATACAACGATTCCAAGGTGACGATTCGCGCCTCCGTGGGCCGGGACGAGGTCCCGCTCCTGTTCGACTCCCTTGCCGTGACGCTTGACCCGTGCACGAGCGCGGGCGTCCCGCTTTCGGGCGCGGGCGACGACATCCTTCTCCTCAGGTCCGTCGCGGACCTTGCGGGGGACCCGGTCGCGATCGCCGCGCGGGCGTCAAAGATCTCCAAATCGGGAAGCGACTACGTCATCTCCACGAACATAGGCGTTTTGAGCCCGAACAGCTATTACCGCGTCCGCCTCTCGGGTACCGACCAGGCCGGCAGCGCGATAGCCGACTCGAACGGCAATTACGCGTTCTACGTCGTCCCGACGGGTGACCCGCCCTCCGTCACCACGGACGCTCCCTTCTCGTCGACCGTCGTCGTGGACCGCCCGACGGGATACTCGATCACCGGAACGATTACCGACACGCTCGGCCTCATGACCCTGCGCGTGACCCAGAAAAACGGGTCTGGCGCCGTCGTTACCGTCCTTGACGTCCCCGACGCCGCGGGCGCGACGACGTATGCCCTCTCGCTCGCGGGCCTTCCCCGCGACGCCTCGAACGCGACCGTCGCCCCGGCCTCATACGCGGCCTATAACGACTCCTACGAGTACGAGATTACCGCCACGAACCTTGCCAACAAGACCACCACCGTCCTGAGGCGGTCCCGGTTCGACACCGAAGGGCCAGAGGTTACCATAGTGAAGCCGGCCGACGGCAGCTGGTCTTCCGTCGATGCCGACAACGACGGCGACGGGGACGTGCTCGTTTCCGGCGTCGCGACCGACCTGACCGGCGTACTCGCGGTGTACTACGCGACGGGCGCGGCCGCTCCCGCCATCCCGGCGACGAACGCCGCGCGACTGGTCCCCGCGAACTGGACCGGCTGGACCTCGGCCGGATCTGGGATATGGGGCATGACGCTCGCGAACCTTCCCCAGGGGACGACGACCCTCCACGCGGTCGCGGTGGACACGCTCGGAAACGCCTCGGCGACCGGCACCCGCGCGGTGAACGTGGACCTCGCGCTGCCGACCATCACCTCCACGACGCCCGTCAGCGCGGACACGAGGGAACTCTTCGGTCTCGGCGGCGAGGCCGACGACACGAACGCGGTCTCCACCGTCACCATGACGCAGACCTTCAACGCCGTATCCGTAGAGGTTCCCGTCGTGTATGACGCGGGAACCAAGCTGTGGTCCGTGGCGAACCTGCCGAGGGACCCTGCCGCGCCGGCCAACCCCATCGACATGGTAGGCGACGACGGGGTGTATGACTACGCCATAACCGTAACCGACGTCGCGGGCAAGACCCGCGAGGTGACCCATTCCGTCCGCTTTGATCGTACCCCGCCCGCGGGCCTTTCCTTCGTGACGCCGACCGACGCCGTGATAGCGAGTACCTGGTACAGCGCGCAATCGGTCGCCATGTCGGGAGGCGTGAGCGACGGCGGAAGCGGACTCGCCTCGGTTGACTACTCGCTGAACGGAACCGACTGGTTCCCTCTCTCTTTCACTACGGTAGCGTGGAACGGCACGATAACCCTCGCCGAGGGAACCCAGAACGTGCAGCTGCGCGCCGTCGACAAGGCGGGCAACGTGTCGAACGTCACGCGATCCGCGGTAAAGGTCGACCTTTCCGATCCGGATCTTTCGATTTTCGATCCCGCGTCGCTCATAAAAGTGCGATTGAACCAGGATGTCGCGATAACCGCGAAGGCTACCGACGCCATAACGGGCGGCGGCGTCGAGACCGTGCGGGTCACGCGCATCGGCTCCACGAACATCACTCCCATCTCCCTTTCCGGACCCGCCGTCCTTGGCGGTCCCTTCGAGCCCACGGCCGGCAACGCCTATGACGGCGGCTGGACCGGCACCATCCCGTACGCCACGCTTTCGTCCATCGGGCTTGCCGACGGGGCGCAGTACTCCGTGACCGTCGAGGCCACGGACCGCGCGAACCGGAAACGCCAGGCGACCTTCTCCTTCTCGGTCGACTTCTCTCCCCCGAGCGTGTCGTTCCAGAAACCTGCGGTCGCGACGGTGAACAAGACCGTCGAGGTGAGCGGGACAGCGAGCGACGTCCAGGGCCTCGCCGACGTCGCGCTCGAGATCCAGCTTTCCGGCGGGACCTGGGAAACGCTCGAAACCTTCGTGGGCGTGTCCTCCTACAGCTGGACAAGACAGCTCGATACCCTCGCGTACGGCACCGCGGCGTATGACTCGGACGGCGCAGCGGGGATTCAGATAACCCTGCGGGCAACCGCCACGGACACGGCCGGGAACACGAACACGGCGTCGAAGACGGTGACCGTCGACCAGGAAACGGATCGGCCGGTAGTAAAACTGTCGAACGTGAACATCGACGGCAACACTACCCTCAAGATGACCGGAACCGTGTACGGCACCGTAACGGACGACGACGGCGTGGACACCTTCGAGATATCGGAGGACGGCGCCGACTGGCATGCCGTGACGCCGTCGGGCGGAACCTGGAGCTGGGATTCGCTCGTGGCCGGAGACGGCCTGAAGTCGCTGTACTTCAGGGTTGTTGACGACGCCGAGCCGACGCCGACGACCTTCGTGACCGGCGCGGCCGATTCCCCGATCGTCCAGTTCGGAGCGGCGACCGGAAGCGGCGTCGTGACCTACCGCGTCGACACCGTTCCCCCGCAGATCGACTCGACGATCTACGTCGACCGGACCTCCTCGTACGATCAAGCCGACAAGGTCGCGCTCGTGAACAACATGGTGTTCGGCGGGGCCACGAAACAGTTCTCGATCGCGCTGACGGCAACCGACGCGAACGGCATCAACAACACCACCGGAGTGAAGGTGTCGATCCCCGCGCTTTCCGCGACTCCGTACGCGATGACCGGGACGTTTACGAACGGACCGACCGTCAGCGCCAACGAGATCCGGCTCGGCGGCGAGTACCTGATCGTGTCCGGGTCCGGCTATGCCGGCGCCGGCGGTTTCGGCGCGGCAAGCGACGATGCCGGGACCGTCTTTACCGCGTCGCGCGACGGGGTCACCGGCGATACGGGCGTCGTGCGGCAGAAGATATACGTCTCTCCCACGCTTGACGTCTCCGCGCTCCTGACGGAGCAGTACATACCCATTTCGCTCGAGGTTACCGACACGTCGACGCTCAAGACGACCGTCACGCGCACGATACTCGTGGACAACGTCGCGCCGACCGTGACGCACCAGTCCCCGATCCTGAACGCGACCGTAAACGGGGATATCGAGGTGAAGGGCCTCGCCGACGACGGACTCGGCTCGGGCGTCGCGTCCGTGAGGTACCAGATCGGCAAGAACGCCGTGCTGACGGCGGGCGCGACCGAATGGGCGGCCGTTACCGACGGCCTTTTCTCCTGGCAGATAGACTTCAAGGGCGCCGGTTCCAACATCGACGTCTACGGAAACGCCACGTACGGAACCGAGACGGGCGCCCTTTCGGGCCTCTGGATCGTTCCGATCGTCATGCGAGTCGAGGACGTCGCGGGAAACGTCGGGATGACGACGCTCTCGACGTATACCCTCAAGGTTGACCCGAACGGCGACCGGCCGAAGGTGAAGGTTACCTACCCGAGCCCGACCGCCACGAACCGCACGATGGGCGGAATCATCCGCATCTTCGGATCCGCCGAGGACGACGACGGCGTCGCCGCGGTCGAACTGCAGGTCGACTCCGACACGGACGGAACGCCGAACGACACGTATACCGCCGACGGTACCGTGAGCTGGAACGTCGAGATAAACGAGGCGAACCAATACGATCCGTCCGATTCGCCGGTCTCGGCCCAGACGATACGTACCGGCATCCGCTATCAGATAGCAAGCGCGGGCACGACGAATTTCGCGACCCTGTTCGGCGCGCCGGACAACAACCCGGGGACGGTGTTTACCGCGAACGCGGACGGCACCGCCGGTTCCGGAACCGGCACCGTCATAGCGCTCATCAAGCAGATCAACTTCCGCGTGCGCGCGATCGACATCCAGACTCCGACCCCCGTGGCCGGAGACTGGTCCGACTGGTATTCCATCTACGTGGACAAGAACATCCCGAAGATCGGCTCGAGCGTTCCCCTGTATCTCGAGGATTCCTCTGGAATCATACGGCCCTACGTTGCGGACATGTGGGTCAAGGGCAACTGGACGCTCAGGGGTTCGGTCGAGGACGAGAGCGGCGTCAAGACGATCGCCATAACGGGCAACCTCTCCGGCGCCCTCGGCGGCGCGAATGATTCCTGGTTCGCGCAGGGCGACGAGGTCACCGCGGGCAAGTACAACTACAACCTCGCTGTCGACGTGAATACGCTGAGTCTCGGTTCCCAGAGCGGAACGCTCAGCTTCAAGATCGCGGTTACCGACCACAGCACCCCGACGATGTCCAACTCCATGGACGTCTCGATACGATACGACAACTCCGCCCCGTCGTTCCCCGCGGACGATTACGGCGGGGACACGCCCATCGCCCAGAGCAACAAGACGTACGCCATGAACGGCGCCGTTTCCGAAGTGGGCTCCGGCCTCTCGTGGGTCGCCTTCTTCTTCAGGAGAACGGGCTCGGCCACCCGCATCTACGATCCGGGCGTCTCGAACCCCGCGGAGGGCGCCGAGCGGAGAATCGATTTGGTCGATTACGTCATGGAAGACGGGCTCCCCCGGCTCCATATGACGGGCATCGCGCCCGCGAACAGGACCCTCCATTCCCTGACGCACGCGAGCCTCGTCGGCAACGCGAGCGTCCGCGTCGGCGGGCTCGTGAAGATCGGCGGCATGGACAGGTTCATCACCGAGTTCAATTCCGGCACGGGCACCGTTTCGTGGGCCGACTCGGTTGACGTGAACGTCAGCGAGGCTTGGGTGGCCTACGCCCAGGTCGTGAACAACCCGACCGAGGAAAACGCAAACTGGAACGCCGACAATTCCGCGATTGAGAGCATCTCCAACGACGATTACGACGGGATGATCGAGCATCTCTCGAAGGAAGGAACCTCCTACGCCTGGAAGGCCTATATCAACTCGAAAAACATCCCCGACGGCCCGATAGAACTCTGCTACGTCGCGTGCGACGCCGCGGGCAACCTGACCGCGAAATCGGTGACGACGCGGATAGAGAACCGGAGACCGCTCATATCGAGGGTGATCGTCGGGACCGATCTCAACGGACTGAACGGAACGGCGGACGCCGGCGAACAGGAGTCTTTCTCGGCCCTTGACGGAAACGGCAAGAGCCAGGCGGTCGCGAGGATCGCCTCGGCCGCGTACAAGCTCAAGGGCGACTCGACCGTGGACTTCGAGATCCTCGGCGAGGTAAACGGCGATCTCGGGTACGTGCTGACGAACGTCCTTGACGACGGACTCACGGCAACCGTTCCCGTAAGGACGAAGGATACCGCCCTCGGGCCGGTCGTGCGGCCTCTCGTCGACCTGGCGTACAACTCAACCGAGCATACCTTCAGGGCCTCGCTACCCGCGTCCCTGCTGGACGACAACCCCGACGGCTCCCGCAAGCTCGCCTTCACGATCTGGGACGAGACCGAGGAAAGCGAACCGGGCTGGGACAGCCAGTACGCGATCATGACCGTTCCGGTGACGATTGACGTCGTAGATTCGGTGGCGCCTGTCGTCGTCATCAACAGATTCCATTGGACCGGCGCCGCGGACAATTCCCTCTACGGGAAATCGTCCGACAACGGCCATATCGACCTTGAGGAACATCTCCCGACGGACAACTTCCCGTTGGCGACCACGACCGGCGTATACGACCGCGATCCGAAGGTTTCGGGACAGGTGACCTTTACGGGAACCGCCTACGACGACCAGCGGCTCACCAGGCTCTACATGCGCATAGACGACTTCACCTTCGCGAACACGCCGGCGCTCGCGACGCATCCCACGCAGCCGACCTACGTGCTCGTCTCCGAACGTGTGTCGGGCACATGGACCGAGACCGGCGATTTTGCGACCAACGGATGGCACTTCAAGGTCAACGCCGGGGAGACCCTTGGCCAGGACGGGCATTCCATAACCTGGGAGCTAGACTGGAACAGCGCGAGACTTGGCACGGTCACCGGCACCGACAAGAACGTGCGGATTATCGCCATGGACCGGAATCCCAACTCTTCCGCCAACACGGACGCGGGAAGCGCCGCCGACCCGAAGACGTACAACAGGCCGAGCTACCGCGTGGACGTCGTCCCCTATGTCAGGACCGTAACGACGGCGATGTCCGCGGTGAATCCGACGAACCCGTCGATCTTCGACCGGACGGCGCGCGGCAACTATCCCATCTTCGAAGGCGGGCAGGTCGCGATGACGGGCTTCAACCTTCGCGCGGCCGTTAACCCGGTCGTGGCCCTTACGTCCGTTCCGGCGAATACCCTTTCCCCGGCGATCAACACGTCGACCGGAACGAGCCTTACGTTTACGGCCCCGGCCGCGATCCGCTCGGGAGACCTCCTCGTAACCGTCGCGGGCGTTCCGAGCCTGAACAACCTCAATGGCGACTCGGCGCCGTACAACGCGCGGCCGAACAACGCGAACAACGACATCCTGGGCGACGACGTCAGGATTGACGTGTGGAGTTCCAAGACCGCGGCCCAGCCGCGCGACGGCGGGATCATCCACCCCGAGATGTCGATCGGCCCGAACGGCGAGGTGGGCTTCGCGTTCGTGAACGGAAACTTCTACTTCAACATGGCCGGGCCCTCCACCGCCGGACAGACATTCGCCGCCGGAACGACCAACACCTGGGCGAGCCAGCGGGCGTACGAGAAAGAATACGCCCAGTACTGGGAGTCGGCCTTCGCCTTCGACGGAGCGGGAAACACCTACGGCATGTCGACCAACATCGACGTGTACCTGTCGGGAACCAACAACTATTCCGCCTACACCTCGTTCTACTTCGGCCGCCGCGCCGGTACGATCAATCCCCCGACGGGAACAAACGAAGGCTGGAGTTCGGTGCCGGGCAACTACCAGGGAGGACTCTATCGCAGGCGCCTTCAGAGCACGACCTCCTCGGTGACGAGCCAGATACCGGACACGAACCCGAACCGCGCGCAGTCCCCGTCGATCGCAACGTCGACGTACGGCGACCGGACCAACGTCTACGTCGCGTATTACGACGCGGTCAGGAAGCAGATCCGCTACCGCTACGGCTCGGTCGGCCGTGACTGGGAACGTCGCGTTACCGCGGACTCCGCCGCTGGAGGCTTTACGACCATCACCAGCAACGGGCACGGATTTGAGAACGGGGACCTTGTGTCCTTCACGAAGGCCGCTAACGCGTATCTGCCCGCCGATGCCCAGTTGGCGACGTATACGGTAACCTCGGCTACGACCAACACCTTTGCCGTGGCCGGCAACATTACCGCCTGGGTGGACGGCAATACATACGTGAGCGCCGTCGGCGGCCAGCTCATGGACGCGACGGGCGGCTGGAGCACGACCCAGGGCGTTCAGGCGGGAGAGGATGCCGACGGTCAGACGGACACGTCGGTTAAAGCAAGCATGTACACCGTCGTTGCCGGACCCGCCTCGTCGGGCAAGTACGTGTCGGTCGGGGTTGTCCCCGGCGCGACGGCGACAGACGACGTCGCGGTCATCGTATGGTTCGACGCGGGAACCAAGACCCTCAAGTACGGATACTGCGCGAACCCGCAGCAGGACGAAGCCGTGTTTACCATATCTACCATCGATACTGCGGGCGCCTGGTTCCCGAGGATCGCGGTTGACGCCCTCGGCGGCATCCATGTCGCGTACTATGGCACCTCGGGAGCTGACCTCAAGTACGCCTACGCGCAGAAATATGATGAGGCCTTCACGACCGTGACGGTCGACTCCTATCAGCTCGTCGGCACCCAGCTGACGCTTGACGTGGCGCTTGTTGACGGGCCGGACTCGGAGGTGAACGTCGTGCCGTATATCGGTTACTACTCGCCGTCAGCGCAAACCGCCAAGGTCGCCTACCCGGTCAGCTTTACGGCCGCTGCGGGATACGGCCGGCCCGTCAAGGCGGGCTCCGTTGGAGACAAGTATACGGGCAACTGGGAGGTTTCCCACGTACCGACGACGTCCGTAACGCCGAAGGACGATACCGTATGCGTCGGCGTGCACAAGCAGTGGACGGGAACGCTCGCGACCGGGAAGGGCAAGATCGCCGCCATCGAGACGAACATCGGAACCTTGAGCGACGCGGGTGCGGACAACAACATCCCGTCGCGCGTCGGCGGCAACGGCACGACGAACCCCGCGGTCGCCTTCACGATCCAGGAGGACGATTCGCTGGTGATGGCACAAAAGAACTAGAAAGGGAATGACCGCCGGCGAGGCGGATGGAAGCCCGGAGAAATCCGGGCTTCTTTTTTTGGCCGGCGTTGTCAGTAACCGGTTCCGTTCATGTCGAGATAGGTACGGATTTCGCGCGCGAGGTCGGTGATCCTCTGGGGGTCGTCGTAAGCCGCGGTCGCCACGTCGGGCACCGCGCGGGCCGAGGCCGCGATCCAGTATCGGACGTCTTCCGCCTGGCGGTCTTGCGTTTCGGCCAGCAGGGCGACGGGCGCGAGCCCCGAACGCGCCGCGATGCGGCCTTGCGGCTTCGGCCCGACGAGCGAGAAGAGGAAGTCGCGCGCCGGAGAGTCCCTCGGCCCCGAGTCGAGAGCCATGCCGACGTAGACCGGCGCGACGAGTTCGTTTTTGGCCGTAAAGGATTCCTGCGGGAAAAACTGGCTTTCGTGCCGCACGATCGTCTTGAGCGGTACGCGCCGGTGGGCGGACAGGGACATGAACGCCATCGCGGCGTACTCCTCCGCCATGAAACCCTGCACGTCGCGCTCGCGGAATTTCAGCCATTCGGGATGGAGCGCCCCCGTTTCCCGCCAGGAGACGAGTTCCCCGAGCACGTCCCGGAGGCGGGTCGAGGACAAGGCCTCCGCAAACGACACGCCGTCGCGGAGGGCCGTTACGAGTCGCTCGCGCTCGTCCGGGCCGTATCGGGCCGAGACCATGGCGCTGACGAGGAACAAAAGCTGGCGGTCGTCCGAGCCCGCGCAGACCAGAGGCGACCGGACCTGCCCCGTCGCCGCTTTCACGGCGTCAAGAAACGCCGCGGTGGTCCGCGGCGGCGGGAGCGAGAGCCGCTCGAACAGGGCTTTAGGCCAGGCGATTTCGAAGTGGTCGGCAAGCAGGGGTACCGCGTAGGACTCGCCCGCAAGGCGGGCGGATTCGCGAAACGAAAGCGGGAGCGCCTTGCCGACCCCGTTCGGGATGGCGGCGGAACGTTCCGCAAGAAGCGCGGCGGCACGTCCGTCCTCGAGGAAGAGAAGCTGGATCGAGCCATGGCGTCTTGTTTGCGCGGCAAGGGGCCGGGTTTCGTCGAGAACGAGCGTCCTGAAGTCCGTTTCCCTGAACGCCCCCGATTCCTCCGCCTCGCTGACGATGGCGTTTCGCACGCCGTCCGGCACGCGGTAAAAGGCGATAACCGGCGCACGGGGACGCGTTATCGCGTAAAAGGACAAGGCGGCGCAGAGCGCGAGGAGTATCATGGCGAGGAGCGTCCGTTTCGGATTCTTCCTGACCGCGGATGCCGCGCGCCGTGCCCCGTCGGCCAAGGGTTCGATGAGCCGGCGCACTCCCGCATGTCCCCGTTCGAGGAGGTCGAGCGGTTTTCGTCCGCGTCTCAGTCGGGCCGCGAAGGCCTTTGCCCGTTCGCCGCTCGTGTTCTTTCGTGTTTTGCGCTTTGCCATGCGGCCAGTGTATCACGGCTTCTCGGCACCCCACAATCGCGGGAACGCGCGCCGGGCGCTATTCGATGACGAAGGTGCGCCCGTCGTGCAGGAAAATGCTGTGCGAGAGTTCCCGTCGCACGGCCTCCACGAGCACGCGACGCTCGACGTCCTTCCCCATCCGGATAAACTCGTCGACCGAACAGGTGTCCGCCACGCGGATTACGTCCTGGAAGATGATGGGCCCCTGGTCGAGGTCGGCGGTCGCGTAGTGGCCGGTCGCGCCGATGATCTTGACCCCTTTTTGCCAGGCCTGGTGGTAGGGTTTCGCCCCCTTGAAGGCGGGAAGGAAGCCGTGGTGGATGTTGATGACGCGGTTTTCCCACCGCGCGCAGAAATCGGAGCTCATAACCTGCATGTAGCGCGCGAGCACGACGAGTTCGGCGCCGTATTGCGCGAGGATGCCCTCGAGGTCCGCCTCGTACGCGGTCTTGCCCTTGGCGGGATCGACCTGGAAGAAGGGGATGTGAAAGCTCGAGGCGATATGCGCGAGATCGGGATGGTTGGAGATGATGACCGGGATCTCGCAGTCAAGCTCGCCGTCGGCATGCTTCAGGAGGATCTCGTAGAGGCAATGGCTCGTTTTCGATACGAGAACCGCGACTTTTTTCTTCCGGGCGTCGTTGAAAACGTGCCATTCCATGGCATAGGAGGCGGCAATCGCCGCGAATTCGGCCGAAAACGACTGCTCGGTGAAGGTCTCCGTTCCGGCGAAGGAAACGCGGCAAAAAAAGCTTCCGATGTCCGTCGCGGTGTGTTGGGCGAGGTTGAGGATGTTTCCGCCGGTTTTCGCGATACAGCCGGTTATTGCGGCGATGATCCCCGGCTTGTCCGGGCAGGAAACGGTAAGGGTGAAGGTCTGGCGGGTCATTGGGCAAGAATATCGTGAATCCCCGTTTTCGGCAATTGGTCATAAAAAAAGACCGGCCGAAAGGAGGAGGAGAAAACGGCCGGTCTTTACGCTGTCGCACTCGTTTTGTAAATCACATGAGTACAATACACAGGAATGTGAAAGAAATCAAGGCCTTTTGCCGCATTTGATGCGTTTTTCCGCATTTAAACACGTATTATTGAAAGCGATAGCGATTCAGAGTAGTCGTGGGTGATGTCAGGGTCGCTCGGGAGGCGTACAGCGGACCGCCTCCTCGAGGAAGTCCATACAGAGTATGAGATCATGTCCGGTTTCATCCTTCAGTTTGACGGACAGCGTCCTGCAGAGGTTGCCCGACGCGAGGGAGAGATACACGTCGGTAAGGTATCGCTGAACCCCGAAGGCCTCGAAACAGGTAAAGTATGGTTTGAAGGCGTGATTCGCGCCCTCCGGACTGGGCGAAAAGATGCTTGGCCGCGGCTGTTCCATAAGGCGGGAGGACGAGATCGTCTGCGAGATCTGGATCCCTCTCGAATCTATAAGAAAGATGCACTCGATTTCGCTGTTCATGGCCATGAATTCCTGAAATACGGGGTACATGGCGTCAAGATCGCCCGGCATGAGCTGGCGAATCAGCCAGTCTGCAAGGGCATTGGCGTCGCCGGTCAGCCGTCTGCGGGATCGCAGGGCGTTCAGCGTTATGGAACGCAATTCCTCCTGAAGCTCCGCGATGCGGGCCTTGGTTCGCAATTCCAGCAGGGGAAGGTCCGGCGCGGGGCACGCGATGGAGAAACCCTGGAAGAGGTCTACGCCCAAAAGGTGGCAGGTCGCGATCTCCTCGACCGTTTCCACGCCCTCGGCCAGGCATAGGGCCCCGGTCATCTCCGCGAGGGAGTGAATGGACTTTAGTATGGACTGGCGGTAGGGGTCGGACTCGATCTCCGCGATGATATTGCGGTCGACCTTTATGATGTCGGGGCGGATTTGTATGAGACGGTCGATGTTCGACTGCTCGCAGCCGAAATCGTCTATGACGATGAGAAAGCCCGCGTCGCGGTACCTGCCCACGAAATCGATGAGGGCGTCGGAGGAGTTGGCCCGCGCCTCTATAAGCTCGAGTCCGATAAAAGACGGATCGAAGCCCATCTGGCTCGCGACCGTTCCGATATGGGGACGGTCCGTGTCGCACGCGCCGATAACGGAGGTGTTGACGTTCAGGAACATCATCGCCTCGGTGTTGCCGCGGAAGCCATGAAACGTCTCGAAGGCCTTTTTCCGGCACAGGGCGTCGAACTCGAGCGACATCGTCTCCTCGCTGGCCCGCGCGAACAGTTCGCACGGCGCGATGAGCGAACCGGAGCCGTGCCTGATGCCGCGTACCAGGGCCTCATAGGCGAATATCCTTCCCGTCGTCAGGCTGACGATAGGCTGGAAAAAGGTGCATATTGTCTCGTTCTCAAGGATGTCTCGCAGAACAAATTCTTCGCAAGGGCCGGGCATCGTGCCGAAAGATTATCAGAAAACGTCCAAAAAGTGTATAAAAATTGATAAAAAATGGACATCAAGGTATACTTTTTTAATGGGGAAATCGAGCTTTGACGGGCTGCTTATGGAGCTCACTCCGAACATCGTATTCATCGTCGATCCCGATCACGTTATCAGCGACCTGAGCAAAGCGGCGGCCGAATACCTCGGTTTTGCGAGTCCCTCGGAATTGGTCGGAAAACGCGCCGAGGAGGTCGTTACCGACCCCGTTCTTGTCCGCTACCTTCAGGGCTGGTTCGCCCGTCTCGGGAAGGGCTTCGAGGTCGAAGAGGTGTTCCCGCTTGTCGATCCCAAGACCGACTTTTTCGGGTGGTACAACCTGCGCGCATATCCCCTCGCGCGCGACGGGGTGTCGCTCGGCTATGCCTTTTTTCTGTCGGACCTTACGGGCCTCTACTCGAACAAAACCATATTGAACACGCTCGTTTCCTCCCTTCCGGGAGAGACCCTGGTCTTCAGCCAGGCGCAGCGGATTATTCTCTCAAGCGACAGGCTTGCCCGCAGAAACGGTTTCGCGTCCTATGGCGAGCTTACGGGGAAATCCCTCGCGGACCTGCCGCAGTTCGATCATGACGCCCTCCAGGGGATGCTCGCCGAACTCGGCGCGGGAGACGGACCCGTAATCAAGACCACGAAGGAGGAGTCGCCTTCCGGCGAGATACGGTGGTTTCGTTCGGACCTTCGGCCCATCAGGTCGGCGGGCGGCACCTTCAGCTACATCCTGACCCGGTTTAACGTCACCGAGGAGATAAAGCCGAGGGCCATCCTCGAGTCGCTCATGGATTCCGCCTCGGAGCTCATAACCGTGGTGACTCCGGACAACCGCATCGAATACGCCTCCCTGCGCCTCGCGAAACAGCTGGGCTTCTCGTCCTGGCGCGTTCTTGCGGGCAAACCCTGGCGGCATCTTTTCAGCAAGATGGGCGCGCAAAAGGAGGCCTTCGAGCGGCTGTTCGAGCATGGCGGGTTTGAAACGGGGTCGAAACTGTTACGGGTGGAATGGCCGGACGGACCTGCGCATCTCGACTGCAGGATCGACTCGCTGACGTTCGAGGGGGAGCCCTTCGGGCGGTTCGGCATCGCGGTCGACATGACCGAGGTCGTCGCGGCCCGCGAACAGGCCGAGTCCGCGCTCCGCGTCAAGGCGGCCTTTCTTGCCAACATGACCCACGAGCTTCGCACGCCCATGAACGCCGTCCTCGGCATGAACGAGCTGCTTTCGCGCACGGAGCTTTCCCCGGTGCAGCGGAACTACGCCGAGCAGATCAGGGCCTCAGCGTCCCTGCTTCTTTCGATCATCGGCGACATACTCGACTTCTCCCGTATCGAGGCGGGAAAGCTCGTCTTCTCGGAGGCCCCGTACCGGACGGAGTCGCTGCTCCGCGACGTCGTCAACCTTATCGGCGTCAAGGCCCACGAGAAGGGCCTGTCGTTCACCGTTGATCTCGATCCCTTCGTTCCCGCGACACTCGTCGGAGACGAGATCCGCGTGAAGCAGGTTTTGATCAACCTTCTGAACAACGCGGTGAAATTCACCCCGAAGGGCGAGGTTTCGCTCGTCATCTCCCCGGTAGCCGATCGCGACGCCTCGCGCGCGATCCTGCGCGTTTCGGTCCGCGATACCGGTGTCGGCATCCCGCGCGACCGGCAGGCGCGTCTCTTCGAGGAATTCTCGCGGATAGACGACGGCGCGAACCGGGCGGTCGAGGGTACGGGTCTCGGGCTTTCCATATGCAAGGGGCTCGTGACCATGATGGGCGGGGATTTGACGGTCGAGAGCGAGGAGGGCGCGGGCTCGACGTTTGCCGCGACCATCCGCCAGGGAGTTCCCGCCGGGACTCCGCCCGTGGCGAACCTCACCGCGTTCCGGGGCGTACGGCTTGCCGTGTTCGAGCGCGACGCCGCGGTTCGGGCCTCACTTGTCCGGATGGCCCGTTACGCCGGCATCGAGCCGGAGCTGTTCGATTCGCCCGACGCCCTCGCCGCGGCCGTATCTGAATCCCCGACGCCCCCCACGCACGTCATCTTCGAGTACGCGAACGCGTACGCCGGGATTCAGCGGCTTGTCGCCTCGCGTCCCGGCGTCGCCTGGCTTTCCCTTCTCACGCTCTCGGACTTTCTCGGCGGCGGGAAGGACCCCGCGGTTTCCTTCGTGTTCAAACCCCTGCTCGTTACCTCGTTCGCGCGGTTTCTCGCGGGGGAATACGTCGACTTTACCGCCACGTTGCCGCTTGCGGGCACGCTGGGCGGTCCCGTCGTGCCGTTCCGCGCGCGCGGGGTAACAGCGCTCGTCGTGGACGACAACGCGGTGAACCGGAAGGTCGCCGAGGGCTTTCTCAAGAGCGTGGATATCTCCGTCGTCGAGGCGGAGTCGGGCGCCGAGGCCGTCGTCCTCGCGACGAAACGGCCCGAGCCCTTCGACGTAGTCCTGCTCGACCAGATTATGCCCGGTATGGACGGCGTCGAGACCGCCCAGCGCCTCCGCTCGCTCGAGGGCTACGCGCGCGTGCCGATACTCGCCTTCACCGCGAGCGCCGACGGCCAGAGTCTAGAGCGTTTCCGCGCCGCCGGCATAGACGACGTCATCCCGAAGCCGGTGGAACTCGCGCCCTTTCTCGTATGCGTCCGCAAATGGATACAGGGGGAGCGCGTTTCCGACGCCGTCGCCGCGGAGGCCGGCGCGGAGGCCGGCAAGGGCCGCGTGAACTGGATACCGGGGTTCGACCACGAGGCCGCTTTGCGGTATACTGGGGGTGAGAAAAACCTCGGCGCGATCCTCGCGTTGTTCGAGAAAACCGCCCCCAAGCTGCTGGAGAAAATCGAGTCGGGGCGGCGGTCGGGCGATCCGGCGGCCTTTCGCGCCTCGGCGCACGCCCTCGTCGGCTCGTGCGCGAACGTGGGTGCCATGGAGCTTTCGCGTCTCGCCCGGGCGCTCGAGGACGCGATACTCGCCGGAGATCCCGACGCGCAGGACCGGCTCTACCCTCTCGTCCACGCGGAACTCAGGGCGGCAATCGCGGGAGTCGCCGGCTATCTGAAGGAGAACGGATGAAAATCGGAGTTATCGGAGCGGTGGACCAGGAGGTGGAACTCCTGCTTGCCGCCATGAGGGATACGGGCTCGCCCGTCAATGTCGCGCGCCGGGGCGGGCTCACATACCACGAAGGCGAGCTTGAGGGGTGCGGGGCGGTCGTAGTGTGCTGCGGCGTGGGAAAGGTCAACGCCGCCTTGTGCGCGCAGACCGTCGTGTCCGAGTTCGGCGCGACGCACGTCATCAACACCGGCGCCGCGGGCGGCCTTTCGGAGGACTTGCGCGTGTTCGACATGGTCGCGTCGACCGACGCCGTGCAGCACGACTTCGACACGACGGCCTTCGGGTACGCGCCCGGACAGATACCCGGCACCGACACCCCCTACTTCACGGCCGATCCCGCGTTGCGGGCCTGCGCGCTTCGCTCGTTCGCGCGCATCCCCGAAGGCGAGCGGAAGGGCTCCATGATCGAGGGCCGCGTCGCTACCGGGGACGTATTCGTCGCCGACGAGGCGCTCCGGAACCGCATCAGGGCGTCGTTCTCGCCCGCGTGCGTCGAGATGGAGGGGGGCGCCGTCGCCCAGGTGTGCGCCCTCAACAGCGTGCCCTTCCTGGTGTTGCGGAGCATCTCCGACCTCGCGGGCCACGAGGCGACCGTGTCGTACGACGATTTTTCCCGGGACGCCTCGCGCATCAGCGCGCGGGTCGTGCTCGGCATGATGAGGGAACTCGCGAGCGTTCCCGGGGAGATGGAATGAAGGAATCTCGGAACGTTGAAAGCTTCAGCCTTGACCATACCGCCGTGCGGGCGCCGTACGTGCGGCTCGCCGGCATGAAGGAAGGCCCGCGCGGGGACGTCGTGTCGAAATTCGACGTCCGGTTCTGCCAGCCTAACGAGGAGGCCATTCCGACGGGCGGCCTCCACACGCTCGAACACCTGATGGCCGAGTTCGTCCGCGACGAGCTCGAGGGCGTCATAGACCTTTCGCCGATGGGATGCCGCACCGGCTTCTATCTCGCCGTGTTCGGCGAGATCGGCGAGGAGGCCGTCGCGAAGGCGGTCCGCTCGGTTCTCGCGCGGGTCGCCGCCTGGCCCGACGCCGAGGCGGTTCCCGGCGTCGATCCGGTCATGTGCGGCAACTGGCTCGATCACGACCTTTCGTCCGCGCGGGAATGGGCGAAACGGTGGATCGAGGGCGTCGACCGCAAGGGCTGGGCTTGCCGGTAAGGCCGGAGGACCGCGCGAGCGGGGCGCTCCCGGACCCGGTCCCCGTTACCCGAGGAATTTCCTGAAGGTCGAGTACTTCCTCCCGAACGGCGCGTAGCGGAGGGGGACGTCTGCCCACAGCGGTTTTTCCACGACCGATTTTACGCGCGTGAAGGTGTCGAAGCTCCACTTGCCGTGGTACCCGCCCATGCCGCTCGCGCCCGTTCCGCCGAAGGGGAGGGTGTGCGTCGCGACGTGCATGATCGTGTCGTTGACGCAGCCGCCGCCGAAGGGGATCGAGCCCACGATCCTGCGCGCCTGCGCCTTGTCCCGCGTGAAGACGTAGAGGGCGAGCGGTCTCGGCCTCGAGAGTATTCTCCGGACGATGTCGCCCTCGTCGCGCCAGGTAATGACGGGCACGACCGGCCCGAAGAGTTCCTCGGCCATGACGGGGTCGTCCCAGGAGACGCCTTCGATCACCGCGGGTTCGATCTTGAGCGTTTCGGGCGAGGTCCTGCCGCCCGAGACGGCGCGGTCCGCCTGCGCGCGGGCGCCCGCTATGAGGGCGGAGAGCCGGTCGAAGTGGTGCCGGTTCACGATGCGCGGGAACTCCGCGTTCTCGTGGGGGTCCTGCCCGTAAAAGCGCGTAACATAGTGGCGGAACCTGGCGACGAACTCGTCCTTGACGTCTTCGTGAACGAGGAAGTAGTCGGGCGCGACGCAGGTCTGGCCCGCGTTGATGCACTTGCCCCAGGCCGCCCGCTTCGCCGAGAGGTCCAGGTCCGCGCTTCGGTCCACGATGCAAGGGCTTTTCCCGCCGAGCTCGAGCGTGACCGGCGTCAGGTTCCTGGAGGCGCTCTCCATCACGAGCTTTCCGACGGCAACGCTCCCGGTAAAGAATATGTAGTCGAATTCCTGCCGGAGGAGGTCCTGGTTCACCTCGCGCCCGCCCTCGACGCACGCGACGTACTCGGGCCGGAAGGCGTCGCGGATGATCTCCGCGATGACGGCCGAGGTGGCGGGGGAGTACGCGGAGGGCTTGAGGATCACGGTGTTGCCCCCGGCGACGGCGCCCACGAGCGGCGCGACGGCGAGCATGAAGGGATAGTTCCAGGGCGACATGATGAGACAGACGCCGTGAGGGTCGCGATAGGTCCGTCCCGCTCCGGGCCAGTTGAAAAGTCCGGCCGAGACGCGCCTCGGTTTGGACCACGCGCGAACCTTCCGTTTCATCAGCCTGATCTCCTCGAGCACGAGGACGATCTCGGTGGTGAAGGCCTCGAAGTCGCATTTGCCGAGATCGGCCTTGGTCGCCTCGAGGATGTCCCGTTCCCGCGCCCGTATCGCCCGCTCTAGGCGGTCGAGCTGGCCGATCCTGAAGCGCGCGTCGCGCGTGCTTCCCGAATTGAAGGTTGTCCGCTGGTTCGCGACCAAGTCCGCAATGGGCGTCGAGGCGTTTCCGCTTTTCATGATATCTCCCCGAAAGGAGCGGCCAGCAGGCCCTCCTTTTCAATGACTGCGTTCGATCCGTCGGGATAGTTCACGACGATCGTCGGATTCCGGACGAGGCAGTCCAGGTGGATGAGCGCCTCGGCGTCGTTGTCGTAATTGCTGCCGATCGCGAAGTGGCAGGTGTGAAAGGCCTTTTCGTCCTCGAGCATGTTCCCCCGGATCTCCGCGGCGGGATTGAGCCCGATGCCGAGCTCCCCGAGGCCGCGCGCGTTCCGGCCGTAGGAGACTCCCTCTTCGGCCGTCAGCTTCCCCTCGGCGGCGAACTCGCGGGCCTTCTTTTCGCCGGCCTCGATCGAGCGCGCGAGCAGGTCGGCCTCGCGCCCGCCGGCGATGTCGACGACGTAACCGTCCTTGAGGGTCACCCGTACGGGAGTCTCCGTTATCATGTCTCCCTCGTTGAGGCTGACCGACCCGTCGAAGACGATGACTCCCTCGCTTTTCCCCGGCAGGGGGCTGATGAACACCTCCCCCGCTGGGATGTTCCCGCCGGAACCTCCCTTCGTGAAGTCGCCGTTGTCGCTCATGGGGGAGCGGCCGAGAACGGGAACGAGCACGTTGGTTCCGGCGGGGGAGGTGACCTGGATCGACTCTGCGCCCTCGAGCGCCGCGCAAATGGCGGCGCATCTGCGCTGCAGGAGGCCGTAGTCTATGGCCGCGGTGCGCCTGAACATGTCCACGGTTATGCCGGGGGTCCAGATCGAGCGGAGGGTTTTCTTTTCGTCCATCAGCCAATGGAAGACGTGGTCTATCTTGCGCCCGTTCGCTGCGATCCAGGGTTTCTCGATGCCCGCCCTGTCCTTTCCCATCTTGTTCGCCGAGACCGAGGCGCAGGCGTCGGGCTCGGAACCGAATGCCGCGAGGGCGGCCCGGTTGGCGAAGTCGAGTTGCGTCTTCTCGTCCTGCACGACGAGGGTCGTCTCGGCCCCGAGTTTGCGCGCCGCGTCAAACAGGGCCCTGCTTATCTCCATGACGTCGCCCGAGGGGTTCGTGATGATGAGGAACTGCTCGCCCTTCGCGAGCGCGAGAACGTCGCGCGCCACCACCTCGGCCGCGCTCTCGATGCCGTGAGCGTATGTCATGGTGAAAATGTACACCCCGCCCGTATGAAAAGTCAAACCTGTCTGCTATACTGGCGGGCGTACCATGAACATCATCCTTTTCGAGCGGGGCGAGACGCGCTTCGCGCGCGGCGACGCGCGGGCCGAGCACATCCGCAAGATCCTCAAAAAGGGGACGGGCGAGACCTTCCTCGCCGGGGAGATCGACGGCCCCGAGGGCGTCGCGACGATCCTGTCGGCGGAAGCCGGGGACGTCGTCTTTTCCTTCGAGGCGTCGCGCGCCGCGCGCCCGCTTTTTCCCGTTTCGGTCATCGTCGGCTTCCCGCGGCCCATCCAGCTCAAGCGGCTCCTCCGCGACCTCGCGAGCCTCGGCGTCTCGTCGATAAGCCTCTGCGGAACCGACCTCGGCGAAAAGTCGTATCTAGAATCGAGCCTTGTAGACCGCGGGGCCGCCCGTGCCGCCCTGCTCGACGGCTGCATGCAGGCGGGCGGCACGACGGTTCCCGCGCTGAGCATGCGCGCGAGCGTGGGGGAGTCCCTCGCGAACGACCTCCCGCCGACGGCCGGCGGGAGTGCCGGGCATCGCATCCTTCTTGACCTCGCGGGGGCGGAGGGAAGCCTCGCGACGCTGCCGCTCGAACCCGGCGCCGGGCCGGGCGGGAGATGGTCCCTCTCGGCCTCCTGCCCCCTCACGCTCGCCCTCGGAAGCGAGCGGGGGTGGACCGCGCGCGAGCGCGGGGCCTTCGCCTCGTCGGGATTTCGCGTCGCGAGCCTGGGGCCGCGCGTCCTCCGGACGGAGACCGCCTGCGTCTCCGCGGTCTCGATAGCGCTCGCGCGCGCCGGCTTTCTCGAGGCGGAGGACCCGCGGTGAACCAGGACCAGATCAAGTCGATGCTGCTTTCGCTCGAGGATACGGCCCTCGAGTTTTCCGTGATCATGACGGGAAAGAAAAGCAAGCGGGTTAACGGCCTCTACAAGCCGGACACGCGGGAGATCCTCCTCCACAACAAGAACTTCTCGGACGACAACGAGCTCGTATACACCGCCATCCACGAGTACGCGCACCACCTTCAGTGCGAGGCCGACGGGGCGCTCCAGACCGCGAAGTCGCATACGGCCGCCTTTTGGGCGCGGTTTCACGCCCTGCTCGAGAAGGCCGAAAAGAAGAGGCTCTACCGAATAGGCGTCGAAAAGTCGTCGGAGCTCGAGGCCCTGACCGAGGAAATAAGGACGAGGTGCATCGCGGAGAACGGCAAGCTCATGAACGAGCTCGGGCGGCTGCTCGCGAGGGCGCACGTGCTGTGCGAGAAGGCGGGCATACGCTACGAGGACTACGTCGACCGCGTGCTGTGCCTCCCGAGAACCTCGGCTCAGGCCGCCGTGCGCGTCAGCTCGCTCGGTATAGACGCCTCGCTCGGTTACGACGCGATGAAAATCGTCGCCTCCCAGAGGACGCCCGAGCTTCGCGCGGCCGCCGAGCGGGATCTCGCGGCCGGTCGCAGCCCCGACACCGTCAAGGTGAGCCTCGCGCGCGCGTTGCGCGAGGAAAGCGAGCGCGACAGGCTCGAGAAAGAACGCCGCCGCCTCGAGCGCACGATCGACTCCCTGAAGACGCGCCTCGAACAGGTCGAGAAGAGCCTTTCCGGGCTCGGGGAGGGGGAATGACCCGCCGCCCCCGCGTCGCGTACATGATGGCCGCCCTTGCCCTTCTGGTCCCGATCGCCCCGGCCGTTCCGCAAACCGCGCCCCCCTCTCCGCCGAATCCGGTCGCCCCGCCGGCCATACCGATGCCGACGATTCCCGCGATGCCGACCCCGCCGAAGCCCCCCGTCATGAGCCCTCCCGCGGTTCAGGCGGAGACGGCCGCTCCGTCGAAACCGGCCGAGGCCGCGCAACCCGGCCGCGCGGGTACGGGGAAGGCCGCGAACGGGAAGTCCGCGAACGGGCAGCCCGCAGAGCGACGGGCCGCGGCGGAAACGGCAGGATTTCTTTCGCTTCTCGGACTCGGAGACGACAATCCCCTTCTACGGGGAGTCGCGGGCTCGTCCGGCTCCGGCACGAAAAGCTCCACGGACGCCCTGCTTGAGCGGCTTATCGAGAAGATGGACTCGGGCTCGGGGTCCTCAGCGGCGCCGACGGCGCCGGCCGCGACGACGCAGTCCCGTCCGGCCGCGAGCGAACGCGCCGAAGCCGCCGTCGAGGTCCTCCGTTGCGTCGTGAACGGCCATGACCTGGAACGCGGCTTCTCCTCGGGTTTCGTGTCGACCCGGGCCGGGGACGGCTCCTTTCTCGTCACCGGCGAGCGCTACCTCGTGCTCGAGGGCGTGCGCAGGCGCGAACTCGTCTATCTTCTGTACCGGCCGGGCTCGGGAAACGCCGGCTTCCTGTACGTCGACGTGAGCCAGGAGGTCCCGAACGGCGAGTCGTTCTTTCGCAGGCTCTCCCTATCCGGGCCGATCCCGGCCACGGCGATCGGAGACCTCGTCGTCTGCCGCGCTTCCCGCGAAGACCTTGTCGCGGACTTCCTCTTTCGTTCCCGCGTCCCTTCAGTTCGGCCCGGACCCGGCCGATAAGAAAGAAACAGGAGCCAGAATGAAAACTCATCAGACGTCGTGGCGGGTCGCCGTCGTGGCGTTACTCGTGTGCGTGACAGCAGCGCTCTCTTCCGAGTCGACGGTCACTCTCGTGGACAGCGTAGTCAAGCAGGGCGCCGCGCCCCGCTTCGACCCTCTTTTCCCCAGGGCCTTGACCTGGGCCGGCGCCCGGGAGATCGCCCTCGCGTCCGCCGATAGCGTCGCCTGGGTTCCGACGCGCGAGGAAACCCGCGAGTCGCCGAGGCTCCAGTCGGTTCTCCTGAATTCCGATATCGTCGCCGTTTACGGCAAGCCGGGCGCCCGCAACATGGGCTTGCTCGGACAGCACAAGCTCGAGGACCTTGACGGCGTGGTCGCGGCTCTCGCGTCCCAGTACGACGCGGCCAACGGCGGGCGCGGAGTCATCCCGGCGCTCTATATCATCTACGGCACGTGCTGGCCCGGCGGCGATATCGGCATCCTCCCCGATTCCGTCGTGAGGCAGTACGTGGAGTACGCGGCCGCCCGCGGATGGTACGTCTTTCTTGACCACCAGATCGGGCGCTTTACCGTGGAGGCGGCGATGCGCCGGCTTCTTCCCTACCTGAAATACGAGAACGTCCACCTCGCCCTCGATCCCGAGTGGCGCACCGACAAGCCCATGCAGGAGATCGGTTACGTGACGGCGGCCGAGCTGAACGCGGCGCAGGAGATGATGCAGGCGCATATCCTCGAGAACGGGCTCCCGGGCCGCCGCATGCTCGTCGTGCACCAGTTCAAGCCGAAGATGATCTCCGCGCGCCACGAGGTCCGCACGGACTATCCGCTCGTCAAGCTCATCCATTGCGCCGACGGTTTCGGGGCCCCGCCTCTCAAGAAGAACACCTACGCGCACAACGCGCTCGCCCGCAACATCCCGCTGAAATCCTTCAAGCTGTTTCTCGAGCCGACGATCGCGGGCGCCGGCTGGGACAGGCCGCTGATGGCGCCCGAGGAAGTGCTCGCGCTCGAGCCCAGGCCGTACCTCATCATGTATCAATAAAGGCCTTGCCCCCGTCATGGGTTGCGGATACAATGGCACGTTATGCCGCATGACCAGATGAATCCCCTAATTGTCCAGGGCGACCGCTCGATCCTCCTTGACGTTCACGCGCCAAGGGCGGTCGAGGCGCGCAACGCGCTCATCCCGTTCGCCGAGCTGGAAAAATCCCCCGAGCACCTGCATACCTACAGGGTAACGCCGCTTTCGCTGTGGAACGCCGCGAGCGCGGGCTTCGAGCCCTCCGACATAACCGGGACGCTCCGCGAATTCTCCCGCTTCGCCGTGCCCGCCTCGGTACTCGCCTGGATACCCGAGACCATGAGCCGGTTCGGCACGCTCAGGCTTCTTCCCTCGGGAGACGACGACGCCCTCATCCTCGAGTCGTCCTCCGCGCGCGTGTACCAGGAACTTTCCGCCTCGCGGCACATGGCCAAGTATCTCGCCCACGAGGGAGGCGAGGGGTACCGGTTCCGCGTCGCGGTCCTGCACCGCGGCACCGTCAAGCAGGAGCTCCTGCGACTCGGGTGGCCCGTCAAGGACGAGGCGCCCCTCCGCGACGGGGACCCGCTCGAGGTGAGCCTTCGCGGGACCGCGCTTTCGGGCCTGCCTTTGACGGTCAGGGAATACCAGAACGAGGCAGCCGGCGCCCTCGTCGGCGACCGCGGGCCCGGCACCGGCTACGGCACCATCGTGCTTCCGTGCGGCTCGGGGAAGACCGTCGTCGGCATGAAGGTCATGTCGCTGCTCAAGACGAGCACGCTCATACTCACGACCAACGTGGCCGCCGTACATCAATGGATAGACGAGCTTGTCGACAAGACGAGCCTCTCCCGCGAGGATATCGGGGAATACACCGGCGACGCCAAGGAAATCCGGCCCGTGACCGTCGCGACCTACCAGATCGTCACCTGGCGCCCGGACAAGGAAGGTGAGTTCCCCCACTTCCGGCTGTTCCGCGAGCGCGCGTGGGGACTCATCGTCTACGACGAGGTGCACCTTCTGCCGGCTCCGGTATTCCGCGTCACCGCCGAGATCCAGACGATACGCCGCCTCGGGCTGACCGCCACGCTCGTGCGCGAGGACGGCCGCGAGGGGGACGTGTTCAGCCTCGTCGGGCCCAAGCGCTATGACGTTCCCTGGAAGGACCTGGAGGGGCAGGGGTGGATAGCCACGGCCGTTTGCACGGAGGTGCGCGTCGATCTCGACGCCGCGCTCGAGGTCGAGTACGCGGTCGCGGGACAGCGGCAGAAGTACCGGATCGCGAGCGAGAACCCGGTTAAGTTCGACGTGGTGTCGGCGCTTCTCGCGCGGCACTCGGAGGACGCCGTGCTCGTCATCGGCCAGTACATCGACCAGCTCGAGAAGATCGCACGCGCCCTTTCGTGTCCCATCATCACCGGCAAGACGTCGAACGCGGAACGCGACCGGATTTACTCGGACTTCCGCTCCGGCGCCATCCGCACGCTCGTCGTCTCCAAGGTCGCAAACTTCGCCATCGACCTGCCAGACGCCTCGGTCGCCATACAGATTTCCGGGACCTTCGGGAGCCGCCAGGAAGAGGCGCAACGCCTGGGCCGCATACTGAGGCCGAAGGAGCGTTCGTCCCACTTCTACACCGTCATCACGGCGCGCACCGTCGAGGAGGACTTCGCGGCGAACCGGCAGAAGTTCCTGGCCGAGCAGGGCTATGAGTACGAGATCGTCCGGTGGGGAGAGCTTTCGAGAACGCTGCCGTGCGGGGACGGGGCCAGATGAGGCACGAATCCGTCACGGCCTGGCGCGAGGCGCTCACGCGTCTTTCCGACCAGTACTTTTTCGACCTTCTCCGTATGTACCTCGGCGCGATCAGGACTCCCTTCAACAAGCAGCGTCTCATCGAGGAGCTGTCCGCCTTCCTGAGGAAGAAGTCGACCAAGGAACTCATCGCGCAGGGACTCGACGACGAGGACCGCGCCGTGCTCGCCGCCATCCGCGAGATGAACTCACCGACCCAGCAGCGGATCGTCTCCCTGCTGAGCCCCTCGTCGTCGTTCTCGGCCGTGTACGAGCGCATCCTCAATCTCGAGGAACGGCTCATCATATACCGGCGCGACGAGGACAGCGCGCGCGCCTACGCGATCAATCCCCTTTTGGAGGACGAGCTCGCGCCGTACGCCACGATGGCGGCCCTCGTCGCCCCCGTCTTTCGCGGCGAGCCGGCCCGCGGCCCGCTCCGCCTGGACGACCTCGCGCTCGCGGGGCTCTACAGTTTTTTCATGCTCGAGGGCGAGTCGGTCAAGAACGACGGAACCCTCCGGAAGAAGACGCTTGCCGGCATACTGTCCGCCTTTCCCCGTTTTGAAGGGGACGAGTCCCTCGCCGAGTCGCTCGTAAGCGCGTTGCGGAACCTCGCCCTCGTCGGCGTCGTCGACGGCCGGCTCGTGCCCGATCCCGCACGCTGGGCGGCATTCGCCCAGTGCGGGGAGACCGAGCGCGTGGCGTACGTGGCCGCCGCGTCAACCGGCCGGTTTCCCCGCGAGGAACTCCAGCGCGGCGCCCAGGCCTTCGCCGACTTCGTGTATTCGCTCGAGGGAGGCGCGCGCTACGCGCGGGCCGCGATGGGCCGGCTTTCCTTCCTGTCGGGCGAGCGGCTTGGAGGCGCCCTTTCGCCGCGCGCGCGAAGCCGTTTCGCCGCCCTGATCGGCGGGGACTCGCCCGCCTCCGCCGCGCCGGCCTCTCCCGCGCGCGACGCGCCGCCCGACTTCCCCGGTATCGCCAGATCCCTCGGCATCATCCTGGACGGCGGTGACGGGACCTTCGTGCGCAACGAGGCCTTTTTCGACGCGGCCGCCCAGGCGACCCACGCGATCGTGGTGTCTCCCTCCTTCGACGTGATCGTGTTTCCCGGGCTTCCGCTTTCCTCGCTGTTGCCGCTGGCGTCCTTTCTCGAGGTCTCCGACATCCAGACCGCCGGCAATTTCGCCGTTACGAGAAGATCCTGCTCTGCGGCCTTCGACATGGGCGAGACGGACGCGACGGTGATAGAAACCCTTTCGTCGCTTTCCCGCCAGCCCCTGCCGGGGAACGTCGCCTTCACCGTCTCGGACTGGCACCGCAACTATTCCTCGGTCTCCCTGTACCACGGGTACGTCCTTCGCGTCGACGAGGGACGCCGCGCCGTCTTCGAGCGGAACGAGGCCGTGGCCCAGTGGATCGGGAAGACGCTCGCGCCCGGCGTTTATACCCTCGCGGTGTCCTCCGAGGAGGACCTGGCCGAGCTTTTCTCGCGCGCCGGTCTCGACTTCGCCCCCTCGGTCTCCACTCCGCCCGCGCGTCCGCGCGCGACGCGGCTTCCTCCCCTCAGGCTCGGGGCCGCCCCGGCGTCTCCCGGCGACGCGGACGGAAAGGGCGCCGACGGCAGGAGTGCCGACGGCAGGAGTGCCGACGGCAGGAGTGCCGACGGCAAGAGCACTGACGTCAAGGTCGCCGCAAAGGCGCCGGCCGCGCGCGAGGACGCGGCCCTCGCAAGGCAGGCGCTGGAAGCGGGGCTCTACGCGGCGATCGATTCGATGGACGTCGATCCCGACATCCGCGAGGCCCTCCGGTCGCGCGTCGAGCGCAGGATCGTCATCTCGCCCGAGCAGCTGGATCCCGCGTCCGTCAGGATCGAGAAGATAGAGGCGCGCGGCATGGATTTCCTCGGAAAGGTCAGGATAGCCGAGCACGCGATGGCCTCGGGCGCGCTGCTCGAGGTGAAGCTCGACGAGAAGGACGGACCGCTTCTTCTCGGCCGGCCGGTGTCGACCGAAAAGCGCTCCGGCGACCTCGTCGTCTCGCTTGCCCTGGAGGGTTCGGGCGAGGTCGTGGCCGTGTCTCTCGGACGCGCGAATCTTGTGCGCCGGGTGCGCGGCTCGATATTCTCGGAGCCGTCCCACGGCTGATTTGTTTTGTTTGCAAACGCGCCCGAACTCGATTATCATGTAAGTTCATCACGTACAGGAGTAATAGATGAGGGTAATAGTCAGGGAAGACTACGCTACGTGCGCGGAATGGGCGGCGAATCATATCGTATGGCGCATCAACAACTATGCGCCGACCGCCGAGCGGCCCTTTGTGCTCGGATTGCCGACGGGTTCGACGCCGCTGGGCGTGTATAAGGAGCTCATCAGGCTCAACAAGGCCGGCAAGGTCTCCTTCAAGCACGTCGTTACCTTCAACATGGACGAGTATCTCGGGCTCGACGGGAACCATCCCCAGAGCTACCGGCGCTTCATGATGGACAATTTTTTTTCCCATATCGACATACCGAACGAGAACGTCAACATGCTCGACGGGACCACGAAGGACCCGGACGCGGAATGCAGGAGGTACGAGGAACGCATCGCCTCGTACGGTCGCATCAACCTCCTGATGGGCGGCGTCGGGGCCGACGGACACATCGCCTTCAACGAGCCGGGTTCGTCGCTTTCGTCCCGCACGCGGGTCAAGACGCTGACCCAGGACACGATCATCATGAATTCCCGGTTTTTCGGGGGGGATCCCGAACAGGTCCCGACGAGGGCGCTTACCGTCGGGGTCGGGACGATTACCGACGCCGAGGAGGTGCTGATCCTGGCGTCGGGATACACGAAGGCCCGCGCCTTGCATCACGCCATCGAGGAGGGCGTCAACCACATGTGGACGATCAGCGTCCTGCAACTCCATCCGAAGGCCCTGATCGTCTGCGACGAGGACGCTACCGACGAGCTTCGCGTCGGGACCGTGCGGTATTTCAAGGATATCGAGGCCAAGAACAACCGTCCGTAAGGGAAAACCCTTTGACAGCGCACCCGGCCTGTGGTATTCTCTGGTTAGTTGACCCTTTCAATTAACTTAAGGAGAGGTTATGAAATTCGGACATTTTGACGACGCCAACCGCGAATACGTCATCGAGACGCCGCGGACCCCGTATCCCTGGATCAATTATCTCGGGAATACGCAGTTCTTCTCGCTCATATCGAACACGGCGGGAGGCTACGCCTTCTACACGGACGCCCGACTCCGCCGCCTGACCCGCTACCGCTACAACGACGTTCCGCTCGACAACAACGGGCGCTACTTCTATATCAAGGACGGGGACACCGTCTGGAACCCGGGCTGGAAGCCGATGCGCGTGGAGCTCGATTCCTACGAGTGCCGCCACGGTTTCGGCTATTCGAAGCTCTCCTCGTCGAAGAACGGCCTGCGCGCCGACGTCCTCTACATGGTGCCGAACGGCGAGAACGCCGAGGTCCAGATGATCACCCTCAAGAACGAGTCGGGCGCGAAAAAGGACCTCTCCCTCGTCTCGTTCGTCGAGTGGTGCCTCTACAACGCGCTGGACGACACGACGAACTTCCAGCGCAACTTCTCCACCGGCGAGGTCGAGGTCGAGGGCAGCGCGATCTACCACAAGACCGAGTACCGCGAGCGGCGCAACCACTTCGCCTTCTATTCCGTGAACGAGAAGATCGACGGTTTCGACACCGACCGCGAGACCTTCCTCGGGCTTCACAACAACTATGACGCCCCCGATACCGTCATGGCCGGCAAAAGCGGTAACTTCGTCGCGGACGGCTGGTCTCCCGTCGCGAGCCACCGCCTCAATGTCAGCCTCGAGCCCGGCGCGTCGAAGACCTTCATCTTCGTCCTCGGCTACGTCGAGATGGCGGAGGACAAGAAGTGGGCCGGCGAAAACGGCTGCCCCGCCCCCTCGGCGAACCTCCTGCAGACCAATCCCGCGATGCGCGTCATCAACAAGGAAAAGGCGATCGCCCTCCAGAAGCGTTTCGAGACGCCCGAGCAGGTGAACGCCGCGTTCGCCGATCTCAAGAAGTTCTGGGACGGCCTCCTTTCGAACTTCACGCTCAAGACCGGGGACGAGAAGCTCGACCGCATGGCCGTGTGGAACCAGTACCAGTGCATCGTCACCTACAATTTCGCGCGTTCCGCGAGCTACTTCGAGTCCGGCATCGGCCGCGGCATCGGCTTCCGCGACACGAGCCAGGACATGCTCGGCGTCGTGCACCAGATCCCGACCCGCGCGCGCGAGCGGCTCTTCGACGTCGCCTCGACGCAGTTCGAGGACGGCTCGGCCTACCACCAGTTCCAGCCCCTCACCAAGCGCGGCAACGCGGACGTCGGAAGCCACTTCAACGACGATCCCCTCTGGCTCGTCCTCGGCGTGGGCGGCTACATCCGCGAGACCGGAGACGTTGACTTCCTCAACGTCCAGGTGCCGTTCGACAACAGCCCGACGAACAAGGCGTCCATGTTCGAGCACCTGAAGCGCTCGTTCCACTACACGGTCAAGAACCTCGGGCCGCACGGGCTCCCGCTCATCGGCCGCGCCGACTGGAACGACTGCCTCAACCTCAACTGCTTCAGCAAGGACCCGAACGACTCCTTCCAGACTTCCACGAACAAGGACGGAAAGAACGCCGAGTCCGTGATGATCGCCCAGATGTTCGTGTACGTCGCGCCCGAATACGCCGCGATGTGCCGCCTTCTCGGCAAGGAAGGCGAGGCGAAGTGGGCCGAGAAAGAGGCCGCGAAGATGGCCGCGCAGATCTGCAAGACCGGCTGGGACGGCGAGTGGTACATCCGCGCCTACGACGACTTCGGAAACAAGATCGGCTCGCACGAGTGCCAGGACGGCAAGATTTTCATCGAGAGCCAGGGCTTCGGCTCGATGGCGCAGGTCGGCGCCGACAAGGGCTACCCGCTCAAGGCGCTCGACTCCGTGAAGAAGCACCTCGACACGAAGTACGGCATCGTGATCCTCGACCCGCCCTACCGCGACTACCACATCGAACTCGGCGAGGTTTCCTCGTATCCGCCCGGATACAAGGAGAACGCCGGTATCTTCTGCCACAACAATCCCTGGGTCATCATCGGCGAGGTCAAGTCGGGCCGCCCGGCGCAGGCGTGGGAGTACTACAAGAAGATAGCCCCCGCCTACCTCGAGGAGATCAGCGAGATCCACCGGCTCGAGCCGTACGTCTACGCGCAGATGGTCGCGGGCAAGGCCGCGCGCCGGCACGGCGAGGCGAAGAACAGCTGGCTCACCGGAACGGCCGCCTGGAACTTCGTCGCGCTCTCGCAGTGGATTTGCGGCATTCGCGGCGAGTACGCGGGACTGCGCGTCGAGCCGCGGCTTCCCGCGCACGTCAAGAACGCGACGATCACGAGAACCTACCGGGGCTGCACCTACGTCATCTCGGTGGAGAACCGCGACCCCGCCGGAAAGATCGCGCTCTCGGTGACCTCCGGATCGGCCAAGGCGGACGGCACCCTCGTTTCGTCCGGCGCCAAGGGGACGACGGTGGAGATAAAGGCCGTCGTCGGCTAGTAAATTTCGTGGTATACTTCCGTCGGGCGCCGACCGCGCCCGGCTTCGCCCGCCTGAGAAGGCGGGCTTTTTCTTTGCTGAGAGCCGGGCGCGATCAACGATACCGCATCGTGAGTGCCCGCGATATGGAGGAACGATGGACGAGGGCGCGCGCACGGGGTTCCGCGACAGGGTGAAGGCGTTCTGGATCAAGGTAGGCGCCTATCTTTTCTGGGGCGTCATGACGACGCTCGTGAACGTCGCAGCTTTCTCGTTTTTCCGGACCTTGCTCGACGTTCCCCTTCTTGCGTCGAACGCGGGCGCATGGACGCTTGCCGTCGCGTTCGCCTTCGCGACCAACCGCGCCTTCGTCTTCGGGTCGCGCGCGAAGGGCCTTGCCGACGCGACGGGCGAGTTCGCCCGCTTCGTCGCCTCCCGCCTTTTTTCCGGTGCCCTCGACATGGCCCTGATGTTTGTCGGGGCGCGCATTCTTTCGTTCGACGAGCTCGCGACGAAGATCGCCGTGAACGTCGTCGTTGTGGTCGTGAATTACGTGACCAGCTCGTTGGTGGTATTCCGCCGCGGCACGGGCGCGCAAGGCGCCGCCGGGGAGGTACGCTGATGGCAAAGGCAAAGACGCCCGACGTTTCGCTCGTCGTTCCCTGCTATAACGAGGCCGCGGCGCTACCGTTTCTCTACGCCGAGCTCGGGAGAGTGCGCGACGCGCTGCCGGGACGGCGTTTCGAGTTCATATTCGTGGACGACGGCTCGGTCGACGGCACGGGGGCCGCCGTCGCCGAGCTCGCGAGACGCGACGGCGACGCGCGATACATCTCCTTCTCGCGGAACTTCGGGAAGGAGGCCGCCCTGCTCGCCGGCCTCGAGGCCGCGCGCGGAACGTACGTCGGCGTCATCGACGCGGACCTGCAGGATCCCCCCGCGCTCATCCCGGACATGCTCGGCGCGCTCGAGACCGGCGAGTGGGATTGCGTCGCGACACGGCGCGTGTCCCGAAAGGGCGAGCCGGCGATACGGTCGTTGTTCGCGCGGCTGTTTTACCGCATCATGCGCAGGATATCCGACGCGCACATCGTCGACGGGGCGCGCGACTTCAGGCTCATGACCCGGCAGATGCGCGACGCCATCGTGTCGATGACCGAGTATAACCGGTTTTCGAAGGGCATTTTTTCCTGGGTCGGCTTCCGTACACGATGGATCGAGTTCGAAAACGTGGAGCGCGTGGCGGGAGAGACGAAGTGGTCGTTCTGGGGCCTCTTCCTCTATTCGCTCGAGGGCATTACCGCCTTTTCCACCGTGCCGCTCATCCTGGCTTCGGTGTTCGGCTTTGTCTTCTGCATCGCGTCGTTCGTCCTCGCCTGCTTCGTCATCGTCAAGACCATCTTCTGGGGAGACCCCGTCGCCGGGTATCCCTCGCTCATGAGCGTGATACTTTTCATAGGCGGAATACAGCTTTTTACCATCGGCATCCTCGGGCAGTATCTCGCCAAGACCTACCTCGAGGCGAAAAAACGCCCGGTATACATCGTGAAGGACCGTTCCGAGTGACGAGACGTGCAGCTGCTATGCCGACCGCGGCTATGCCACAAATGACGCGGGGCGTCTTTCTCTTCCTCGCCGTCGCGATCGTCTCTTGCGGCCTCTTCGCGCGGATCGTCGTCGGCGCGCACAAGACGGACTTCCACGTCGACGAGGGGATTACCCTCGCGATCACGAACGGGTCATGGAAGCCTCCCGTCGTCGAGCCCGTCTTCGACAGGTGGCTTTCGAAAGGCGAGCTTGAGGAGCTTGCGTTCAACGCGAACCTCCGGGCGACGGGACGCGTCGACGCGCGCGGAATCGCGCTCACGACCGCGCGTGACGTCCACCCGCCGCTTTTTTACTGGCTCTTCGCCCTTGCCCGGCTCGCGGTCGGCGTCGGCCGGTATGTGGCCGCGGCCCTGCTCCTCAACGGGTTTTGCTTCGGCGTGACGGCCGCCTTCATCGCCCGGGCCGTACTGCGCGCGAACGTGGGGGATGTCCGCGCCGGCCGCATGGTCGCCCTCGTCGCCCTCGCGATCTTCTCCTTTTCCTCCGCTTCGGTCGCGCTTACGTCCTTCATGCGGATGTACGAGCTTTTGCAGGCTTGCTGCGTCGCGTTCGCGTGCCTCGCGTCTTTCGTCGTATTCCCCCGTCCCGGCAAGCCCTCCGCCCGGTCACGGACCGTCGCGACGGCCGGCCTTTCGCTCGTTGCGTGCGCGGGCGCGCTTACGCAGTATCATTTTCTGTTCTTCGCCCTGTCCGTCTCGTTGGTGTGCGCGTTCCTTCTGGCGGTCAGGCTGCGGATATCCTCGGCCCTGTGGTGCGCCCTTTCGTGCGCCGTCGGGCTGTATGCCGCATGGAGGGTGTTCCCCGCGATACGCCTTCATCTGGTGGGGAGCGACCGCGCGCTCGAGGGACTCGCGTTTACGTCCTCCTTATTTACGGGCGGGGCGGGATCCGCGATCGCCCGGGGGCGCGGGTATGTAGGCCTTGTCCTTCGGCATGTACCGGCCCTCGCCGCCGTTCTCGCGCTCGCGGTCTCCCGCCCGGTCATGTCCCTGTTCCGCCCGAGCGTCGGAGTGGCCGACGGCGTTTCCGACGGAGTGTCCGGCGGAACGGCCGGCGGACACTCCGTCGATTCGCGTGGCCGGGCCTCGTTTCCCGCGGGGTTTGTCGTCCTGTTCGCGGTTCCCTGCGTTGTCCTCCTTGCCGTCGCGGCGGTCACGGCGCCCTTCCTCTCGCTGAGATATATCGCGGCATGCGTTCCCGCGCTCTCCGTGGTTCTTGCGGTCGCGCTGGCGCGCCTGTGGCCCCTGTTTCGTTCCGGGCGGGCGCGGGCGCTTGCCGTCACGCTGTCGCTCGTCGCCGTCGTGATGCCGCTTGCCGGCCCCATGCCGGCCTTTCACGACGAGTATGCGGCCGACCGGAATCCCCCGTATTTCCGCGACGACGTCCCCGTCATCATCGTGTCGGAGCGGCAGGGCTTCGCGTGGAAAAACCTTCTGCCGTACCTCGCGATCCCGCGCCACAAGCGGGTATACGTCACGATGCGGTACGAGGGGGGAGACTTGATGCCGTCGCTCTTGCAGGCGGTGCGGTCCTCGGGGGCCGAAGAGGCCTACGCCATGGTCGACGTCCTCTTCCCTGCCCAGCCCTCGATGGAGCGCGCGGGCTTTTACGGTTTTTTCGCAGTGTACCGGATTGGCGGACGTCACGAGTAAGCCGTCCGGCGGCAAAATAAACAGAAGGTTGAATTCGGAGGGATGTATCGTGAAAACGCTCAGCGCCGCCAATAAGGCGGTATTGATCACCGTGCTCGTTCTTGTCGCGTCGCTCGCCGCGCGCGGCATCTATGCCCTGACAAAGCACGAATGGCATATCGACGAGGGCATAACGCTCATGCTCACAAACGGCAACTGGATGCCCGGGCTCGACATGGCCGACCATGACGAATGGCTGACCGGGGCGGACGTCCGCTCGCAGGTGTTTTCGGCCCGGATCAACCGGATGAAGGCGCCCGAGTTCGGAAACATCGCCGAGGCGACCGCGGCCGACGTCCATCCGCCGCTGTATTACTGGCTCTTCGCCGCGGCGAGAAAGCTTCTTCCCGGTCATGACGGCATCCCCGCGGGGTACGCGCTCAACGCGATCCTGTTCGCGATCTCCTGCTTCCTCGTCGCGTGGATCGCCTGGCGCGTCTTTCGGGACCCCTTCGCGCTCGCGGTGTCCCTGTTGCTTTTCGGCTTCTCCTCGGCGACCGCGTCGTTGACCGTTTTTATCCGGATGTACGAACTCCTGCAGACGCTGTGCGTCGCGTTTCTCGCCTCCGCCGTGGCGGTGCTCTTTCCCGCGGGGCGGGCCGGCGCCGCCGGTACCGACGCCGGCGGGGGAAGCGCCGAAAGACGATCCGGTGTCCGCTTCGGCGTATGGGCGGGAATCGCGGGGCTCTTCGCCACGACCTTTCTCGGACTCATGACGCAATACTATTTCGCCTTCTTCGCCCTGCCCGTGTGCGCCTTCGCGCTCGTGTGGCTTCTCGTCGACCGCCGTCCCGGCGACCTCCTGTGGAGCGTGCTCGCGGTCGTCGTCGCCGTCTATCTCGCGGACCGCTTCTTCCCCGCGATGCGCGCGCACCTTACCGCCTCGTATCGAGCGAAGCAAAGCGTGCAGAACCTTTCCGCGGGCCTTTCTCTGGGTTGGCTTTCAAGCCTCGCGGCCTACGCGCGCATCGTCTCGGGCAACCTCGTTCCCCTTTCCGGAATGGCGGCTCTCGTGATCCTGATGATCGTGAACCGCGCGAGGGGCTCGTCTCCGCTCGCGTCCGCGACGGAGACCCCGGACGAACAAGCCCGGAGGGCCGCCCTCTCGCCCGCGCTCATCCTTTTTCTCGTGGTGTTCGCCGTGACCTTCACGGTCATCGCCGTTTCTTCCCCGTACAAAACCGTGCGCTACGTCGCCTCGTTCTTCCCCGCGTACGCGCTCGCGTTCGCCGCCCTCGCCCTGCGCGTCCTTCCGCTGAGGCAGGCGCGGTTCCTGCTCGCCGCGATCGCCGTCGTCGTCGTCGTTCACGGCGCGCTTCCCTCGAGCCGCCGCGACTTTCACGAGGACTACCCGACCGGCGAGGCCGCTTTCATGCGCGACGGCAAGCCGCTGATCGTGATGGGAAGCATGGAGGGTACCTGGAAGGTCCCGCTCGTGTACGTGAACGTCCCGGCGGACAAGCGCATATACTCGACGCGCGCCGCGTTGGACGCCGACGTGACGGCCCGCCTCCGGTCCATCGCCCGATTGTCGGGCGAGGACGAGGCCTACGCCCTCGTGTGCGATTATATCGGGAGAAAGCCGGATTTCGAGCGTATCGGTTACTACGGGTTCTACGACGTATATCTCGTGCCGGCCCGCTAAGGCGGCCCGGGCGTTAGCCCGACCGGGCGTTAGCCCGGCCGCGCGCGATTAACCGAGCGTCGCCTCCACGGTATGCACGCCGTCGGCGAACCACGGTATCAGGTTGCCCTCGATCTCCTTGCCGTCGACGACGATTCTCGCGACGCCTTTCGAGGCGCCCTTGGGATTCTTTACCGAGATGCGGTAGGTCGCGCCGCGGCATACGCGCTCGACGGTGAAGCCGTCCCAGGACGTGGGAACGCACGGGTCGAACCGGAGTCCTTCGTGCTCGGGCCTGATGCCGAGGATGTACTTCGTGGACGCCTGATATACCCAGCTCGAGGTTCCCGAAAGCCATGAGTTCCGGCCGAGACCGAAGTTCGGATGCTCGTTCGAGAGGATGTTCTGGGCGTAGCAATACGGCTCGCATTCGTACTCGTCGACGGAATCGTTCTTCGCGGCCGGATTGATGCGCGTATAGTAGTCGAAGGCCTGGTCTCCGTCACCGAGCATCGTCTCGGCGATGATCGCCCAGGGATTCGGGTGGAGGAATATCCCGCCGTTTTCCTTGGCTCCCGGCGGGTAGGTCGTGACGCCGCCCTTTTGCGGGTCAAACCCGTTGTATCCCGGCCACGAGAGCTTGATGCCCTTTTCGGTCGCGAGGTGCTTCTTGACCGCGTCCATCGCGGCGCGCGCGCGGCCTCCGCTCGTCTTGCCGTTGAACGCGAATCCGGAAAGCACGGCCCAGGACTGCCCGTTGAGCCAGAGTTTCCCGAATTCGTTCTTCGCCGAGCCGACGGGTTCGCCCTTGTCGTCGAAGTAGCGCACGAACCATTCGCCGTCCCAGGCGGTCTCGTTGACTTTCCGCTTCATCTCCGCGTACCAGCCCTCGAAGAGGGCCTTGTTCGCCTCGTCCTTCCGGAAGGCGCAGAGCTCGGACAGTTCGGCGAGGGCCCAGCCGTAGAGGTTCGCGGTGAAGAGGCTCTCGGCCCCGGCGGGCAGGTTGACCGTGTCGTTCCAGTCGGCGAAGCCGAGGAGCGGGAGCCCGTGCTTGCCCGTGTTGCCGTGGGTGAAGGCGACCGCTCTGGCCATGTGCTCCCACACCGTGCCCGACTCGAGGGGACGCTCCTCCTTGTCCTTTTCGTAAAAGGGGATCGTCTTGTCGAGGAAGGCGTAGTCGCCCGTTTCCTTGAGATAGGCGGATACGGCGAGCACGATCCAGAGCGCGTCGTCGGAGTAGTAGTGCGGGCGGTCCTCGTATTCCATCGAGTCGCCGCGCCCGGCAACCATGGTCAGGGGGTTGAACTGGTGATACGCGGAGCCGTCGCGGCTCTGCACGGAAAGGAGCTTTTCCATGAGCTCGCGCGCCTCGTCCGGGATTTGCGCGATCACGCCCATCGTGTCCTGCGAGGAGTCGCGGTATCCGATGCCGCGGTCGGAACCGTAGCCGAGCTGGTAGAGGGACAGATATCTCGACCAGGTCTTGGTCGTGTAGCACTGGCGCGGGTTGTGCAGGTTGAGCATGGAGTTGAAGGCGGCGTCGGGCGTCTTGACCTTGATGACCGAGAGGTACCGGTCCCAGAAGGCCTTGAGGTCCGCGAAGGCGGCGTCCACCTCCGCCTCCGTCTGCCATTTGCCGCAGGCTCCCTCGACCGAAGAGAGGGCGCCGGTCTGGAGGAGCTGGGTGATGACGGAGACGGTTTCGCCGGGCTGGATGACTCCGAGGTCGAGTTCGATCGCGGCGATCGTGTCTCCGCGCACGGAGTCCTTCGAGGAGAGCCGCTCGTTCCGGAGGGAAAGCGGCTCCCGCCAGGTTCCGTACTCGTTGTCGCCGAGGAAGCGCTTCCGGTCCGTCTCGTAGGAGCGCGCGGGGCGGTTGGCGACAAGCACATTGACGGCGAAGTCGCGCTTCATGAAGGCGTAGGCGGCTATGGCCGTTCGTCCGTCCTTCAGGCTCACGCCGGTCGACGTCATGGTTTGCGGAACCCAGTCGGCGTTGGTCAGCTGTTTGAGCGCGTCGAAGTGGGAGAACTCGACGACCGGAACGAGGTCGACGGCGAGCGGTACGTTGCCCGAGTTCGTCACGCGGTAGCGGCGCACGAGTTCCGAGCTTCCCCTCGGCACGAAGGCGAGGACGTCGAAGGTGAGGCCGGCCATCCTGGTGATCCAGCGGGTATAGTACATCCCGACGCGGCATTCGAAGGAGTCGTACTTGCCGAGGCAGGGAACCCAGTACGGGGACACGATCGCGGAGTCAAGCGCGCCTTCTCCCGGTGCCCGGACGCGCGCGTAGGCCGTCTCGCCCTTGAAGTCGGAGGACGGCATCTGCGGGATGTATTTGGTTATGCGGTTGAGCGCGGGGTCGCCCTTGCACAGCTGGGATCCCCCGGTATGGTCGATAAACCCGCCGAAGGCGAGCGTGCCGACGTAGTTAACCCACTTTACGGGCGTCCGCGGGTTCGTGATCACATACTCGCGCTCCGCGTCGTTGAAATGTCCGTATTCCATCTATGCTTCCTCCGTTAGTTTCTGTTATCAACAAAATAATACAGGTTTTTACGGTTCTCCGCAAGCAATAAAAACGCCATTGGAGGCGTGTCCAATGGCGCTGTCAATCCGACCGTCGCCCTCCTTCGGGGGAGCCGCCGGTGTTTTCTAGAGTTTGAACCTTTCGGTCAGTTCGGTTAGTGACCGGACCGCGACGGCGTTTTTCTCGGTCACGCCCGCTATCTCCCCGATGGCCTCCCCGATCGCGTCGCTCGAGCGCGCGATGTCCTGCGTGCTCTTCTGTACCTTGAGCGAGTTCTCCTCGAGCCGCGACATCTCCTTGAGGATCATGTCGGCGCCCTGGTTCATCTCGAGCGAACCGTCCCTTATCTGCACGGTGATGTTCTGTATCTCGTCCAGGGCCTCGAGCACCTGCCGGCTGCCCTCGGTCTGTTCCTTCATGGCCATGCGGATTTCCTGCACGAGGCCGTTGGCTTCCTTGATCTGCGTCGTGACCGAGGTGAACGCGCTGTCGGCCACGGCCGACGCCTCGACGATCGTCGCGATCGTGTTGACCGCGTTGCGGAGCTCCGTCTCGATGAGCTTCGACTGCTCGGCCGAGCTCTCCGCGAGCTTTCGTATCTCGTCCGACACGACCGAGAAACCCTTTCCCGCGTCGCCCGCGTGCGCGGCCTCGATGGCTGCGTTCATCGCGAGGAGGTTCGTCTGGCTCGCGATGGAATCGATTATCTCGTTCGTCTCGAGGAGGTGCTCGGACTGGCTGGACACGCTCTTCACGAGCTCGATGACGTTTTGCATGCTGTCGCGCCCGCTGTTCGCGGCCGCAAGGAGGGCGTCGAAACCCGCGCCCGCGCGGTCGAGGTTCGTCGATATCGAGTTGATGTTGGATACCATCTGCTGTATGGCCGCCGACGACTCGGTGACGCTGGCCGACTGGCCCTCGATCTGCTGGGAGAGGCTCTCGATGTTCTTCGCTATCTCGTGGATGGTGGAGGAGGTCTCCGTGACGCTCGCGCTCTGCTCCTCGGTCTGGAAGTTGAGGTCCGAGACGTTCGTCGAGATCGCCTCGATGTCGCCCCTTATGCCCGACGCCCGGTCGTGGAGCTCCCGGGAAAGCGCGCCCATGCTCGTCGCCTCGTTCCTGACGAGCGATATCATCCCGTGAAGCGTCTCGATGAATTTGTTGAAGTAGTGGCCGACCTCGGTCGTCTCGTCCTTCCCTTCAAGCTGGAGCCGGTAGGTGAGGTCCCCGGAGCCCTCCGCGATGTCCTTGAGGGTTTCGGCCGTCTTCTTGAGCGGCTTTGCCAGGCGCCCGCCGAGGAGCGCGGATACCGCCAGCACGACCACGAGCGTGATCGCGGAGATGGCGTAGATCGTTCGCCACATGGTGTTGGTGGCCACGAAGAGGTCGTCGTCGGGAACGGCGAGCAGGACGGTATAGTTCGTGCCCGAGACGCGCGCGCCCGCCATGTGCCACTCTTTCCCGTCATCCGGGTTCGTAAGGGCTACGAAATGCGCGTCAGATCCCTCAAGCTCGAGGTGCGCGCGCCTGAAGGCCTCGGGGAGCATGTCCGTCGTGGTCTCCTCTTCGCTTGTGAAGGCGTACTCCTTGAAGCGTCCGTCGCTCGGATCGTTCTTGCGGAGGGACACGAGGGCGCCGCTTTCGCTTACGAGGGCGAATACCGCGTTGTGTCCCATCTTGTTTGCAAGCTCCAGCGTGGCCGAATCGAGAACCCGTTCGATGGCCGTAGAGCCGATGGTCGCTGCAAAGACGCCTGCCGGAGCGGCCCTTCCGGGTATGCTCGCCGCGATGACGATCTGTTTCTTCCCCGTCGATTTGGACAGATTGGGATCGGAGACGTAGAGGATCCGCGCGTTTCCCGAATTCTTCACGAGTGTACGCTGGAAATATTCCCGCGAGGTGAGGGAAAGCGGGGCGGCGGCAGGATTCGAGTTTTTCTCGGTTACGAGCCCTCCTCGCGCGGGATTCCCGTCGTTGTCGGACCGGTAGTACGAACCGTCCCTGCGGATGAGGAGGAATGAATCAATGAGGACGCTGTTGTCCGCGATCGTCTCGAGAACCGGGTCCATCGCAGCCCAATCGAGCTTTTTCGCGTCAGGATGTTCTGAGTAGGAAAGCACGTATCCCGAGGCGCTCATGAAGAAGGCCGATACGTTTCCCGCAAGGTTGCCGGAGAACTCCGAGAGGTTGGCGATCGCTGTGTTCCTGATGATCTGTCCCGAACTGAGTATGATGAAGGTCATGCCGCTCGCAAAGGGAAGAATAGCCAGCACTATGAACACTATTCCCAGTTTTTTACCCAGTTTCACCTTGTGTACCGCCTGTATCCCGTGTCAGTTTTCGTCCGCGAGGACGACGATCCGGTCGAAATGACCGAACCGTTCCTTAGCGGCCTTGGACGGGTTGATGACCGGGGCAGTCTCCCCGTTCCGTATATACCCGATGGCCGTTTCACCCTTTCGTTTCGCTGACTCAAGTATAGTGTAGAAGTCGCACGGTTTGTCCAATACCACGTAATTTTCGACCGGTTTGAGGTATATTTCCGCCCCGACCGGCGAGGTTATCTCGTTTATAACCCCCGAAAGCTCCGGGTTGAGCGCGAGTTGCGCGAGAATGCGGAAGACGAGCGTGACCGGAAGTACGTCCTCGAGCCCGTCTTCCTCGCCCGGTTTCCATGATACGGCCGTCAGGTTGTTGACGAAGCCGCGCGTCGCGAGCGCCGTCCGTACCGCGGAGAGGCGCTCGACCGCGGAACCGTCTCCGTTCTCCGCGGTCCCCGGGATGACGAGGTTTTCCCAGTATTCCCAGGGGATTGTGTCGAGGAAGCCGTCGTCCGCGCAGGATCCGGCGAGCCCGGTCAGGGAGAGGTTCTCGAAACGGGGCAGACCGCCAAGTTCCCCGGCGCCCTCGCCGGTCACGCCCGCTATCGAATCCTTGTGGGAGTATTTGTTGATCTCCCCGAGAATCCCCGGACAGAGGCGGTTCCACCCGAGAAAGAGATACGATTCCTGTTTCATGGTCGAGATTCCCTCGCGCGATATGGAGGACTCGTCGGGAACCGGAAGGATCGCCGGATTCATCATTACGTCCGAAAGCGAGTGGGCCAGGATGACGAGTTCGTCGTCGGGGCCGATTTCCTCCGTCATGGGCGGATTGAGCGTCGTTTTTCCGCTTCGCCGTATCCCGACCGGGCATGCGTTCGCGAAGGCCCTTAGAGACCGGCTGAAGGTCGTGCCCGAAAGGGCGCGTCCCGGCAGGAAGTAGAAGTCGTTTCCGTGGAACGAGAGGAGTTCCCGATAGACGCGTGCGAGTCCCCGCTGGCGCGCCGATTGGGCGATGATCCGCGTGAAGATGTCCTCGACGCAGTGGAGGAACGCGCCTTCATTGCCCGCACCGGCTTCGTCCTGCCTGCCGGTAACGGTAATCGGCGCGTCCTTTTTTGGCCTCGCGCGGGGTTCAAGAAGGGCCTGCCGTATGGTCCGCGTCTCGCCCTCGCCGTCATCCGCGCCGTACGAGTTTACGAGGATGACGTCCGCCGCGCGCGCGCCTGCCTTTTCGAGCACCGCGGGGTCCGTCGGATCGCCCCTGACGAAGGAGACGCCCTTGCGCGGGCCGAGCCGCCGTTCGGTTGCCTCGCCGACAACCGCCGTCACGGAGCCGATCCGGGAGTTGCCGTATACGGGCCCCTTCGCCCCGAGAAGCTCGAGGATCACCGTGTCGTTGAACGGGGAACTCCCCGCGACCAGTACGGCCAAGTCCTTTTTCTGGTGGTATCGCATCGTCTACTCCTTTTCGGAAACCGTGATATCGAGCCGTTGTATGGTTCGCGGGCCCCGCTCGATAACCCTGAACAGGAGGGCCCCGTCGCGGACCGACTCGCCCCTGTCGGGAAGGCGCCCGGCCCGCTCCATGACGTATCCCCCGACCGTTTCGTAGAAGCGGGAGTCGAGCGACAGCTTCATGAGGGCGTTCAGGTCGTCGAGCCGTAGATTCCCGGGCACCTTTATGTGCCGGGGACCGAGCACCTTCACGAGCTCGCGCGGATGCTCGGCGTCGACGTCGAACTCGTCGCGGATGCCGCCGATTATGCTCGCTATCGCGTCGTCCATCGTGACGAGCCCGGCGGTGGCTCCGTGCTCGTCGACGACGACGGCCATGTTGAGCGATGCCCGCTTCAGCTCCGTCACCAGGTCCCGTGCCGTCATGTTTTCCGGAACGTGGAGGATCTTTCGCGCGAGGCCTTTCGCGCGGGCCGTCTCGCCGGCCTCGCGCGCGAAAAGCGCGTCCTTGAAGTGGACCATGCCCACGATCCTGTCCTGCGTCCCGCTGAAGACCGGCATGCGCGAATAGCCGCATTTGGCGAAGGCCGCGGAGATTTCTCCGAGATCGGCGTCGGCGCGGATGGCCGCGATGGCCGTGCGCGGCGTCATGATCTCCCTGACCGTCTTGGTGGAGAAGTCGACGGCGCGGGCGAGGAGCCTGTGCTCGCTTTCGCCGAGCGCGCCGTCGCGCTTGCCCGCGTCCATCATGAGGCGCAGTTCGTCCTCCGTGAGACGCGACGCGTCCGCCGGGAAGACCCTCGCGAGAAGGCGCGCGAAGGCCGCGTTCGCACCCGAGAACACGGCGACGGCCGGCTTCGTAAGCGTCCGCGTCGCCGCCATGAGCGGCGCGAGGGCGCGCGCGGCGCGCGCCGGGTCCTCCGACGCGAGCGTTTTGGGCACGATCTCGCCGAAGACGAGGATGATCGCGGTCATGGCGGCCGCCGCCACGAGGGCGCCACCTTCCCGCGACGCGTCCATTCCGATGGCCGTCGCGAGGCTCGCCGCCCCGATGTTGACGACGTTGTTTCCGACGAGGAGCGCGGTGACCGTGGCGTCCCGTCCGTCGATCAGCGCGACGACCGCCTTGTCCTTCTTGTCCTTGCTCTTGCGAAGCGCGCGCGAGCTGGTCCTGCTGATGGAGGTGATGGCGGTTTCCGCCGCCGAGAAGAGGGCGGAACAGAGTACGAGGACGGCGAGGCCGGATGTTGCGGCGATCTGGGCGGGGCTCACGGCCGGTCCTCCCCGGACGCGATGCGGATCTCGTCGATCCTGTGTCCGGTAGTCGAGATGACGGTGAACGAGTATCCCTGCTCGCGATGACGGTAGCCGACCCTCGGGATGTCGCCCGAGCGTTCCATGAGGTAGCCGGCTATCGTGTCGTAATGCCGTGACTCGAGCGTTATGCCAAGACGCCGCGCGACCTCGTCGATTCTCGCCGATCCCTCCAGGAAGAGTTCAGTCGGGGCGTCCTGCCCGGCCGTGTCCGCGGATGGCGTTCCGGCGGAGGTCTCCCCGTCGGCGCCCTGTTCCGGCGCGTCGTATTCGTCGCGGATGCTCCCGAAGAACTCCTCGAAGATGTTTTCGATGGCGACCAGTCCAGCCGTGCCGCCGAACTCGTCGATGACGATGGCGCAGTTGCTGTTCCGCTCGTGCAGGAGGCGTTGCAGGGAAGGTATCCTGCTGGACTCGAAGACGAACGGCGCCGGACGCATGAAGTCGCGCGCGGCGAAACCCGCGGACTCGGGTCCCGCGAGGAAGACGTCCTTGACGTGCACGATGCCGCGGATGTCGTCTATGCTCTCGCCGAACACGGGGAAGCGCGAAAAGCCGGTTTCCCGCGAGGTGTCGAGTATCTCCCTCCTGGTCGCGTCGAGCGGGAGCGAGACGATGCGCGGTCTCGGGGTCATGATGTCCCGGGCGCTCAGGTCGTTAGAGTCGAGGATGCCCTCCATCATGCGGCCGCCGCCCTCGGCGAGCACGCCTTCCTCCTCCCCGACCTCGATGAGCGCTCGAAGGTCGTCCTCGGTTACCCCGCCGCGCGCATCGCGCGCCTTTCCGCCCGTGATCCGCCCGAGCGCGAAGGTGAGGCCGCCGAGGACGGCCACGACGGGCGTCGCGAGGGCGACGAACGCGGCCGCCGGCCCCGAGAGCGCGAGGGCGGCACGTTCGGGCCGCGAGAGCGCCGCGGTTTTCGGGATTATCTCCCCGAAGGTAAGTATCGCCACGCTCGCCGCGACGGTCGCGATTCCGACGCCGGCGACGCCCGCGGCGGAGACCGCGAGGGAGGTCGCGACGGAGGAAAGGGCCACGTTGACGACGTTGTTGCCGACGAGGATCGAGTTGAGGAACCGGCCCTTGCGCGCCAGGAGCGACTCGACCCGGCGCGCGCGCCTGTTCCCCTTCTCTCGGAGATAGCGGAGATGCAGGCGGCTGGCGGAGAGGAAAGCCGACTCGGTTGAAGAGAAAAACGCCGAGGCGACGAGCAGTGCCGTGAAGGCGAGGGCGTACAGGAGGCAGGACGGGGGGTGGGCTGGTTCCATCGTTTGAGGAAAAGGATACCCCGCGCCCGATCCGCCGTCAAGGCAGGTCCGGCGCGGGCAGGCTGCCTATTCCTTGAGCATCGCCCGAACCTGCTCGAGCGTGGACTTGATGTTCGCGGCTCCAGGGCCGTCCGGATCGGTCGCTATGGCCTTCTCGAGCCAGGAGACGATCAGCGCGTTGTCGACCGTCTCGGACATGGCGTACATGTACGCGCCCATGTACCAGGCTTCCTGTTCCTGCGCGGGGGTGAGCCCCCCGGCTTCGGCAAGCGAGAAGAACCGCTGGCCCGCCTCGGTCACCTTGCCTCCCTGAAAGAGGCCCACGGCGTCGAGGTAGGTCAGCTGAAGGAGGTATTTCCCCTTGAGTCCCGCGCTGCCGTCGGCGTCGAGCGACGGGATCTCCCGGATCATCTCGCCGTATTTCTCGCGCTGGCCGGGGGCCAGGGCCTCGAGGAAGGCGTCGAGGCTTTTCGCGCGCTCGACTCCCTTCGAGGAATCCGCCTTCTTGCGCAGGGACGCGAGCTTCTTGCCGTTCTCGAGATGGGCGTCCGCGACGGTATAGAAGGCCTCCGGGCCCGCGAGCGATGGGTCGAGCTGCACGTTCGCGTACACGTCACCGAGGTGGGTGAGGAGGATGAGGGCAGGAATGCCCGTCACGCCGAGCGCCTCGGCCGCCTTGTAGTTGCGCTCGGAGAGCGCCTGGTCCACCGCGGAATCGTCCTCGAGTATGTCGATGTTGCACAACACGTACTTCGATGTTCCGGTCTTGAAGAACTCCTCGTTGAACACGTTGGCGGAGAGCGTCTTGCTTTCCTCGTTCCAGTCGGAGCCGGTCAGCACGACGAGCAGGGGCTTCTTCGTCTTGGCGGAGGCCGCGGTGGCCTCGTCTATGTCGGTGATCCACGCGGTTTGCGGCTTGGCGCAAGAGGCGAGGGCGAGGATCGCGAGAGAGACGGAAAGCGCGAATATCCTTTTCATGAAAACTCCTATTCGAAATATTTGACGCCGGCGGCGAAGACGTTTTGGCACGTATCGCCGGGCATGTTTTTATAGAGCGAGCCTGTTTTCCCCCCGGGCCCCGAGTCGATGGGCCGCTCGCTGTGGCCCATCTTTCCGAGGATGCGGCCGGTCGGGTCGGTGAGGCCCTCGATCGCGAACATCGAACCGTTGGGGTTGTCCGGTTCCGTCATGGTGACCCTGCCCTCGGCGTCGACGTACTGCGAGAATACGCGGCCTTCGGCGAACAGCTCCCTCGCGAGGGCCTCGTCGACCACGAGGCGGCCCTCCCCGTGGGATACGGGCACGGTGTGGACGGCGCCGGGCTCGAAGAGCGAGGCCCAGGGAGAGACCGTCGAGGCTATTCGCGTCCTCGCGAAGCGGGATACGTGCCGGCCGACCGTGTTGTAGGTCAGGGTCGGCATCCCGGGCGACGGGGGCACTATCGTGCCGAAGGGAACGAGCCCGACCTTCACGAGGGCCTGGAAGCCGTTGCAGATGCCGAGCACGAGTCCCTTCCTGCTTTCGACGAGCGACATGATCGCGTCGGAGACGCGGGATTCGCGGAGGACGTTCGCGATGAACTTGCCCGAGCCGTCCGGCTCGTCGCCGGCGGAGAAACCGCCCGAGAGCGCCAGGATCTCCGCGCCGTCGATCGCGCGCGCGAGCTCCTCAATCGACTCGGCGAGGTCCCTCGCCGTGCGGTTGCGGAGGACGAGGATGCGCGGTTCGGCGCCCGCGAGACGGAAGGCGCGCGCCATGTCGTACTCGCAGTTCGTCCCGGGAAATACGGGGACGGCGACGCGCGGTTTCGCTCCGGGTTTCGCGGCGCGCGCCGCGGGTCCTTTGGACGCCGTCGAAGGCGCGCCTGGCGCCGCGTCGGGTTTTTTCGGTGCCGCGCGGGCCCATTCGGGAAGCGTCGGCGGGAGGTCCCCCGACACGGGGGGGAAGACGCGCGCGAGCGTCCGTTCCCAGGCGAGTTGGGCCTGGTCGAGCGGGACGCGGACATTGCCGACGAGGATCGCGGGCTCGGCGGACGTCTCGCCGATAACCGTCCAGTGGGCGGGAAGGTCGCGCGCGGCGGCGGCCGGCATCTCGAGGATGACCGAGCCGTGAAGCGGCGCAAAAAGGACCGTCTCGAGGGCGTTCGCGGCGCCTTCCGCGAACGGGGAGGGGACCGGAACGGAGGCGAGCGCGGACTCGTCGAGCCGCGCGCCCACGCGGTTGCCGAAGGCCATCTTGCAGAGCGCGGCCGCGATGCCGCCCGCGCCGACGGGATACGCGGCGCGCACGAGCGCCGGATCGCGCGCGGAGACGGCGCGGAGGGCGCGGGCGCCCGAGAGGAAGGCCTTCCAGTCGGGCGTGCCGTCCGCCTTCCAGGGCGCGCGCGCGAGCACGAGGGCGTGGCCCGCCCCCTTGAGGGAGCCGGAGCGCACGCACGCCTCGTCGGCCGTGGTTACCGCGAAGGAAACGAGGGTCGGCGGGACGGATAGTTCGTGGAACGTGCCGGACATGCTGTCCTTGCCGCCGATCGCGGGCGTGCCGCACGCGATCTGCGCCGTGAGCGCGCCGAGGAGGGCCGCCGCGGGCTTGCCCCAGCTTTCGGGACCCGTCGCGCGCTCGAAGTATTCCTGGAACGTCAGGCGCGCCCTTTCGGGATCGCCGCCGAGCGCCAGTATTTTGGCGAGCGACTCGAGGACCGCGTACTGCGCCCCGTGGAAGGGGCTCCAGACCGAGGCGCGCGGGTCGTAGCCCATCGTCATGAGGCTCGCCGTCGTCGTCTCCTTGCCGGGGCCGACGGGTATGCGCGCGGCCATGCCGGCCTCGGGGGTCGACTGCCACGCTCCTCCCATCGGGAAGAGGATCGAGGAGGAGCCGATGGACCCGTCGAAGCGTTCCGAAAGACCGCGCTGCGAGGCGACGGCGAGGTCTGCGAGCGTCGAGTACCACTTCTCCGCGCCCGTCGCGTCGGGCTTCCCCGTTTCCCAGCGCCATCGCCCCTCGGGAGCCCGGACCCGGGCGGAGGCCGAGCGGGTCGCGCCGGCCGTGTCGAGAAAGGCCCGGTCGATGTCGACGATCTTCGCGCCGCGCCATCTCATGACGAGGCGGTTGTCGGAGGTGACGCGGGCGATGACCGCGGCGTTGAGGTTCTCCGCGTTGGCGGCGGCGATGAAGGCCTTCGCGTCCCTCTCGCGCACGACGACCGCCATGCGTTCCTGCGACTCGGAGATCGCGAGCTCGGTTCCGTTGAGCCCCTCGTATTTTTTCGGCACAGCGTCGAGGTCGATGTCGAGGCCAGGCGAGAGCTCGCCGACCGCGACGGCCACGCCGCCCGCGCCGAAGTCGTTGCATCTCCTGATGAGGCGCGTCACCCCGGGGTCGCGGAAGAGCCGCTGTATCTTGCGCTCCTCGACGGCGTTGCCCTTCTGCACCTCGGCGCCGGCCGTGTTGACCGATTCTTCCGTGTGGGCCTTCGAAGACCCCGTCGCGCCGCCGATCCCGTCGCGTCCCGTTCCGCCGCCGACCATGATGACGACGTCGCCGGCCTCGGGTTCCTCGCGCACGACCGAACTGACCGGCGTCGCGGCGATGACCGCGCCGAGTTCCATGCGCTTGGCGAGAAAGCCGGGATCGTAATACTCGACGACCTGGCCGGTCGCGAGCCCGATCTGGTTGCCGTAGGCGCTGAAGCCGGCGGCCGCCTCGCGGGTGAGCTTGATCTGGGGGAGCTTGCCGGGTATGGTGTCGCCGATCGGGGCGGTCGGGTCTCCCGCGCCGGTTACGCGAAGCGACTGGTAGACCCAGGCGCGGCCGGACAGGGGATCGCGAATCGCCCCGCCGATGCAGGTCGCGGCCCCGCCGAAGGGCTCGATCTCGGTCGGGTGGTTGTGCGTCTCGTTCTTGAACATGAGAAGCCATTTCTCGGTTCCGGCGGGTTTGCCGGCGTCGTCCGTGACCGCGACGTCGATGAAGACCGAGCAGGCGTTGATCTCGGCGGACTCCTCCAGGTCGGGAAGAAGGCCGCGCTTCTTGAGCGCCTTGGCGCCGATGCAGGCCATGTCCATGAGGGTGACGGGTTTTTTCGCGGGTTCGCCGTTCTTCGGCTCCGCGCGGTCGCCGTAGATCTCGAGCCGGAGTCCCGAGTAGGCCTCGAGCGCCTCGCGGACCGCGGCCGCGTGAGGGCCGTCCTCGACGTCGATGCCCGAAAGGACCGTGTTGAAGGTCGTGTGCCGGCAATGGTCGGACCAGTAGGTGTCGAGGACGCGGATCTCGGTTTCGGTCGGGTCGCGGCCTTCCTGCTTGAACCATGTTTGCAGAAAGCGGATGTCCGCGTCGTCCATGGCGAGTCCCGCGGATGCGCGGTACGCGGACAGCGCGGCACCGTCCATGGAGACGAATCCCGTCACGGTCGGGACGG
>LVBL01000096.1 GCA_001604405.1 Spirochaetales bacterium Spiro_10
ACACCAACCTGACGGAGTATCTGCCCCAGGCGAAGATGATCACCTCGGATACGCTAGGCATGGCCTTCGAGCCGGAGCAACGCTTTGAGGGCCCCGACGGCGAGGATATCGTATTTGATACCGACTTCTACGGAAAAACACGTCCGCCCAAGCCGGTGGCCGGGCCGTTTTGCCGAGAGTGACCAGGGTAGTAACCAGATGTGAAATCCATTGATTATTGATTGGGCAAAGCAGCAAGAACGGGAGCAGACAGCGACCGTCTGTGCTCGTGCCCCTCCAGAACAGGCACTGGCGTCGGGATAGTACCCAACATCTCATGATCGGTGCTTATACGGCAACACAAGCGAGTTGTTGTCTTCACATCGGAGAAAAACTGCTAAATCAAAACTTGACAGCAGAAGTAGTCGAGAGTTATGTGATTCGATCTATCGGCGTTGCCGAAAAAATCTGGTCGGAACAAGTGTTCCTGTCGGTTAATACATCCGCTTTTTTAGAGCTTTGCTTCGGCAACCGCTTTATAAAATTCTGACGGGTTTTCATTTGAAGGTATAGAAAAAAGCCTTTCTATCGCCATACCGGCAGCCCCCAGACTCATGGAATCATTCGTGTATTCCGGGAATTCTATCGTTATCTTGTGGAGTGAAGGATAATAAGAAATCTGGCCGATCATCTCCAAGAAATCCTTCGTTAATTCATCTTTGTAATTTCGTAAAGACCCCACGATATATACCTTATCAACATCAAGCAATGCTGAAATATAGCTTATATCAAATGAAAGAGAACGCAGATATTTTTTGAACACATCCGGGTTGCTCTTCATTTTCAAGCGCGTTACATAATCGCCGAATTGTTGTTTCCCGTCAGTATAGGCAAGATGACTTTGCATCCGTACCTCTCCTGTACAATGGTGGCTCCCTTCAAAAGCCTTTTGATCAAGAAAAAGCGCCGTTCCGTGAATGATTCTGCTGAACTCGTCCGTAGGCGGATCATGCTCAACAAGATTCATGTAATGAAGGTAAAAATTGCTATTTTCCCTTTTAAAGGATACAAGACCCCAGCCTATGCACCGCGTATCATTGTCATAAAAAACGGGAAAGTCTTTCGTTCCAATTTTCTCAGGTAAAATCACCGGGCTTGTGACTCTGAATGGCTGGGAAGCAAGCAGCGTGTGCGAAGCAGAATCAACGATACCAGGAAGTGCAATACCAAGGGCTCCTATTGAATAACCCGACTCAAGAAGATTATACGGAAGCACTATATTGAGATAACTGCTTAAATCATGCGATTCCAGTTTCCAGTTTTTCTCATAAACCTTTTTTCCTTCAAGATTACAAATTACAAGACCGCAGTATTCAGGCTGTATTTCAACTCCTGCTATGTATAAACGGTCCGGCTTAATACCGAGAGGCTGCTTTTTTGTCTGCAAGTCCAAACACTGAATCCATCCGTTTTCCTCAAGAAAAGAAGTCAATTGAGTAGCTATTGATTTGTTCATGTTAAGAGTTTTACTCAGTTCCGAACGGATAATACCCGGATTCTTGTATATCATTCTGAGAATTGAACTCATTTGCCATATTGTTACTTTTCCCGTCGGATTTACTGTCATACACTTAACTCCAGCTGTGTGAATATTTTTAAAAGTCAACCGTACCATATCATATATTTCAATAAAATACACCATTATCTCTATTTGATTATCAATTTCAACAATGTTTATTTATAGTCTATTTATAATGTTTATTTATAAATCTATCTTTGTTTATTTATATTGACTTACGTATATTACTATGATACATTCTGGAAAAGTGATACGTATTTCAGATTTCCCGCATATACCTGAGCCTAATCGCAAATCCAGAACTGTAGCACGTATCTATTCACTCATTTTATGAGTAAAAGGGAGAATCTCATGCTAAAACGTGTTTTATCAGTGTGTATTAGTGTTTTTTTGTTTTTCGGCTGTCAGTCTGGCGTTTCTTCGCCTGAGAGTTCAGCTTATAACATTACGTCTTTCAGCTTTTCCACGTCTGAAAACCCCGCCTTATCGAGCAGCATCACGGGGACGATCGAAGGTACGGCAATTACCGTAACGGTCCCCTACGGCAGTGTTATTACTGCGCTCAAAGCCTCTTTTACCTTTACAGGAGCATCGATTACGGTAAACGGGACGGCGCAAGCAAGCGGAGAAACCGAGAACGACTTTTCAAGCCCTCTCCATTATTATGTTACGTCAGAGGACGGCTCTACCAACGACTACACCGTAACCGTTACGGTTGCCAAAAAC
>LVBL01000097.1 GCA_001604405.1 Spirochaetales bacterium Spiro_10
ATCGAGGTGGGCATCGGGCTCAATTTCGGGCCGCTCATCCTCGGAACCGTGGGCGAGGTGCACCGCATGGACACGACCGTCATAGCGGACTCGGTCAACCTCTGCAGCAGGCTCGAGGGATTGAGCAAGCTCTACGGCAAGGGCACCATCGTCCCGTTCGAGTTTCTTGACCGGATCGAGAACCCTGACGAGTATCACTGGAGGTACCTCGGTCTCATCCGCGTTCACGGCCGCAAGAAACCCGTCGAGATCGCGCATGTGTACGACGGCCTGCCGGAGTCCGATTTCGGTAAATTCAACGTCTCCAAAAACCGTTTCGAGGAGGCGCTTCACTCCTACCGGAACGGGGACTACGAAAAGGCCATGGAGGAGTTCAGGAAACTCGCCACCGAAAACCCGGACGACCCCGCGATATTCACCTTCATGACCCAGATACATCGCATCATCAAGTCGGGCCTCGACTTCGAGTGGGACGGCATCGAGGAGATGCCGGCCCAGTAAGGGCCGCGGGAAGGAGGGCTTGAAGCCTCCGTTTCCCGATTTTGCATACGAATCGGATAAACGGCCTCACGCCGATCGATGCGACGAGCGAGGGGACAAGACTAAACGAGCGCGCCGGGTCCTTCTTGAACACGCGAAGCCACATATCCTCGACGACGCGCGGCCGGTATTTGCCGAGCCCGCGGCGAACGAGTTTCGACTCGTACGCGCGTTGTACGCTGAAGCGGCACAGGCAGGAATCCAGGTCGCTTTTGTGTGTCAGGGAATCGCTGCGGACAATGTAACGGTAGACCCTTGTGTCGCTAAACGCGACACTCCTTGCCGCAAGCGCCGCATTCACGCTGAAGCGGGTATCGTTGCAATACGGTACTTCCTGGAAGGTTATTGAGTGCCGCTCGACCAACCGGCGCTTTATGAACTTGCCCCACGGAGTGGTATGCTGAAACCGTATGAAGTTCGTGTCCCCGTAGCGATAAGCCTTGTTGATATAGGTTCTGGTCCAGTGGTTCTCGGTGATACGGATGGACTCGTCGGTATGCGTGGGCTCGACGTCGAGAAAGACGATATCCTCCTCCGCGTCCTTCCAGCGGTCCAGTTCGGCGTTAAAGTTTTCTGTAATGAATACGTCATCGCTGTCGGCAAAGATTAGCCAGGTTCCGGACGCCGCGCGCATCCCGACGTTTCGCGCGTGTCCCGCGCCGCGGTTTTCGGCTGTGCTGAGAACCGTACAGTTGCCCGGCTTGCGGCCCCCGCCATTAAAAATGTCGCCATTTCGCCGGGGTGCCCCGGTCCCGTCGTCTAAAACGATGACTATCTCCGTGTCGTTCCGGTCGGGAACGGATTGAAGACATCGTCTGAGCAACGCAAGATCGCCTCTGTGCGGTATTATTATGGAAAAAGTGATTGAGTATTCCTTCTGTATCGTTCCGCGGCTTAACGAGTCCTCTCCGCGCGGCAGTTCATAAGCGGGCCCTCCCGGCGGGGAGGGCCCAAGCAATTCGTTCGTTATCAACCTTGATTGTTCTTCTTTTCCTTTTTCATCTCCCGCTTTTCCTTAAGCGTGTGCTGCGGCTTTTTCTTTTCCTCAGCCTTTCCCTTGTCCTTGCCTTTAGGCATATCTATACCTCCTTTCGAGAAGCTATGATGATCCTAGTATATTGCAAAAAAGGCATTTTGGACAATGAAAAACCGCGTTCTGAGTCGTATCTCCCGGAGAGCGCGTTCCCGTTTTGCTTGACTTATTCTCGTCCTTGTGTAATAGTAACTACCATGGTAGTTACTATTACCGAAAGGCTTATGGAACTCGGGTTAAGCGAGTATGAAAGTCGCGCCTGGATCTCACTCATTTCCTCGCACCCTGCAACCGCATACGAGGTCGCGCGTTCCAGCGGAATCCCGACCGCCAAGATCTATCCGGTGATGGACCGCCTCCTTGAACGGGGAATGGCCCTGGAAACCAAGGAAGGAGACCGGCGACGCTATGCCCCCTGCGACCCGGAGGATTTTCTCTCTCGTTTCCGTCAGAAAACGGAGGAGACGCTTTCTTCCCTCTCGCGCGATATCTCCGCCCTCGCGACCCCGGGAAACGAGGTGTCGTACGTCTGGAACGTCTCGGATTACGGCGAGTTGATGGAACGCGCGCTGTCGCTTGTGGCCGGAGCGCGCCATGCCGTCCTCGTTTCGTGCTGGGGAGAGGAGTATCTCCGTCTCGCCGGGGCCCTGGCCGAGCGCAAGGCGGCGGGCGTGGAGATCGCGGTCGTCCATTTCGGCCCGCTTGAGGCCTCAGAGCGGTCCGTCGGCCTGCTCTACGAGCACCCGATCGCCGACACGCTCTACGAGGAACGGGGAGGCCGCGGGTTCGCCGTCGTCGCGGACGGTGCCGTCGCGCTGACCGGAACCATAGCGAACGGTGAGTCCGCGTCCCAGGCGGCATCGGGCGCCTGGAGCCGAAGCGAGGGCTTCGTCCTTCTCGCGGAGGATTACATAAAGCACGACGTCTATATCATGAAGATAGTCTCGCGTTTCGACCGGCAGCTCGTAAAGAGATTCGGGCGAGGATACTGGCGGCTCAGGGACATCTTCAGCGACACGGAGGAAAACTGATGGCGATTGTCTGGATTGACGGTGAATGGCGCTCGAGGGAAGACGCGCGAATTTCCGTGTACGACCACGGACTCCTGTACGGCGACGGCCTCTTCGAGGGCCTCAGGTGGTATTCCGGAAGGATATTCAGGCTCGACGCGCATCTGGACCGGCTGTGGGACGGCGCCAGGGCGATCGCGCTGTCCCTGCCGTATACGCGCGACGAGATGGCCGCGACGCTTAGGGAAGGGGTCGAACGCGCGGCAAAGCCCGACGGCTATATCAGGCTTGTCGTGACGCGCGGGGTGGGCGACCTCGGCATCAGCCCGGCTCTTTGTCCGAGGCCGACGGTCCTCTCCATCTTCGACGATATCCGCCTGTATCCCCGCGAGTGCTACGAGCGCGGAATCGCCGTCGTCACGGCGTCGTCGCGACGGCTTCAGGGCGACGTCTTCGACCCTCGCATCAAGTCGCTGAACTACCTCAACAACGTCCTCGCGAAGCTCGAGGCGCAGGTCGCGGGCTGCATGGAGGCCGTGTTCCTGAACAGGGAGGGATACGTCACCGAGTGCACGGGAGACAACGTCTTCATCGTGAAAAACGGCGTGCTGAAGACGCCCGCCGTCTGGCTCGGCCTTCTCGAGGGGATCACGCGCAACTCGATCCTGGAGATCGCGCGCGGTTCGTTCAAGCGCGTCGAGGAGACGACGATGACGAAATTCGACCTCTATACCGCGGACGAATGTTTTCTCACCGGCTCGGGCGCCGAGGTGATCCCGGTGACGAAGATAGACGGGCGCGCGATCGGAACCGGCGAACCGGGCCCCATGACGGAGGGACTCAGGGCTGAGTTCGCGCGCGCGGTCAGGCAGGGGTGAACTCCGCGCCTTCCGGGCCGGTTACCTGAGCCGCGCGCCGGGAACGCGTTCCCTCGCGATCTCGACGAGGCGCGCGGCCTCCGCGGGCCCGTAGGGCTCGCGGTCGTTCCACGCGGGGTCAAGGCAGTTTCCCGGCGAGAACTGCGCGAACTCCCAGTCGGCCTTCCCGTGCAACAGCCCGCCGATCTCGCGTATCTCCCGCTCGCCGACGAGGCCGGGCGCGAGCACGGTGCGGTATTCCACGCGGGTCGTGCCCGCTTCTCCGGCTTCCCGCAGTATTTCGAGCGATCTCAGAAGTTCCCGTCCGGCGCGTTCTCCCGCTTCCGGTTCGATGGCGAGCTCCGCGTACCGCGCGGGGCTTGTTTTCACGTCGATCGCGACCATGTCGGGCCTCCGCGCGGGATCGGCGAGCAGGGCCGCGAGCCGGTCGGGGAGGGTCCCGTTCGTGTCGATCTTCACGGCGAGCGAAAGGCTTTTCGCCTTTTGGATGAGTCCGTCGAGGGCGGGGGAAAGAAGGGGTTCTCCCCCGGAGATCGTGACCGCGCCGATGACGCCCCTGCGCCGTTCGAGGTGCGCGTAGACCTCGTCGAGGGTTACGTATCCGTCCGCGTTTCCGGACGGCGGTCCGCTCGCCACGCTCGCCATGGCGAGTTCGCCGTTATGGCAGAAGGGACAGCGGAGGTTGCAGCCGGGAAGAAAAACGGCCGCGCACACGCGGCCGGGGAAATTCACGAGGCTGGTTTTTTGAAGCCCGACGAGCATGGTTCTCAGAACAGCGCGCCCGCGGGAACCGTCTGCCGCTCAAGGCAGGAAAGGGTCCTGATTTCCCGTACGGAATGGGCACGTCCCACCTCGTTACCCGCTTCGTCGAAGAAGATCGCGGTCGGGGCGGAATACACGCCATAGTGCTCGGCGCTCGCGCGTCCAGCGTCGGTATCCACGTCGACGAACTCGCCGGAAAGGGGGAGCGCCGTACAGGCCTCCTTTACCGGGGGGCAATTCGGGCAGGTCTTGCGGACGAAGAGCTCGTAGCTGGCCGCGACCCCTTCCGCATGTACCACGGCGCCGTTCCCGGCGGCCCGCGCGACTTCGGGGGAGTGGACGATTCCGTTTTCGTGGGGAAGGTGAGTCTCTATGCGACTTTCGTCGGCGACGAAGAGTTTCCTGTGATTATATTCCTCGCGCTTTCCGCGATTCCAGTTTCTCACGGAGCGATAATAACCCACGATGCGGGCGTAGACCTCGGTCGGCCTGCCGCGCACGACGGCCAGCTCTTCTTTCACCTTCGCGATGTCCGCGTCGATTTCGGTAATCGTTCTCATTTTTTTCCCTCCCAGGATTAAGTATACTGCCTTTTCTTCTGGTATTCCAATTTACCGCGCCGCGGCCCGCTTCTCTTCCTCAAGCGTGGTCAGCCTCGTCGCGAGTTCCTCCGCCAGCTCGGCCTTGCACTTCGGGCACTCGAAGTGCTCGCCGTCCAGATACCCGTGCACGGGACAGACGGAGAAGGTCGGTGACACGGAGAAATAGGGAATGCGGTAATTCGACGCCACGGCCTTGACGAGGTCGCGGCAGGACTCCCAGTCCTTGATCGCCTCGCCGAGGAAGATGTGGAACACCGTTCCCCCGGTGTATTTCGTCTGGAGACCCACTTTCCGCCGGAGTCGCCTCCAGGTTGAAGAGGTCGCCCGTCTCCTCCTGGAAATCCGCCAGTTTCTGCCGCATGTGCATGAGCACCTTTTCCGCGAAGTCCTTGCCCCTCGGGTCGGTTATGTCCACGCCGAGGAAGTTGAGGCAGGTTTCGTTCATGCCGCAGATGCCGATCGTGGAGAAGTGGTTGTTGAGGTGCGTGAGATAGCGCCGGGTGTACGGGAAGAGCCCGCCGGCAAGGAGCCGTTCGATGACCTTCCTCTTGAGAAGGAGGCTTATCTTCGCCTGTTCCATGAGGAAGTCGAGGCGCGCGAAATACTGCGCCTCGGTTTTGGCGAGATAGCCGATTTGCGGCAGGTTGATCGTGACGACGCCGATGGAGCCGGTGAACTCGTCCGAGCCGAAGAGGCCTCCGCCGCGCTTTCTGAGCTCGCGCTTGTCGAGCTGGAGGCGGCAGCACATGGAGCGGACGTCCGACGGGTTGAGGTCGGAATTGAGGAAGTTCTGGAAATAGGGCGTGCCGTACCGGGCGGTCATCTCGAAAAGGAGGCGCGCGTTGTCGCTTGACCAGTCGAAGTCCGCCGTGATGTTGTAGGTCGGTATCGGGTACTGGAAACCGCGTCCGGCCGCGTCGCCCTCGAGCATGAGCTCGATGAAGATGCGGTTGATCGCGTCCATCTCCTTTTGGCACTCGCCGTAGGTGAACGGCATCTCGCCGCCGCCGACGACGGCGTTCTTGTCGGCGAGGTCGGCCGGGCACACCCAGTCGAGGGTTATGTTCGTGAAGGGAGCCTGGCTGCCCCATCGGCTCGGGGTGTTAACGCCGTAGATGAAGCTCTGCAGGCACTGCTTCACCTCCTTGTCCGAGAGGGAGTCCTTCTTGACGAAGGGGGCGAGGTAGGTGTCGAAGGAGCTGAACGCCTGGGCGCCCGCCCATTCGTTCTGCATGATGCCGAGGAAATTCACGATCTGCTGGATGAGCGTGGAAAGGTGGCGCGCGGGCTTCGAGGTGATCTTGTCGGGCACGCCGCCGAGGCCCTCGGCGATCAGCTGGCGTATGGACCAGCCGGCGCAATAGCCCGAGAACATGGAAAGGTCGTGGATATGGAAGGCCGCGGTGCGGTGCGCCTCGGCGACCTCCTCGGGATAGATGTTCTTGAGCCAGTAATTGGCCGTGATCGTTCCGGAGTTGTGGAGGATGAGCCCGCCGAGCGAGAAGTTGACGTTCGCGTTTTCCTTGACGCGCCAGTCGGACTGCGAGAGGTAGCCGTTCATCGTCTCGTCGATGTCGAGAAGGAGCGACTGCGTGTCGCGGATGGCCTCGTGGCGCGCGCGGTACAATATGTACGCCTTCGCGACCCTGGTCTCGTTCGCCTCGATGAGGACCGTTTCCACGATGTCCTGTATCTCCTCGATCGCCGGGATCGAGTGGGCGTGGCGTCCCGCCATGAGGACGCGGAGCTTTTCCTCAACGAGATCGGTGAGTTCCTTCGCCCGGTCGGGGTTTCTCGTCCCGTTCACCGCCTCGAAGGCCATGTCTATCGCGTGCTCTATCTTCGACCGGTCATAGGACATGACCTCGCCCGAGCGCTTGACGACGCTTTTCAGGAAGCTCGCCG
>LVBL01000098.1 GCA_001604405.1 Spirochaetales bacterium Spiro_10
GCCGCGGCGCGGTATGGAGAGCATGAGGTATCCGGTGTCCTTGTAGAGCAGGCCGCTGGCGTGCCCCGAGGCGGTCGTAAAGAACATGGCGACCGTCAGAAGGACCGTGTATGCCACGGTTACGAAAAGCCAGAAACCGGTGGACGCCCGCAGGGAATACGTCCCCGCGAGTATCTCCCGCGCCTCGAGCCCCCACACGACGAGATGGAGGGCGAGAAGGATTCCGGCCTTCAGCAAAAACGGGTTGCGGCGGTCGCGTAACTGGTACTTGATTATCGAAAGCATCGATTGCTCCTTGTGTTATCGCCCGGAAAACAGGTCAATATACAGCTGATCCACCGACTTGCCGCGTTCCGCCCGGAGGGACTCCGCGTCGCCCGCGAGAACGATCTCGCCTTCGTCGATGAAGGCGACGTCGTTGAAGAGCTGTTCCACGTCGTTTACGAGATGGGTGCTGATGATTATCGCAGAGTCCTCGGTCCATGTGCGGATGATCGTCGAGACGATGCGCTCGCGCGCGACCGGGTCCACCCCGCCGAGGGGTTCGTCGAGAAGGAAGAGCCTCGCGCGCCGCGAGAAGGCGAGCGTCAGGTTGAGCTTCTCGATCATCCCCTTCGACATCGCCGACACCCTGTCCGCGGGATCGAGCTTCATGAACGACAGCATCTCCGTCGCCTTTGCGCGGTCGAAGTCGGCGAAGAAATCGGCGTAAAACGCGATAGCGTCGACGGCCCGCATCCACGGGTAGAGCGCGTTCCGGTCCGGCAGGAACGAGACGAGGGCCTTCGTCCTGACGGGGTCGCTCTCGCCGGCCACCGAGAATGAGCCGCCCGACGGCTTTTGCAAACCCGCGAGTATCTTGAGGAGCGTGGTTTTCCCGGAGCCGTTCGGTCCCATGAGGCCGAGTATCCGGCCCGATTCCAGCGAGAGGGTAACGTCCCTCAGGGCCGGTTTGACGAGGTAGTTTTTGCGCAGACGCGCGGTCTCAAGAATGACGGGCATGTGTATCCTCCCCCTGTAGCGGCTTTTTTTGGCGTTCCCTGATCGCCTCGAGTATCTCGTTGTCGCCGAAGCCGAGCTCGGAAAGTCCCGCGAGACACGCGTCGACGACGTCGTTGGCCATCGCGACCCGGAGATCGGCGACAAGGTTCCCGGCTTCGACCACGAAGGTCCCCGTTCCCCTGCGCGTTTCGCAGGTTCCCTCCCGCTCAAGCTCCTGATAGGCCCGTTGCACGGTGTTCGGGTTTACCTTGTGCGATTCTGCCTGTTCCCTGACGGAGGGAAGTTTATCTCCCTGCCGGATCTCGCCGGTCACGATCGCGCGCCGAATGGAGTGCATGATCTGTATATAAATGGGAGTGTTCGGATCAAACTCTGTCATACTTCCTCCTTTGTCGCAGTGTACTAATAAACTAATACACCAAGACGGAGTAAATGGCAAGAGATATAAGCTGGAATTTAAAAAAAAAGTGATTATAAAAGTTTTACCGACGTTTTTGGTTTGATTCCGGCAACGCCGAGCGCCGAGCGCCGAATGCCGGCTCTGGCGCGGCGGGGGCGGTGCGAATGGCGCCCCCCCCCCGTGCGGTTATTTCACCGTCATCCTGAACACGCCATCCCACTTCGGGGGCGGCGGTACCTTCGAGAAATGCTTTATACGGTCCAGGAACACGGCCGAGGGGACGTCCTCGTAGAGGTCGACGTTCTTCTTGAACGCAAGCTGGGCCCTGTCCCACCGTTTTCCCCGATAGGCGGCGAGTCCCTTTTCGAAGAGGGTCTTGATCTCGACGAGCTTGGGCTGGGCCTTCGGGATCTCCTGCAAGATCTCGTAGATGCGCACCGGCTCGGTCTTGCCCTTGACGGCGATGAAGTCGAGCTCACGGCAGAGGAAGTTTTCCTGCACGCGATCGTACACCGCCTCGGTGATGATCGACTTCGAGCCGTATGCCTTGTTGGCGCCCTCGAGCCGGGCGGCGAGGTTGACCGTGTCGCCTATGGAGGTATAGTCCATGCGGTCGCGCGCGCCGACGGAGCCGAAAACGACGGGGCCGGTGTTGATGCCGATGCCGATCGAGACGATGGGAAGCCCCTCGGCCTCGCGCCGTTCCTTTTCTTCCATCATGGCGTGCCTGATCTGCATCGCCGCGCGGCAGGCGTTGACTTCCTTTTTGGGGCCCTCGAAGAAGGCCATCATCTCGTCGCCGACGAACTTGTCGACGTCGCCGTGGTTGTTGAGGATGATCTCGGTCTCGAGGTCGAGGTAGCGGTTCAGGACGCCGACGACCTCTTCGGGCTCCATGCCCTCGCACAGGGTCGTGAAGCCGCGGATGTCGGTGAACAGGAACGTGAGTTCCTTCCGCCTGGTCGAGGCGGTTCCCGACTCGGCCTGCTTGAGGGTCGAGGCGGAGATGTACGGTACGATCCCGCGGATGACGGTGACCATGTCGTTGATCTCGGACGACAACGACTTGATCTCGTCCCGGCTCGTCACGCAGTCGTTGTAGACGAGCGACTGCGAGGAGATGCGCGACTGGCCCCGAATCATCGTCAGGAGCACGTCGGAGATCTTGCGCACGTTCATGCGGAGGAAGAGGAGCGGGTTTACGATATAGTTCCCGACGAGGTACGTGAGGATGACCGCGATGTAGAGGAAAAGGAGCGTGCAGACGTAGACCGTGATCCTCGTCCGGAAATACGGCCGGAGGATGATAACCTCCCGGAAGGTGATGGCCGAGAAGCCGAGGAGCCGCTCCCGGCGCACCCGCTCGTCGCCCTTGCGCACCATGTCCTGCTTGATGATCGGGCTGATGAACGAGAGCGTCTGTTCCTCGCCGTTCCCGATCGTTATCGTCCCGCGGTTCTTCGCGGTGAGGGCGCCCCATTCGCGCACCGTTGCGGACGGGAGGGCCTCCACCGACGGATACTGGAGGCCGGGGAACCGCGTGTCGTACTCGGCCCGGAAGTCGGGCACCTGGCCGTCAAGCTGGGAGAGCTCGTCGAGATAGACCTCCTTGCGGAGACCCGAGTAGATGGTGAGCGATTCGTAGGTGAAGTCCGCCCTGTCGTTGAGTTCCTTTTGCCGCGCGAGGTACTCGGACATGGCGATGGCGTCGCCGAGATTCACGCGATAGTTCGCGCTCGCCTGCTCCACCTGCCCGCGCGCGGCGTCGCCGACCGCCTTTATGATCGTGACGCGGTAGCTGTTGAGAAGTATCATGCTCAACACGACGAGTATCAGCGATATGACGCCGATGAAGGCGAAGAAGAGCTTCGTCCTGATCCTGAAAAGGACCTCGACGGCGTTCGCCGCCCTGCTCGCCTTTTTGTTGAGCGCCAGGGCGTTGCCGCCCTGCTGTTCCTTGAAGGCCCGGTACTCGCGGTACACGGGGTTGCGGTTGTTGACATACCGCGCGAACACCGCGATGGACACAAGGTGGATCGCGATCATGACGCCGAGCCCGATGTATGACTCGACCGGGATCGCGGAGAACCACGCGGCCGAATCGGCGAACTCCAGCATGGGGGCGACGTACGAGAATACGGCGACGGCCGTCGCAAGGATCCGCAAGAGGCACATGAGCAGACCCGCGGGATCGGCGAGGGACCCGAGCTTCCGGAGGAAGAACAGGGACGCGAACCGGTACAGCCCCACGAGGGGAACGAGGTACGCGAGAAAGAGCGGAAGCCCGAGCGGGGAATCCCCCGCCGCCGAACGGAAGGACTGCGGCAGGAGGTATCCCCTGAGCATCCCCTCGGGCGGTGTCGCGGGGGACGCCATGGGTCCCGGGGCGACGTTGAAGTATATCCAAGCGAGAAGCAGGGCCCCCGCGAGGCAGTCAAGTATGAGAGCGGGGCCGAGTTTTGCCTTCATCGTTCCGTATCCGTCCTTTCGCCGTTATTCCGCCCCCGAGAGGGCCTTCAATTTGCTGTTCGTGCGGTCCAGATAGGCCTGCGCCTGCTCGTAGCCGGCATTGATCCTGACGACCGTTCGAAGTTTGTCCCTCGCGAGCTCGTAGTCTTCTTCGTTGTACGCCGAGATGGCCTCGTCGTAGATGGGCTTGAGCGCCGCGAGTAGCGTTTCTTTCCGGCTCGCAAGCTTGTCCTTGCTGGACTGACGCTTCACCCGGTCGAGATTTCTCTGTATCTGCGCGGAGGCCGCCGTGAGTTCGTTGCGCGCGATGGCCCCGTCGATCTCCGCGAGTATGTCGTCTATCTCCGCGTCATAGTCGCGCGTCGCGGACGCCTTGTTGATCTTGGTCTTGAGGTTCACCGCCTCGGTCGTTCTGCTTATCGAAAGGGCCTTCGCGGCCTTCTCGTCGGCCGGGCCGAATTTCCTGAGCGTATAGAGGGCGTTCCCCCAGCGAATGTACAGCTGGTATTTGACCGTCTTGACCTCGGCGGCGGTCTCCGTGTCGAAGCCGCCGATCGTGCTCTCGGCCCGCAGTATCGCCTTCTCCGACTCGCCGAAACGCTTCGCGTTCAGGAGGCGTTTCGCCTCGTCGATGTCTTTTTGCGCGAGGGAGCTGATGTGCCCGTCGATGGAGCCGATGGCCCTCTTCGCGTCCGGGTTTTCCGGATCCACGTTGTCGAGTTCGTGTTTCAGCCGCGCCGCCTGCGGGACAAGCTTTGAAAGGGAGGTCGGGCGCTTCTCCGCCACGATCTTTTTCTCGAGCGAGGCGAGACGCGTGACGCGCGAGCCGATTACCTCTTTCCGCACGTCGCTCGTATCGGCGCGCAGCTTCGCCTGTTCGGCGTCGGTCTTGACCTCGCCCGCGAGTCTGATGGCCCGGACCATCTCGTAATCCTCGGCCGCGGTGCGCTTGCCCTTGGCGTTGAGGACCTTTGCCCTGGCGATGTACGTTGAATACCGCCTGGCGCCGAAGGCGTCGATCTTCGCGATCCATGACTCGGCCTGCGGGTGCAGCGGGTCTGCTATCAGGGCGTTCTCGAAGAACTTCCGTACTCTCGGTATCGATTTAAGGTCGTTTTTCTCGACGAGGAGCTCCTCGTACCGGGCTACGCCCTGCTTGAACAGGAAGTCGGCCTTGTCGACGGCCGACACCTCCTTGGCGATATACATATCGGGTCCGGAAGCGCAGGAGGCGGCAAGGGCGCACGCCAGCGCGATCGGGGCCAGTGCACGTTTTGAAT
>LVBL01000002.1 GCA_001604405.1 Spirochaetales bacterium Spiro_10
CGCTCCGGCGCTCGCGTGTTCCCTGCCGTTCCCGCTCGCGCGCGTATACCTCGGCGCCGTCTACCCGACGGACGCCCTGGCCGGCATGGCGCTCGGCGCGCTCTTGTTCTGTCTTGGTTGTCTCGCGGGCGTCCCGGCCGCCTCGCGGCTTTCGGCGGCGCTCACGGGTCTCCCGCCGGGGGCGCGCAGAAACGCGCGGCTCCTCGCGGCGGCGGCCTTCGCCTTCTGTCTGAACGCGCTCTATCGGGACGGTTCGATGGGAGGGCTCTCGTTCGGTCTCTGGGCGGGATACGCCCTCGCGCTGGAACGCGCGGAAACGCGCGAGGCGGACGGCGCGCCCGCGCGGACGTCGGCCCACGGCGCGTTCGCCCGGTCGCTATCCGTACTCGTCGGCCTTTCCGTCCTCGCGCTCATCCTCGTGCCGCTCGCCCGGGTCATGCCGGGAGCGGGACACGCGCACTACGGCCTCTTCCGTTTCGCGCGGTTCGCCCTCGCCGGTCTCTGGGCGGGATACGGCGTTCCGCGTCTCTTCCCTAGCGCCGGTCCGAGAGATACCGGTCGATAACCGGGCGCAGGGACGCGTTTGAGTCGGCATACCGGAGTATCGCCTCGAGATATCCCGCGGGGTCTCCCGTGTCGAGCCTCGTCCCCTCGATCGCGCATCGCGCGACCTTTCCCCGCTCCATGAGCCTGTTCAGCGCGTATACGTGGTAGTACTCCCCGCACTCGCGGCCCGCGGCGGCGGCTTCGGCGAGATGCGCCTCCCAGCCCTCGGCGAGAAGGTCGAAGAACTCGCTCGTATAAAGGTACCGCCCGACGGAGACCTCCCTGCCCGGTTCCGTTCCCGGCGCGGGTTTTTCCACCATGGCGCGCACGTGCAGGCCGTCCTCGGCGACGTCAAGCACGCCGTACCGCGAGACGTCGCCCGATTCGGTATACGAGGCCATCACCGAACAGCCGGTCTTTTCGTGAACGGCGACGAGCTGCGCCGCCAGCGGAACGGGGCCGAAATGGATATCGTCGGGATAGGCGACGACGCAGGCGTCCGAACCGATCCAGGGCCGCGCCTCGAGCAGGGCGTGTCCCGTGCCGAGCATCCTCTTTTGCCGCACGAAGGCGACCGAGCATTCGGGCGGGGCGAGGGAGGCGAGCTTGTCGTTCCGGCCCTCGCGCGTGAAGACGCCCTCCAGCTCCGTCTCGCGGTCGAAGTAGTCCTCCATGCATTTTTTCCGGCGGGAGGTCAGGATCACGATGTCGCGGATGCCCGAGGCGACGAACTCGTCGACGATGAACTGGATCGAGGGCACGGTGACGAGCGGGAGCATTTCCTTGGGAACGGTTTTGGTAACCGGCAAAAAGCGGGTTCCGTATCCTGCGGCGACGATTATTCCTTTCATTCCACGAGTGTATCATCGCGGCACGGACGGGACAAGGGAGAAGCGGCGGCCGTTTTGCCTTGACGGGAGGCGGCATACGGACGAGAATTAGGTAACACATGACAACACCCACGCGCGGACGGGCCATTGCGAAATTCCTCACGGTATTCGTGTTTCTGTTCGCGGGTTTCGGCGCGCGCTCGGAGACGGCCCGCGTGCCCACGGTGCTCGTCATCCACTCCTACAACGTCGAGTACGCGTGGACATCCGACATCCACGCGGGTATCCTCCAGAGCGTCAATTCCTCCCCGGGCCAGCACCTCGTGTATACCGAGTTCCTGGACTGGAAGCGCTTTCCCGACGAGGCCCTCGTCGCGCGCGAGCTGTCGCTTCTCTCCTACAAGTACCGCGGGCGGCGCATCGACGTGATAGTGACGAGCGACGACAAGGCCCTCGAGACCGTGGTGCGCAACCGGAGCGAGCTGTTCCCGGGGGTGCCCGTCGTCTTTACCGGGGTCTACAAGGAATCCCTTCCCGCGATCATCGGACCGGAGCGCGGGATAACGGGCATATTCGAGGACCAGGACGTCGGGGCGACAATCCGCTACGCCTTCGGAATCCAGCCGCGAGCCAGGGCCGCATACATCGTGAGCGACAGGGACGCCTCGGGTCAGGCCGTCGAGAGGCGCCTCGCCTCGGCGATCTCCTCCATCGCGCCTTCGATCCCCGTGCGGTCCCTGAGCTATCTCCCGATCGCCTCCATCGAGGCCGCCGTCCGCGACTTCACGACGGACGACCTCCTCTTCATCGGCAGCTACTCGATAGACGCCGAGGGCACGACCTTCACCGGGGAGACGCTCATCGGCAGGATAGCGGCGGCGGCGAAGACCCCGGTATACGTCCTGAACACCCATCACCTCGGAACCGGGGCCTTCGGCGGAAACCTCCTGAGCCCGTACCTCCTCGGCGCGACGGCCGGAGAGCTCGCGCTCCGGATACTCGGGGGCGAGTCCGCCGACTCCATCGAACCCCACGCGGCGGGGACGCACACCGCCCTCTTCGACCGGAAGGTCGCCTCCCGGTTCGGCCTGACCGGCTTTCCGCGCGGGACCTCCTTCATAAACCACGAACAATCCCCGCTCATAACGTACCGAAGGGAGATCGGCGCGGCCGCCTTCGCGTTTTTCCTGCTCGTCGCCTTCATCTACGTGCTCGCCCTCAGCGTGCGGAAGACGAAAAAACTCGCCCGCGACCTTTCCGAACGGAACGACGAGCTCGTGAGCGTCAAGGCCCATCTCGAAAAAAGCGAGGAGCGCTTCAGGCTCTCCGCGATCGGCTCGAACGACGCGCTCTGGGACTGGAACTCGTCCTCGGGCGAGACATACCTCTCGGACCGGTGGTTCGAGATGACCGGTTACGCGCAAAACCGGTACGACAAGAACGATTTCGCGTCAATCGTCCATCCCGACGAGAGAGAGCGCTTCGAGGAGGCCGCGCGGAGCCACGTTCGGGGCGAGACGCCGCAGCTCAACGAGGAGCTTCGCGTCAAGTGCGCCAACGGATCGTGGAAGTGGATACTCGTCCGCGGACGGGCCCTTCGCGCGGCGGACGGGTCGGTTTCGAGATTCGCCGGTTCCATCACGGACGTCGACTCGCGGATGACGGAACGCGCGGAGATCGAAAACCTCGCGTACTACGACCAGCTCACGTCCCTGCCGAACCGCGCCCGGGCGAAGGCCATGGCGGAGGACGCGATGGCCGGCACTCCGGTCGACAGGATTTGCGCGCTCCTGCTCGTCGACATCGACGACTTCAAGCTCGTCAACGACACCTACGGCCACGGGGTAGGCGACAAGCTGCTCATGCACGTCGCGAAATCGCTTTCGACGCTCAGCAACGAGTCGATCGGCGTGGCGCGCGTGAGCGGCGACGAATTCGTCGTCATAGCGGCCCGCACGACCGCCCTCGCCGCGGAACGCCTCGGAGGGCTCGTCGTCAGGCTCGTTTCGCGCAAGGTCGAGATCGACGGCCGCCTCCACTACCCCTCGGTAAGCGTGGGCGTGGCTCTCTGGCCGGACCACGGCTCCGGGTTCGACGACATCCTCGGCAAGGCGGACGCGGCGCTTCACCGCGCAAAGTCGATGGGCAAGGGACGGCATCTCGTGTTCAACGAGGAACTCCAGAGCGCGCTCGTGAACCGCAAGATGCTCGAAACGGGACTGCGGAGCGCCTTCGACAACAAGGAGTTCCTCGTGGCGTACCAGCCGCAGGTCGACATCCGCACGGGCGGGATCTCCGGCTTCGAGGCCCTGGCGCGCTGGTCCAGCGACGTTCACGGCGACGTAAGCCCCGCGAGCTTCATCCCGATCGCCGAGGACACCGGGCAGATTGACCGCATCGGGATGTTCGTCCTCCGATCCGCCGTCGAATTCGTGAAACGCGCCGGGCCCCTCGGCTACACGGACTTCACCGTATCGGTGAATATCTCCGTGCGCCAGCTAGCCGACCCGAATTTCGCCCTCAGGGTGATCCGCCTCATGCGGGAGGAGGGCGTGGATCCCGCGCGCTTCGTCCTCGAGATTACCGAATCGATCGTGATGGAAGGCGTCTCCGAGGCCGTCGAGCGCCTCGAGCGGCTCAGGGACGCGGGCTTCTCCATAGCCCTCGACGATTTCGGGAAGGGCTACTCCTCGCTCGCCTATCTCAAAACCCTTCCGATAAATTGCGTGAAGATCGACAAGGCCTTCGTCGACGACATCCTGACGGAGGAGAAAACGCGCGTGCTCGCGCGCAACATCGTCCAGCTTTCGCACCAGCTCGGTTTCACGGTAGTCGCCGAGGGCGTCGAATCGGGCGAACAGCTCGAGTACCTGAGGGAATGCGGCTGCGACGGCTATCAGGGGTACCTGTTCGGGAAGCCGGCGAGCGAGGGCGACGCGATCGAGCGGCTGAGTCTCGCCCACTGACGCCTTTTCCGCTATACTCGAGCCACCATGAAACCCTCCGAATACGACCTTGACGAGCCGATCGCGGCCATCGCGACGGCCCTCGCGCCGGCGGCCCTTGCCATAGTGCGCGTTTCGGGAGCGAATTCGCTCTCTCTCCTCGCCGCGCGCTTCTCGCGTCCCGACGCCCTCGCGCGCGCGCCGGGAAACACCCTCGTTCACGGGTGGATCGTCGACGGGACGGGCACGCGCGTCGACGAGGTGATGGTCGCCTGCTATCGCGCGCCGAAGAGCTTTACCGGCGAGGAATCCGCCGAGATCGTCTGTCACGGGGGAGTCGCGGTCGCGCTCGCCTGCTACCGGGCCGTTCTCGGCGCGGGCTTCCGTCCGGCGGAGCGCGGCGAGTTCACCCTGCGGGCCTTCGCCCACGGAAAGGCGGACCTCACGCGGTCCGAGGCGGTGCGCGAGATCATCGACTCCAGGACGGACGCGGCGCGTTCGGCCGCGGCGGACCGTCTCGCGGGCTCTCTCGCTGGGGAGCTCGCCTCGATACGCGACCTCGTCGTCCGCTCGCTCGCGGCGATCGGCGTCGAGATCGAGTACCCCGAGGACGAGGAAACGGTGAAGGGCTCGTTCGACGCGGCCCCGGTTTCCGAGGCGGCCGCGCGCCTCGCCTCGCTCGAGTCGGCCTGGGCGGCCGACCGTCTCGTGCGCGAGGGGGCGACCGTCGTTCTCGCCGGAAAGACGAACGCGGGAAAGTCCAGCCTCTTCAACGCGATACTGAAATCCGACCGGGCGATCGTCTCGAGCGCGCACGGCACGACGCGCGACTGGCTCGAGGCGGAGGTCGACTTCGGCGGCATCCCGGTCAGGCTCTTCGATACGGCGGGCATCCGCGACACCGACGACGCCATCGAGGCGGAGGGGGTCGCGCGTTCGCGCGCGCTCGCGCGCGGGGCGGACGCCGTCATCTACCTCGTGGACGCGACGCGGGGAACCGACGCGGAGGACGAGGCCTTCCTCTCCTCCGTGCGCGAAAAGACGGCGGCCATACTGGTGTGGAACAAGGCCGACAAGGCCGGCGCCGGCGACCGCGCGCCCGAGGGCGCGATCCCCGCGAGCGCCAAGACGGGCGCGGGCATATCCGAACTCGTGGCCGCCGTCGCCGCCGCCCTCGCGCACGACGCCTCGCCGCGCTCCGACGGGCCGGCGCCGGGAAGCGAGCGTCAGCGCGCCGCCATATCGCTCGCGCGGGCCTCGCTCGAGCACGCCCTCTCCGCCGAACGGGCGGGGTTCCCCCTCGACGCCGTCACGCAGGATCTCGAGGACGCGCTGTCCGCGATCGGCGAGATCACCGGAGAGACGACCGGGAACGACGTGCTCGACGCCGTGTTCTCGTCGTTTTGCGTGGGGAAATAGGACTTTCGGGAGGGCTCAGGGCAGAAAGCCGAGTATCTCGGGGGCAAGCGCCGGAACCCAGGCCGTCAGCGAGCGCGAGCGCGAAACGCCTCCCCGCCCGGAAAGCACGCGCGAGGCGAGCCAGGGAACGAACCGCTCGTCCGTCACGGCCGGGCCGCGGCTCACGAGAAGGCAGGTAAACCCGCGCGAGCCGCGCGCGGCGACCCACCGGGCCGTGTCCTCCGCGAGACGGGAAAACGCGGCCTCGGCGAGGGAGACGGCGAGGCCGGCGCTCCCGGGCTCGAAGGCCGGGCCGCGGGCTGACGTCCCGCGCGTCAGGACGAACACGAGCCTTCCGCCGCCGCGCCGGTCGAAGGCGGCGCAGAGTTCGCGCGCGAGATGCGCGTAGCCGGTGACGAGGGAATCGATTATGACCGACGGGCTTTCGGCCGCCGACAGCGGGGCCGAAAGGGCCGTCGCGTCGAAGAGGACAACGGCCGCGTCGGGCCCGGAAAACAGGTTGGAGACGTCGAGCAGGACGGTTCTCGCGGAAAGGGGCGAGGATCTCTTCCACCTCGGCTCGGCGAGGCGGGCGTCGCCCGCTGGCGACATCTCGCGCGGCGCCGGGGCCGCGGATTCTCCCGGCGACAGCAGGGCGACCGAAGCGCCGGTCGCGCGGAACGAGGCGGCGAGGGAGACCGCGCACGGTATCGATTTATCCGAAATCAGGACACTCAGGCTCATGCCGGCAGTATACCGGCCGGAACGTCAGAGGACAAGCATGGCCGACAGGCAGGACACGAGCTCTTCCCTCGTGTACGGCTTCGGCAGCACGCCGCGGAAACCGTATTCCTTCCATTTCGAAAGCGCGGGATCCTCCGAGTAGCCGGACGACACGAGCAGGACGGCGGCCGGGTCGATCGCGAGGATTTCCTCGGCGCACCGTGTTCCGTTCATGCCGTTCGGCACGATGAGGTCAAGGATGCAGAAGGCGAACCGCTCGGACCCGGCAAGCGACTCGCGATACAGCGCGACGGCGGCGGCGCCCTCGCAGGCCGGAACGACGGAATAGCCCAACGACGCGAGCAGGCCCTCCGCGATGTCGCGGACCGCGCCGTCGTCGTCCATCAGGAGTACGCGCTTCGGGCCGGGGCGCGAAGGCTCGGCGCACGGGGCCGCGGAGTCCGCATTAACCGTCGACGTCTGAGACTCCGCCGCCTGAGACTCCGTCGCCGAGCCGGCCGGCGAGACGGCCGTCCCGCCGGTAACGGCTGTGCCGGCAACGGTCTCGCCGACAGTAGCTTCGACCGCGTTTCCCCCGACGGCTTCGGGCGCGTCGTGCGCGTCAAGCGCGCCGGGCGTCGCCCCCTCCGTCTCGCGATCCGCGGGGAGGTATACGGTAAACACGGCGCCCCCGTCGGAGCCGGAGCCGACGCTGATGGCCCCGCCGTGATTTTGCACTGTCGAGAACACGATCGACAGGCCCAAGCCCGTTCCCTTTTTTTTCGTCGTGAAGAACGGGTCGAAGATCTTCTTCCTTATCGTTTCGGGGATGCCCTTGCCCTGGTCCTGGATCCTGATCTCCACGTAGGCGCGCGGGGCGATGCGCGTAGACTCGGGCCCGAGCGGCCGCTGTCCCTCGGCGACGTTCGTAAAATCGACGTTGACGGCCCGTATGGACACGATCCCGCTGCCGTTCATGGCGTCCGCGCCGTTCCGCACGAGGTTGTTGATTATCTGCCCGACCTGTATCCGGTCGACCATGAGCGGCCAGATGTCCGGGGGAAAATCGAAGAGGCAGGCGACCGAGGTGTCGGCGCACGCGAGCATGGCCGCCTCGGTGACGAGGTCCCGCGTGTCGCACGAGGAGAGCACGGGCTGGCCCCCGCGCGAGAACGCGAGCAGTTGCCCGGTCATCTCGCGGGCGCGGATACAGGCCGTTTCCGCCTTCTCGACCGGCACGCGCGCCTGCGGGTCGACGATCTTCATCTTGGCGAGCCCGATATGCCCGAGTATGACCGCAAGGATGTTGTTGAAGTCGTGCGCGATCCCGCCCGCGAGCATGCCCACCGTCTCCATCTTCTGCTTTCTCAGGAGGGCCTCGCGGAGTTCCTCCGCTTGCGTTACGTCGGCGACCGAGAGGAGAACCTGCCTCGTCCGGTTAAGGTCGAAGGTAACGGCGGAGAGCCGCGCGAGCCGGGCCGTCTCGCTGTCGATCCGTATGGTCGCCGAAAACTCGGGGACGGTCCCTTCCGTCTGCAGCTTGTCCAGGAATATGCCGTACGGCACGTCGCTCATCTCGAGGCCCGTTTCCCCGAGCGACTTGCCGACGAGACTCGCCGAGTCGCGGGCGAAGATGTCCTCGGCCGCCGGATTCGCGTCGGTAATCAGCATCGACTCGAGATCGATGATAAGGATTCCCGTCGGGTTGAAGATGAACATGCGAGAGAACTTGCTCTCCGAAAGCGCGAGGTCCCTCGCCGCGTACTCCCGGTCCGATATCTCCTTCATGAGCTGTCTCGTGATCCGCATGTCGCTCGCCGACACGACGTATCCGGTCTTGTCGCCCGACAGGTTGACGATGCAAACGATCCTCATGTCGATCGGAATTTCCTCGCCGGTCTTCGTGGCGATCGAGGCGTCCACGGAGGGCGTCCTTCGCGAGCTTTCCCGGCCGGTGTCCACCCAGGCGTAATCCGCGAGCCATTCGCGGCGGCGCTCCGCGTCGAGGTTCTGGTGGATGATGAGGCGCTCGATCCAGTTGCCCGTGACATGGGTCGGCGAAAAGCCGGTCACCTGGTAGCCGCGCCGGTTCATCCGCATGATTCGCCCGTTCACGTCCAGGATGACGACGATGTCGAATACGTTGTCCACGATCAGCAGGTTCTCGCGGTCGGTGAGGCTTTGATAGATGCACAGGTGGTTGACCGTGTAGTGCATGGTCAGGTGCCACAGCGCGAAGATCCAGTAGACGGCGGTCGTCGTCTGGGCGAACGCGACGCCCAGGGCTATTCCGTAGGCGAAGAACACGAGCAGCATCCACTCGCCGTCGCGCCGCGCGCGGTCGTCGGTGGCGGAACGCACCCAGGACAGGAGGAAATCGGCGGAAAAACGGACCGAGAGGATGATCCCGACGGACGAAAGGAGGATGACTCCGAGGGGACGGGAAACCAGGGCGGAAAGGACCGCGAGCGGGACGGGCAGGAAATACGAAAGCCAGAAACGGCGGGAACGGTGGGTCGCGGTCATGTCCACGAGAAACGAGAGGTACAAGAGCCCGGACATCCAGCAAAAAAAGGCGAACAGGGCCGTGACCGGCTCCGTGTCGGGCAGACACCCCCAGTGCCAGGCGGAATACGAGACGATCGCGGCGACGATGGAAAAGCCGAGCGCCGAAAGACGCGCGTTCAGCTGTTTTCTGTCGCGGGGAAAGAGGTTCAGAAGGGAGGTGACGAAGAGGATGACGAGGGCGCAGGACGTGTTGAGCAGGTACGAAAGACTCACCGGACCTCCTTACGATTGACGGGAACCGGGGCATCCGGTATCCTCATCCCATGAAAATCTGGATTAAATACCTCGCGGGTGTGATTATCGGCCTCGCCTTCGCCCTCGCGGCCCCGAACCAGAACGCGACCTTCGCCGAAGTCACGGCGTACCTTTCGGAGCTCGCGGTCCAGTTCGGCCGGTACTCCCTCTTCCCCGCCCTCTTCTTCGGGTTCACCGTCGCCGTTTACGAGTTGCGCGAGTCCAAGGCCCTCTTCCGCCTCGGGGCCGTCACCTCCGCCGTCATCATTATAACCTCAATTCTCGCGGTCGTCATCGGTCTCATGACCGTGCTTATCCGCAATCCCTCGCGCATACCGATCTTCGTCGAGGGGGCGAGCGAGATCGGCAAGATCGGCATCGGGGAATCCCTCCGCCAGCTCTTCCCCTCGAGCGCCTTCGAGGCCTTCGTGAACGGCGCCTTCATCCTGCCGCTGTGCGTGTTCGCCGGGTTCGCCGGGGCCGGCTGCGCGGTCGACAAAAACGCGTCAAAGGCCGCCATAACCCTCTTCGATTCCCTCGCCAGGGTCTCCTACGCCGTCATGTCGTTCTTCGTCGACATCATATCGATCGGACTCATCGCGCTTTCGGTCAACTGGACCATGCAATACAAGGCGATGCTCTCGTCGAAGGTCTTCACCGACTTCATGCTCCTTCTGGCCTTCGACTTCCTCTTTCTCGCCGCGATCGTGTATCCCGCCCTGCTCCGCCTCGTCTGCGGGAAGATCAACCCGTACCGCGTCCTCTACGCCTCGCTCGCGTCCGTCGTCGCGGCCTTCTTCTCCGGCGACTCGAACATGACCCTGCCGGTCCTCATCCGCCATTCGAACGAAAGCCTCGGCGTGCGCCGGCGCGTCTCCTCCGTGACGATGCCGATGTTCTCGATCTTCGGCCGGCCGGGCGCCGCCCTGACGGTTACCGTAAGTTTCATCGTCATCCTCAAGTCGTACTCGAGCCTCGGCATCGCCTTTTCGGACATGCTCTGGCTCATAGCCGTCGCGGTCGTCCTCTCCTTCTTCCTCGGCCGCTTCCCGTCGGGAGGCGCCTACGTGGCGCTCGCGACCGTGTGCGCCCTGTACGGCCGCGGCTTCGAAGCGGGCTATCTTATCCTGAAACCTGCGGCCTTCTTCATTTGTTCCATAGCGTGCGCCATCGACGCGCTCACGGCTGCCATGGGAACCTTCGCGATCGCGAAGCGATGGGATTCCGTCAATCATCGCGATCTCCGGTTCTTCATCTAGCGGCCGGAAAGGGGATATCATGAGGACACTGACACGCACGGGACTTCGCACGCCGGTCGCGCTGGCGGCCGCCGCGCTGGCGGCGATTCTGACGCTGTCGTCGTTTTCCTGCGCCACCGAATCCGGGGGCCCGGGCGGCGCGCGGGCGGTAAAGGGCTTCCCCATTCTCGTCACGGAAGGCACGGTGACCTTTCACGTCCGCGTGTACACCAACGACAAGACCCCGGTGCTGAAAAAGGAGTATACGGCCATCAAAAAAGCCGGCGAGTCCCTTAACCAGACCGCGCGGAAGGGATCGGTCATCCGCATCGAGGTCGAAAACCTCGGGCGCGAGCTCGCCGAAATCGAGACCGACGGCAGGCGGCTTTTGATCGGGAACGTCCGCGGCAGCGAGACGAAACTGACCTTTATCGTCGACTAGGGCCCTTGCGCCGGGCGGGCTGCGGGCGTATCATTAAACCATGTTCAAAAGTATCCCGGACCTGCCCGACATGCCGAAGTTCGTCATCACCCCCGGGGAGCAACACGCGGGAACGGGGACCTTCCTCGTATCCACCCTGCTGGGATCGTGCGTCGCCGCCTGCCTCTACGACCCCGTCGCGAAGGTCGCGGGGATGAACCACTTCCTTCTGGCAAACCGCCGCTACGCCAAGGACAAGCCGCTCCCCCTGACAGAGGCGGGCCGGTACGGGATGCACGCCATGGAACTGCTCATCAACGAGATGACGCGGCTCGGCGCGCAAAAAAAACGCATGAGGGCAAAGGCCTTTGGCGGGGGTGCGGTACTCGACGTCGTGGGGAAGGACAACTTCCTGTGCGTGGGCGACGTTAACGCGCGGTTCATCCGCGAGTATCTCGAGAGCGAAGGCATCCCCCTCGAGGCGAGCGACCTCGGCGGCGAGCTGGGCCGGGTCATCCGCTTCAGGACCGATACCTACGCCGTGTACCAGCGCTATATCAAGAAGGCCACGACCTTCGTCGTCGAGACGAAGGAACGCGGCTACTGGAAACGCTCGATCGAGCGGCATAGAATCGAGGACGCCCGGCCGGCCTCGGTTATCCTCTTCAAACAGGATTAATCCCCGCCGTTCGCCCTGTAGCGGTCGCTCAGCACGCGCTCGCTTCCCGGTTTGTGGTACTTGAACACCTCTTCTGACCAGTGGACCGCCCACTTCCCGATCGGAACGATGATCTCCCGGAGCACGCGCCCGCGTTCCGTCAGGGCATAGCCCGTGTCGGTCTTCTCCACGATATCGGCCTCCCTGAGTTCCTTGATGCGCGAGTTGAGTATGGACGGCGAAACGCCCCCGCACCGCTCCTGCAGGTCCCGAAAGGTCGACGGTCCCTCGTCGAGGTTCCATACGACGCCCAGGGCCCAGCGGCGGCCGAGAAGGTCGAGAAGCGCGTTGATCGGGGCGCCGGTGGTCGAGCCTCGAACCTTGGCGCCGGGTTTTGGTATGGCCATGCGCCCATACTATACGCTACGGCGCGTTTTGGAAAGCGAGCGGGGGAATGCGGCCGCATCCCCCCCCCCCGGCTCCGGTTACGCCCCGGCCTTCAGGGCCTTCAGCGTCTTGCCGGCGCACCCGATATTGGTGTCGTCATATTCCTCGATGAAAACGGTAAACCGCTCCGCGGGAACCTTCGTGGTTTCGACGGCCACGTTCGTGACCCGCTCGATGAGAACGGCCTTGGTCGCGTCGTCGACGTGATGGATTGCAACGGTGATTACTGGCATACATGCTCCTTGCTTCGTTTTTTGTAGCGCGCTACGTATTTTATAGCACCACGCAAGGAGAATGACAAGAGCCCGGGCGGCCTTTACGCTTTTTTTTACGGGTGGTGGACGACCTCGCGCGGCTTGGAGCCGTTGGCGGGCCCGACGATTCCGCGCGCCTCCATGTCCTCGACGAGGCGGGCGGCGCGGTTGTAGCCGATCTTGAGCTTCCGCTGGATATAGGAGGCCGAGGCCTTCCCGGCGAGCAGTACTATCTCGAGGGCCTTGTCGTAGAGGGGATCGTCCCCGTCGCCGAAGAGCGAGGCGTCAAGCGCGCCGTCGTCGTCCTCGTCGTCGACGAAGATCTCCTCGTCGATGTACTCGGGCTCCCCGAGCGTCTTGACGTGCTCCACGACGCGTTCCACTTCCTCCTCGGAGACGTAAGCCCCCTGAATGCGGACGGGGAAGGGGTCGGTGGCGCTCGAGTAGAGCATGTCGCCGCGGCCGAGCAGTTTCTCGGCGCCGACCTGGTCGATGATGATGCGGCTGTCCATCTTCGAGGCGACCATGAAGGCGATCCTCGTCGGGATGTTCGCCTTGATGAGCCCGGTGATCACGTCGATCGACGGGCGCTGGGTCGCGAGCACGAGGTGTATGCCGACGGCGCGGCTCATCGCGCACAGGCGCGCGACGGTCGACTCGAGTTCCTTGCCGGTCGTGGCCATGAGGTCGGCGAACTCGTCGATGATGATTACGATGTACGGTATCTTCTCCGTCGCGATCTTCCGTTCCCTGATGCGGTGGTTGTAGCTCCTGATGTCCCGCACGCCCATGCCGTCAAGGAGGGCGTACCTCCGCTCCATCTCGCACAGGCAGTACTGCAGCGCCTGGAAGGCCTTCTTCGGCTCGGTGATCACCGGCGCGAGAAGATGGCCGATGTCGTTGTAGAGCTTCAGCTCGACGATCTTGGGGTCGATGAGGATCATCTTGACGTCCTCCGGCGAGCGCTTGTAGAGGATCGAGAGGATGATCGAGTTGACGCACACGGACTTGCCCGAACCGGTCGAGCCCGCGATCAGAAGATGAGGCGTGGCGGCGAGATCGAGGAGCTGGGCCTCGCCGGTGATGTCCTTGCCGAGGATGACGGGGATCTCCATCTTCTTCGAGCCGGCCACGTCCGACTCGATGAGCTCGCGGAAACTCACGATGGCCCGCTTCTGGTTCGGCACCTCGATGCCGACCGCGTGCTTGCCCGGGATGGGCGCGACGATGCGGACGCTCGAGGCGGCGAGCCTCAGGGCGATATTGTCCGCGAGCCCGACGATCTTCGAAAGCTTCACGCCGGGCGCGGGAAGTATCTCGAACATCGTGATGACCGGGCCCTTGCGGATGCCGGTCACGTCGGCCTGGATGCGGAACTCGTTCAGGGTTTCCTTGAGCGCGACGGCCGCGCGTCTCGTCGTGTCGTCGATAATCCAGTATTCGCCGTCGGGATAGGTGTTGAGCACGTCGAAGGGAACGCGGTATTCGCCGCGTTTTTTGCGCGCGACGGGGGAAGCCGTTTTGGGAAGGGGCGGCACCGATACGGCCTCGGGCAGGGCGACGGTACGCGCTTCGTCGGCTTCGTCGGCTTCGTCGGAACGGGCCGGTTCACCGTCCGCTTCCGCGTCCCCCTCCGCATCCTCGTCGAGGTCGAAATCGGCGTCGACGAATCCGTCATCGGGATCCAGGGCATCCTCTTCGACCGCGAGGGTTTCGTCCTCCATGACGGACTCGAGGAATTCGGGTTCGACAAAATCGGGTTCGACGGACCCGGCGTCCTCGTACGCGGTCGGTCCGACAGCTCCGGCCGCAGAAACGTCCGCGGCGTCATCCGCGACCGAGCCGTCCCCCTCGACCCAGGATGACGACTGCGGCAGGTCGAACGGTGCCTTCATCGTCGCGACCTCGCCGTACGATTCGTCGTCGAATTCCCGCCCGGGAACCGGCACGGGAGTATCCGCTTCGAAATCCGTACCGTCCGGCGCGTCAGCCATGTCCCATGCGTCAGCCATGTCCCGCGCGTCAGCCGCGTCAGCCGCGTCCGGCGCTTCAGCCACGGCCGGCGCTATGTACTCCTGAACCTCCAAGGGGGAGCCCTCGGAGCGCGAACGTGGGAAAAACCGGTCAAAGAGGGCCAGAAAAACCAAGCATTCGAGCGTCGCGAGAAGGACGACGGAGGCCAAGACGCCGCCGAGGATGTACGGGGTTATGAAGGACGTGCCGCCGGAAAGAGAGCGGTACAGGCGTTCGCCGCCCGCGACGGTAAAGAAGGGAACGAAGGAACAGGCGAGCATGAAGGTCGCGCGCGGCCACCAGCCGGGAATGAGCAGGAGCACGGCGCCCCAGAGAAAGAGGGCCGGCACGAGAAACGAGGAAAACCCGTAGGCCGAATAGAGAAGGCGGCCCGCCGAGACGAGCGGGTCAGGCGAGGAGGCGAGCGGGAAAACCGCGAGCAGAAGGGAAAGCGCGAGTATGGCCGAACCGACGAGCAACGAGGCGCCCACCGCGAAGGCGGCGGCGCGGGCCGTAGGACGACTGGAACCATTCATCATGTAAACTCCCGGATCGAGCGAATTGGCCCTCAGGCGGCGGCGAAGTACATCGCCAGGGAGATTCCGGCGGGAACGAGATACGCGGCGAACCAGCCAAGCTTGCCCCGGTTGATCAGCGCAAGCAGGAACCTCAGCGAAAGATACCCGACGGCGAAGGCGGTAAGCATTCCGACGGCGAGCGGGACGGCCGAAACGGTCCCTGACAGAGTATCGGCAGATTCCAGCTCGAGTATAAACGCCCCGAGTATGACGGGAATCGAAAGAAGGAAGGAAAACTCGCCGGCGGCCTTCCTGTCAACGCCCGCGAAAAGCGCGGCGGACACGGTAATTCCGGACCGCGAGATCCCGGGGATCACCCCGATCCCCTGCGCGAGGCCGATCGCGACGCCGGAGAGCACGCCCGGCACGGGCCGGACGGCGCGCGGCCTGAAACGGCCGGAGGCGACGAGCAGAACGCCGGTCAGCGCGAGGCAGACGGCGACCCAGAAGAGCGGCAGGGCCTCGACGGCGTCCCTGAGAAGGATGCCGACGGCGGCGGTAACGGCGGTTCCCGCGAGCAGGGCCAGTATCATGGTGCGGTTGGACTCGTCCCCGGCGCGAGGACGGCCCGTCAGGAGGCGCCACAGCGTCGCGAAGAGCTCCCCGATACGGGCGCGGAACACGAGGCATACCGAGCACAGGGTCGCGACATGCAGGAGGATGTCGAACAGCAGGGGAACCTCGCCGAGGTCCATGAAATGCTGGGCGATCGCCAGATGGCCGGAACTGGAAACCGGCAGGAATTCGGCGAGACCCTGCAGGGCCCCCAACAAAACGGATTGCAGAATGGTCACAGGTTTTCTCCGGAGTCAGAAGAGCTCGCGAACGACGTCGCCGGTCGCCTTGTCGTAGTAAAGATACCCGTAAACGACGGCGGCCGCAAGCACCTTCCTGCCGTACTCCCGCGTCTCCTCGTACGGCAAGGTTTCCAGAAAGAGCTCGCCGGGAAGGTCGCCGTTCTCGCGCATCCAGGCGCGCACGCGCGTGATTCCGGCGTTGTAGGAAAAGAGCGCCGGCATGACCTTTCCGTCGAGACGCTCGACGAGGCGGGACAGATACCAGGACCCGAAGGCGATGTTGGTGGCGGGATCGGTCAGGTCGTAGTCGGCGACCTTGAGCCGCGCGGCGACGTCCGCCGCGGTGGCGGGCATGAGCTGGGTGAGGCCGACGGCCCCCGCGTGCGAGACGACGGACGCGTCGAAGAAACTCTCGCTGCGGATCAGGGCGTACAGCAGATACTCGGGAACTCCGTGGCGGCGGGACGCCTCGGCCACCTCGTCTCGCCAGGGCCTCGGATACAGAAGCCGTAGATATTCGTCCGTCAGCTCGGCCGTCGGGGAGCGCATCCCGAGCACGGCCATCCTGAGCGCCGCGGAATGATTGCCCGAGGCGGCAAGCGCCGCGGAAAGCTCCATCGCGAGCTCGTAGGGCAAGTCCGGCCTGCGGGCCGACACGAAGGAGGCCATCTCGCCCGGCAGGCCCCATCGGACGAAGCCCCGCAAGACGGCGGCCATATCGGCGTCGAGGCCGGACTGACCGTCGGCGGGAAGCGCGCCCGCACGGCCGTTCGTCCTGGTGACGGGCGGGGATGCGGGGTCAAGACCGAGGGCCGCGCCCGCGAGAACGCGGTAATAGAGCGAATCGTGATCCCCGTCGCGCGCGCTCTCGAAGGCGGCGTTTCGCGCCTCCTCCGGCACGGCCCCCGAACGGGCGGCCACGTACCGGACGCGCGCGCGAAGGTCGGGGTCAACCCCGTCAGGCAGCAGTTCGTCAAGGCGCGCAAGGGACTTCCAGTCGCGCGCGCGCGCGAGCGACACCACCAGGGAATCGACGATGCCGGTCAGGCGGCCCCGGTCATGCCATGAGGGCGCGAGCCGGGCAAAGGCGGCGAGATAGGCGGCGGTTCCCTCGGAGGACCGCGTCTCAAGCAAATACCAGAGGGCCGCGTCGCGATCCTGTCCGCCCGGCGCGTACGAGACGGCCCGCTCGAGGCTCGCGCGGGCGCGCGACAGGGCGTCCTTTCCGGCCGCGCTCGCGGGGCCGACGCGCTCGGCCTGTTTGGCCCTCAGCCTGCCCGCGTAAAAGGCGCACATGTAGGCCGCCTCGCCCGAAACCCGGGCCTCAAGGGCCTCGAAGGCGACGGCAGCTGCGGCCGGATCGTCGGCGCCGTACAGGGCAGCGCGGCCGATATCCGAAAGCGCGGGGCGCGCGGGAACGGAGGGGCCCGCGGCGAGGAATTCGCGCGACGCCGCCCAGGCACCCCGAAAGTCGCGACGGAAGGCCGCGATCCGGACGGCGGCCAGCCTCGCGAGGGAGTCCGTCAGGACGGGGGCCGTTCCGTCGGACCGCCCGGCCGTCAGGGCGGTCACCGCCCCGACAAGGGCCGGGGTGAAGGGCCGCTCGCGGATGACGCCGGCGAGCCCTCCGGGGATATCGTCAAACCGCCCGAGCTCGACAAGGGCCGCGAGACGGGCGGACTCGGTTTGCGCGGGATAGGCGCGATTGAAGGGGTACGGGTTGCGGTCTAGGGCGTCGGTCGCCGCAAGCCGGTCCGAAGCCGGGCCAAGGCCGATCAGCTCCTGCATGCAGAGGGTCTTGAAGGGCTCGGGACTCCGGGCGACGCCCAGCTCCAGGAAGGCGCGAGCCTGGGCGTCCCTGCCCGCCCGCAGGAGGTGACGCGCCACGTACCAGGGGCCCTCGGGACCGAGCGCGAGGACCTCGCCGTAGCGTCGCGTCTCGATCGCGTCCAGGAAGGAATAGTCGCGCGAGGCGAGCCGGGCAAGCACGCGCCCGCCCGGTTCGTCCCATACCGAGACGTCGCCGCAGGCGTTAAAAAGCGGAAGTGTCGCGAGGATTGAAACCAGGAGCGCGAACGCGCGTCCTCGGGGACGCGCGCGCGGCTCAGTTCGCGGGGATTTCGATGTAGGTTCCCGCGATGATGAGGTTCGGGTTCCGTATCTTGTTGTGTTTCGCAATCTTTTGGTACAGCCAGGGGTTACGATAATAGGTCTCCGAAAGATCCCAGAGGGTGTCTCCCCACTTGATCTTGTATCTCACGTCCTTCGCGCGGGGCGCGGGCTCCGGAGCGGCGGGCTCGGGCGTCTCGACCGGAACCGCGACGGCCTGTTCGGAGGACGTTTCGGCGGCGGGAGGCGGGGTAATCTCCTCGGGAGCGGGTTCGGAAACCGGGGCGGGCTCGACGGCCGGAACGGCGGGAGACTGCACGGTTTGCGGCTGCGCGGGGGCCGAGGCCCGAAGGGACCGGTCGAGCATCATGGCGCGGGCCGCCACGACCAGCGAAAGAACGAGGGCAAGGACGCCCACGACCAGGATCGCCACGCACAGCCACGCCGGCATGAACACGCCGTTTTTCTTCTCTTCAGTGGTATTCATATCGAACAGCCCCTCCGGAGCGTTGCCCGGGATTGTCCCCTCGACGACCACGTTCCGCCGCTCGGGATCGGCGCCGAGATTGAGGGAACCCTCGATCGGCGTCAGGTCGAAATCGGGAAGGGAATACATCTCGTCGCCGCCAAGGGTTTCAAGGGAAACCGAGAGGGCCTGGCGAGAGCCGGAGTCGAGGTCGACGGCCTCGGCGGAAAGCTCGTTCATGCCGTCGAGCGTCAGGGTAAGCTCTATCGTCGCCTCGCCGGCGGGGCGGGCGGTAATGTCTTCGATAATAAGGGTTCCCACGTAAGAAGCGGTCTCGACGGTATCCTCATCCCCCCGAAAGAGGTTTATCTGGACGCTCGTCTGGTCATCGCGTACCGTCGTGAGCTCGAGCACCTTGCTTGCGGGAGAATCCTCCTCGAGGACGGGGAAAAACTTGCTGTCGGCCAGTTTAATGCCAATGGAAGCGGCCATGGTCGCACCTCGTGTCGGGATTTGCTTACTTTTACTGTAGTACGCAATGATTGACCTTGTCAACGCGAATTGTTGACAGTCCAAAGATCAAGCCCCATAATGGTTTATATATGAATCCAAGTATCACCATCGCGCTCGTTGTGATCATCAGCTCGCTTGCCATCCTGCTTCTTTCGTTCATCGGCAAGAAGGGCGAAAAGAAGGGGCCGAGGAAGGAAAAACGAAAGGATCGGGCGACCGTCATCCGGGAGGCGACAAAACGCCTTTCGCAGAATCCCCGCGATCCGGAAGGCCTTTCCGCGATGGGAAATCTCCATTATCAAGAACAGGACTGGGACAAGGCCTATGCCATCTACGAGGTGCTGATCGACCTCGCCCCCTCGAATCCGAAACTCGACGAATTCGAGTGCTCCCTCCGCATGGGCGTCGCCGCGGTCAAGACGAACCGCCTGCCCGAGGCCATAAAGGGATTCTTGCTCGCCAGGAAGCTCAAGAGCGACCACTTCGAGGTCAACTACAATCTGGGATACATCTGCTTCCTGCAGAAGGACTACGAAAAGGCGATCCCCTTCCTGAAGCAGGCGATGCTCACGGACGGGGAGAACGTCCTCGCGCAGCGGTACATGGGGTTCAGCCTTCACAAGGCCCACCGGTACCGCGAGGCGCTTGCGTACCTGAAAAAGGCGATAGACCTCGCGCCCGACGACAAGGAGGCCCTCTTCGCGATGGCCGAATGCCTCTTCGAGTCCGGCGCGGTCGAGCGGGCGCTCAAGATCTTCTCCCACCTCAGGCCGGACCCCGTACTCGGGCCGCAGTCCGCGCTCTACGCAGGGATCATCCATGCCCAGACGAACCAGCACGACAAGGCCGTCGTCGACTTCGACATCGGTCTCAAGCACGAGAATATCCCGCAGGACATCGCGAACGAGATCCGCTACAAGCTTGCGGTGACGCTCATAAAGACGCAGGACCTGTCGCGGGCGCTGACCGTGCTCAAGGAGATCCAGCGCGTGACGCCCGGCTTCAAGGACACCGCCGCGCTCATCGTGCGTTACCAGGAACTGAACCAGAACAAGAACCTGCAGGTGTACCTGCTCGCGGTCCAGAGCGACTTCATCACCCTGTGCCGGAAGATAGTCGTGCAGTTCTTCCCCGGCGCCAAGGTCAAGATCACCGACATCTCGGTCTTCGCGGACTACTCCGACATCGTCAGCGAGATCGACACGCCGAAGTGGTCGGACGTCGTCATATTCCGCTTCTTCCGCTCGCAAGGCTCCGTCGGCGAGCTTCTGCTCCGCGACTTCCACGCGCGCATAAAGGACCTCAAGGCGGGAAAGGGCGTATGCATATCGGCGGGGGTGTTCTCCGAGGAATCGCGGCGCTTCACCGAGGGCCGGCCGATCGACCTCTACGACAAGGACCGTCTCAACAAGATACTCAATTCGGTGGACACGGGCGTCTCGCTCAAGGCGAACTGACGCGCGCCGGAGACTGACCGACCCGGCGGATCATTGGATTCGGCGGCTGGTCAGCCCGACGGATGGTCAGCCCGGCGGCTGGTCGGCCCGGCGGATCGTCACGAGATGACGCTCGTCGGCGTCGAGAAACGGCACGACGACCGGTTCCGCGCTCCACCTGCCCGCCAACGACTCTATCCCCCGCATCTCCTCGTCGATCTTCGCGCGGCGTCCCTTCCAGGCAGCCAGAAAACCGCCAGGACGCGTGAGCGCCGAAAGGCTCCGGTACATGGCCGCGTCAAGCGGCCTGAAGGCGCGAAAGACGACGGCGTCGTGCGCGCCGCCCGGGGCGCGCTCTATCTCGCTTTCGAGGATTTCCGCGTTCGCGAGCCCGAGAAAGGCGCGGCAGTTCTCGAGAAAGGCGCAGCGCTTGCTCATGCGCTCGATGAGCGTGAACGAAATCCCCGGGAAAAGGAGCGCGAGCGGTATGCCGGGAAAGCCCGCGCCCGTGCCCGCGTCGGCGACGACGGGCGGAACCCCGGCGGCGCCGGACGGCGCTGACGGAGAGCCGAGCGCCGCGAGGAAGGGCCTCCAGGGCGCGAGGCTGTCGAGCAGATGGCGGACGACGAGATCGGCGCGGGTATCCGCGCCGACGAGATCAAAGGCGGCGTTGAAGAGCTCAAGCTCGCGCATGTAGCGCTCGAGGAGCGGGATCAGGGTGGCGGCGCCGCGCATCCCGTACGGGCCGCCGTCCGCGTCCGGGATGCCGAGGGCCGAAAGTCCTTCGGCGAGAAGGCGGCCCGCGTCGCGACCCCCGAACGCGGCGGGCCGGCCGGACGCGCCGCGGGCGGCCGCGCCACGCCCTGCCGCGCCGCGGGAAGACGTCACTTCCGTCCCTTCAGGAGTTCGGCGAAGGGATTGTAGGTCATCCCGTCGTCCGAGCCGCCCTGCGCGCGGGTATCGCGTCCTTCGCGGCCGCGCGCGTCCCTGCCCCGGTCATTGCGGTCGCCACGGTCAGGGCGCGGCGAGGCGGCACCGGGTCTCGGCGCCGCCGGCCCGTCGCGGCGGGCCACGACGACCCGCCGGGCGCCGTCGCGGGCAGAGCCGTCGGACCCGTGCGAGTCGTGCGCGGCGCGCGACGGGGCCGCGCCGGGCGTCTTGCACGAAAGGCTGATGCGCCTGCGGTCGGCGTCAAGGCCGATGATGCGGCACTCCTTGACGTCGCCCACCTTCACCACCTCCATCGGGTCCTTCACGAAGCGGTCGCTCATCTCGGAAAGATGCAAGAGCGCGGTCTCCTTGATGCCGATGTCGACGAAGGCCCCGAAGTCGACGACGTTCTTGATCTTGCCGGTTACGACCATGCCTTCTTTCAGATCCTCGAAGGAAAGGACGCCCTTCTGCATGATGGGCTTCGGGAACCCCTCGCGCGGGTCGCGGTTGGGCTTCTTGAGCTCTTCGACGATGTCGCTGATAGTCTGGTCACCGATCTCGTATTTCGCCTTGAGGGTCGAGCGCACCTCGTGCGTCACCTCGTCCCGCCTCTGCACGATCTCGTAGACGACGCGGGCGGCGTCGTAGTTCTCCGGGTGCACCCAGCTGTTGTCCAGGGGGTCGGCGCTCTCGGGAATCTTGAGGAAGCCCGCGCACTGTTCGAAGCTCTTCGGCCCCATGCCGGGCACGTTCATGATGTCCGAGCGCGAGAGGATCTTGCCGCCCGCCTCGCGGTAGGCGACGATCTTCTTGGCGAGCGTGCCGTTGATGCCCGAGACGTATTTGAGAAGGCTGAAGCTCGCGGTGTTGAGGTTGACCCCGACGTTGTTGACGACTGAGCCGACGACCTCGTCGAGCATCTCGGAGAGCTTCTTCTGGTTCAGGTCGTGCTGATAGAGGCCGACGCCGATGGACTTCGGATCGATCTTGACGAGCTCGGCGAGGGGGTCCTGAAGCCGGCGGCCGATGGAGATGGCGCCGCGGATCGTCAGGTCAAGCTCGGGAAACTCCTCGCGCGCCACGTCGCTCGCGGAGTACACGGAGGCCCCGTCCTCGTCCACCACCGTGTACAGGACGTTCGGGCAATGCTCGGCGATTACCTTCGCGACGATCTCCTGCACCTCACGCGTGCCGGTCCCGTTGCCGATGGCAACGAGCTGTACGTCGTAGTCCTTGATGGCCCTGAGGATCGCGGCCTCGCCCTCGGCGGCCTTGTGCTGGTAGATGACGAAGTTGCCGAGATACTTCCCCGTCTCGTCGAGGGCCGCGCATTTGGTTCCGGTGCGGATGCCGGGATCGACCCCGAGCACGCGCGTGCCCTTGATCGGCTGCTGCATGAGGAGGTTCTTGAGGTTCTCGCTGAACACCCCGATGCCGTGGTCGTCCGCGCGGTCCGAGAGGTCTGAGCGTATCTCGCGCACGACGGCGGGCGAAAGAAGCCGGACGACGCCGTCGGCTATCGCCTCCTTGCACCAGTCGTTGTTGACGGTGTACTTGCGCTCGAGCCGCTCAATCGCCCCGTCCACGTCGACGTCGATCTTGACGTCGAGGGCCTTGTCCCGTTCCCCGCGGTTTATGGCGAGCACGCGATGGGGTTTGATCTGGTTGAGGGGTTCCTTGTAGTCCCAGTACATCTGGTAGACGCTCGTCTTCTGGGCCGCCTCGTCTCCGACGCCGGTCACGACGAACTGCCCGCTCTTCATGTAATAGTCTCGAACGTCGGCGCGGTTCCCCGGGTCTTGGGCCACGCGCTCGGCGATGATGTCCATGGCTCCCTGTATGGCCTCCTCGGCCGTATGCACCGAGAGCTCGGCGTTCTCAGCGTCGACGCGGACGTACTTCTGCGCCTCGGACTCGACCGTCGCCTTGTCCGCCTTTTCCATGAGGTCCGCGAGCGGCTCGAGCCCGCGCTCGCAGGCGAGCATGCCGCGGGTCTTCTTCTTTTTCTTGAAGGGCGCCCAGAGGTCCTCGAGCTCGGCGAGCGTCGCGGCCTTCATGACGTTTTGGTAGAGAATCTCCGAGAGCTTGCCCTGCGCGAAGATTCCCCTGACTATCTCTATGCGGCGCGTCTCGAGATTCTGATAACTCTTGAAGAGGTGATCGGAGTCGCGCACCTGGACCTCGTCGAGGGAGCCGTGCTTTTCCTTGCGATAACGGGAGATGAACGGGATCGTGCATCCCTCGGCCACGAGCGAGACGACGGCCGAAACCTGGGACGGCTGGATCTTCAGTTCCCCGGCGACCTTCTTGAGGATGGCGACCTCGTTCACGACGAGGCCGTCAATCAGTTCTTGGGTAAATTCCATAGTGCGCCATAGTACCCGAATCCGGCCCGCCGGGCAAGGGAAAAAAACCCGTCAGGGGGATCGGAACGCAGCCCGGCCGCCCGCTAGAAAAAGAACAACCCCAGGGGGCGATTCCCCGCGGCGACGTATTCGACGTAGAGGTACAACCGCTCGTCGCCGGTCATCGTGAACAGGAGGGACTCGGGAGAATCGGGCGTGATGGGCCGGTTGAGGTTCTTCGTCTCGACGCAGCCGCCGGACGCCGTGTAGAGCGAGACGGTCCCCGCGTACGTAATCCCCGCGCCGTCGAAATTGGTCAGCATTACGTAGAGGGAGCCCGTCGTGCCGGGCTCGAGCATGATGAAGCGTTTCCGCACGGCGCCGCCGGTATCGGGACACGCGGGCTGGGTTCCGTCCCGGGCCGCGAAGAGCTCGGAGGTCAGCGGAACGAGGGCCGCCTCGAGATGGTTCGCCCGAAAACGCCTGACCTTCAGGTCGGCGAACAGGGCAACGGCGCCCGAGTCGTTCAGGATGTCGCGGGATACCGCGGGCGCGGAGGCCTCCTCCCAAAAGGCGGCCCGGTTCTCCCCGGGAAGCGGGAGCCTTGAAACCGCGGAGGGGTCGAGCGCCTCGGGGGCATAGTACAGCGCGAGGTACCGGTAGAGCCCCGGTTGAAGTCCCTCGGGAACGAAGGTCTGGCCCGGGGTCACCGCGAAGGGCCCGAGGGTCGTCTCTACGGCCCCGCGGCCGCGAACGGCCCTGATCGCCCGGACGTAGACGACGCCGCCGGGGGGCGACAGGGGCGCCGGGGCGTTGTTGTCGAAGCCGGCGGCGTTGAAGGCGGGAATCTCTCCCGGCATGAAGGCAAAGCCCACGTCGGTCGTTGGCTTGAGGGCGCATCCGGAAAGAGTCGCGGCAAGGGCGCATACCGCGAGGCCAAGGGCGTGCCGGACGGCGCGAAAGGCGCCGGATCGAAGGTGTTTCATACTGTCCATGCCGCGCAGTATACAGAAAAGAAGGCGTCTTGGGGAGAAGCGCCGGGGCTCCCTGCCCTATCTTCCCGTGCTCACGTACCGGCCGGTAATCCTGTCGAAGGCGTCATTTGGCACCTGGGAGAGGGCCTGTTCGAACCGGGCGCGAAGATCTCGCCCCCGGGGAGACGCCGCGAAAAGGCTGTATATCGGCACCTGGTCGGACGGGATGGGAATGACGCGGATATCCTGCAGGTACCCGCGTCGGTTCATGTCATAGAGGAACGAAACGTAGTTGATGTCCAGCAGGGCGTCGACCCGGCCGGCCATCAGCTTGAGATGGTTCGTCTGCCTGAAGTCGATGGTCGTCACGAATTCGATCGAGATCCGCTCGTCCTGCACGAATTTGGGTATATAGGCGCTTGTGATGAATCCCAGCCGCAGACCGTAGAGGTCGCCCGGGGTTTCCACGCGCAGAAGCGGGCTGTCGCGGCGCACGACGATGCACGCCGATATTTTCATGAGCTCCGCCGACGGATAGAGAAAGCGCGACTCGCGCGCCGGTATCCTCGTGATGTAGGGAATCACGTCGACATCGCCGTCCTCGAGCATCTTTTCCAGGCGCGGGATGGGATAGGGCCCGGAGACCTCCACGTCGACGCCCATCGCGGGACCGATGTATTCCCTCCAGAAGTCCGCCGCGACGCCGCCCGCGGTACCATCCGCGTCTTCCATCATGAAGGGCGCAAGCTCGAAGATGCCGATCCTCACGACTTCGCGCCGGCTTTCTCCCGCCTGGGAGAAAAGGACGGCGGACGGCAGGAACGCGAGCGAGATCGCGAGAAGGATCGTCCTCTGAACCGCGCGGTTTCTCATGAGTCTCCCATCGGGAAGGGATATTTTCCTTCCCGCCCGCCCGCCTCCATCCCGGCGAGAAAGATGTCGGTCAGGTTCGGATCGAAACTCACGCCCCGTTCCTTGCGGATGATGTCGAGCGAGTCGGAGACGCTGAAGGCGGGCTTGTATACCCGCTCGCTCACGAGGGCGTCGTACACGTCCGCGATGGAGACGATACGCGCCTCGATGGGGATGTCCTCCCCGGAGAGGCCCTCGACGTACCCGCCGCCGCCCCATTTCTCGTGATGGTAGAGCACGATGTTCTTCGCCATCGGATCGATCGCGGAGTTGTCCAGAATCCGGTAGCCGATGCGCACGTGGTCCTTGATGTGCTCGAACTCATCCGGGGTAAGCTTGCCCGGCTTGAGCAGGAGTTCCTTGCCGACCCCGACCTTGCCGATGTCATGCAGGGGGGAATACATCTTTACCAGCTTCACGAAATTGTCGTCGAAGCCCGCGCCTCGCGCGATGTACTCGGAAAGGAGGGAGATGCGCTTGATGTGGTTCCCCGTTTCCTCGTCGAAATAGAAGTTGGTGCTCTCGAGCGCGGTCACCATCGCCATCGTCAGATGCTCGATCTTCCGGTTTTGCTCCTCGATGACCCGTTCGCGCTTCCACGCGCGATACGCCTCCTTGACCGTCATGATGAGGTCGCTCCGGTCCCAGGGTTTCGACAGATAGCGATAGAGCGCGTTCCGGTTCACGAGGTTCACGACGGCGTTGAGGTCCGCGAAGCCCGTCAGGAGCACGCAGAGCGTGGCGGGACTCAGGGCGCGGGCCCTGATGAGGAATTCGTCCCCGTTCATGACAGGCATGCGCTGGTCAGAAAGTATGAGGGGGACTTCGTCGCCGTCCGAGAGGATGTCCTCGACGAGGGAGAGGGCGCGGGGGCCCGAGTCGGCGATATCGACGCTCAGGGTCGAGATCAGCGGGTCCTGCGCCAACTCGCGCTTGAGGCTTTGTATGACGATGGTCTCGTCGTCGACGCAAACGATGTGATGGCGTTTCATTTCGCCCCCGGGCGGCAGGGTCCGCAGTTCCGGACGGCCGCGACGAGCCGCTCGTGGTCCCACGGTTTCTCGAGCACGTCGCATACGCACCCGGAGGAAAGCAGGTGCTCGATCACGTCGCTGTCGGCGTGCCCGGTAACCATGACGGCTCGCACGTCCGGGTGGCGGCCGCGGACGGTCTCGAGGAATTCGTCTCCCTTGATGCCGGGCATGAGCCAGTCGGCTATGACAAGGATGAGCTTGATGCCCTCAAGACAGAGCTCGTCGATAATCTCGTACGCCCGATACGCGTCAGTCGCCTTTTCGTACACGTACTCGTCTCCGAAGGCCCCACGCAACTCCTGAATCAGCGACAGGAGTATGATCATCTCGTCGTCGACGCACAAAATGGCCTTTTTCTGGTCGGTCATACCCATAGTTTCATCCCTGCCCGGCTTCTTGTCAAATCGACGGAAGGCTTACGTGAAAGGCCGTTCGCCCGGGCTCGGTTTCGACCCGGATATCGCCGCCGTGCGCGTCGATTATCTTCCGGCAGATGTCAAGACCGAGGCCCATCCCCTCGCCCTGGCGCTTTGTGGTGAAAAAGGGATCGAAAATCCGCGGAAGCGCCTCGGCGGGGATCCCTGGCCCGGAATCGACGAACGAAACGACGGCACGCCCGTCCTTGACCGCCGTCCTGATGACGAGTTCCCCCTTGAAGTCCATGGCCTGCGCGGCGTTCCGTATTATGTTCATCCAAACCTGGCCGAGCTTGTCGGAGGAGCCCTTGGCG
>LVBL01000099.1 GCA_001604405.1 Spirochaetales bacterium Spiro_10
GCGACGGCTCTCGAACGAGGACAGACGAAGCCTTACCGTCTCGCTGACGGACGAGGGATCGAAGCTCATAGAACGATACAGCTGTGCTGAGATAGAGATCCCCCGGGATCTCGCGTTTACCCAAGGAGGCGGGAAATGAAGCGATACGTGGTGGTTGGAGGCGTCGCGGGCGGCGCCGGAACGGCGGCAAAACTGAGAAGGCTTGACGAGACGGCGGAGATAACGATGTACGAGCGCGGGGAGCACATCAGCTTCGCGAACTGCGGGCTTCCCTACTACGCCGGCGGCGTCATATCCGAGCGCTCGCGCCTGTTCGTGATGACACCGGAGAAATTCCGCGAATCGCTCAACGTGGAGGCGAAAACGCTTCACGAGGTCGTGTCCATAGACCGAGGCGCCAAGGTGGTTCGGGTCAAGAACCTCGCGACCGGGGCCGAGTTCGACAAGCCCTACGATACCCTCATACTCAGCCCGGGTGCCTCCCCTATTCGCCCGCCCATTCCCGGAATCGAGGACCCCGCGATACTGACGCTGCGGTCGGTAACCGACATAGACCGCATCAAGGACGTCATCGACCATGCGCCGACCCGTCGCGCCGTCGTCGTGGGAGCCGGTTTCATCGGACTCGAGATGGCGGAGGCCCTGCGCGAGCGCGGTCTCGCCGTTACGGTCGTGGAGGCGATAGACCAGGTAATGGGGGTCATCGACTACGACATGGCGGCCCTCGTGCACGGCCATCTGCGCGAAAAGGGAGTGGATCTCCGCCTTAAAAACGGCGTCGCCTCCTTTACGCGCCGCGGCACGACGCTCGACGTCACCCTCGCCGACGGCTCTGTCCTGGAGACCGATTTCGTGATCCTTTCAATAGGCGTCCGCCCGGATACGGCGATCGCGAAGCAGGCGGGCCTCGAACTCGCGCCGAACGGCGCGATCCGGGTCGACCGTTACTTCAATACCTCTGACCCGTCGATTCGCGCGGTGGGAGACGCGATAGAATTCCCGAGTCCCCTCACCGGCTCGGGCCTCACGATACCGCTCGCGGGACCGGCGAACAAGCAGGCGCGCCTGTGCGCGGAAAACGTGGTGCGCGGGGACACGAAGGCCTACGGCGGCTCTATCGGCACGAGCGTCGCGAAGGTATTCGACCTCACGGTCGCCGCGACTGGGCTTTCATCCAAGGCACTCGAGCGCGCGGCCCTTCCGTACGCCGAGGCGGTGACGCACGCGGGAAGCCACGCGGGGTATTATCCCGGCTCATTCCCGATCGCCCTCAAGATTCTTTACCACCCCGAATCGGGAAAGCTCTGGGGAGCGCAGGCGGTCGGCTGGGACGGAGTCGACAAACGCATTGACGTGATAGCGGCATTTATCGGAAAGGAAGGCACGGTTCACGACCTCGCGGAATTCGAGCAGGCGTACGCGCCGCCGTTCTCGAGCGCCAAGGACCCGGTCAACATGGTCGGCTTCATAGCCGAGAACGCGCTTGACGGCATGACCCGAACCATCTCCTGGAAGGAAGTCGGCGCGTGGCGCGACCGGGGAGCCTTCTTCCTCGACGTGCGCACGAACGACGAATACTCACTCGGCTCCATGCCCGGCTCCGTCAACGTTCCGCACACCGAGCTGCGCGCCCGCCTTTCGGAGATACCGCGCGACCGGCCGGTGGTCGTCAACTGCGCGATCGGACTGCGAGGATATCTCGCGGAACGGGTACTGAGGCAAAACGGGTGGACCGACGTCGCGAACCTGACCGGGGGCTACAAAACCTGGGCGCAGGCCACGGCCGAGCTCGCCCTGCTCGCGGGCGGAACGGGAGGGCCTGCGGCACCGGCCGCGCCCGGAACCCCGCTCGCCGCCGGAGCGTCGGGAACGCGAGTCTTCGCGGAAACGGTTACCCGTCCGGTGGGCGAGGCGACCGACGACGGAAGCCCGCGCGAAAGCGCCGGAAAGACGCTCGAGATCGACGCGTGCGGCCTGCAGTGCCCCGGCCCGATCATGAGGCTCAAGAAAGAGGTTGACGCCCTTTCGGC
>LVBL01000100.1 GCA_001604405.1 Spirochaetales bacterium Spiro_10
ATTTCTTCAACGAACGCGGCTTCAATGAAGGAGCCTTCGGCGAGGGTGCCATGGCCGGCGTGGCCGCCGGAATGGCGGGGCAGTTCGTGTCGGGCCAGCTTGGTGAATGGAATATGACCGACGCGAATAGTACCGCTCTCAACGGTTTTACGTTTGACACCGCGAGCATTCAGCGGTTTAATGGAGTGATGGGCAGTATGGTGGGCGCCGGGGTGACGTACGGGATGACCGGGAACGCGACGTTCAACGTTGCAAGCATTCGCGGGACGGGGTTCATGGAGCTTCATCTCGGGAAGGACGGGTTCGGGATGAACTTCGGGATGAGCGGGACGGACGTGAGTTTTAGTACGATCAACGGTGTAATGAACGGGTTCAAGCATCTTGAAATGAACAGGAATATCGAGGATGCGGCTTGGAGAAACAACATGGACGTCGCGACAGCCCTTCGAAGCCAATACGGGTTCGGGGATCAGGCGGCGCTCAAGCAACTCGACCAGATCATCTCGCGGGAAACGCTTCTTGCGGGATCGGGAAGCCTTCCCGCCGGGGCGCGGGGCAAAACCGTTACCGAAAACGGCCAACGCGTGGTATACTTGGCGGGGTATCATGAGGGGATGACGAGCGAGGAGCAGATGAGCATGGGGATCACGCTGCAGCACGAGGCGCATAGGGACGGCGTCACGACGGCCGACAACTCAGGCGAAACGCAGGTGGCAACCTACGCCCACACACTCATGACCGAGCGGATGATGCACGACCCGCGCTATGCCTCGCTCATGGGGGACTTAGTCTCCCGCGACGCGAATCTCGCCAAAGACCTCGTCATGCTCAACAAGGCCCGCGAGAACAAGAACCTGGGAGAGTTCGCGTCGTATGTGGATGGGACGTACGACAGCAGTGGGGATTATTGGAAGTTGAAGAAGGATGGAACGCTAGTTAGTGATGGGAAAAAAGATCTTGATCTGACAGAATTTGGGAAAGGTGTTTTAAAGGCTGATTCCGATCTCTCTAATTCTGGCAACATTGCTAAGTGGTTCGGCATGGATGAGGATCAGGCTCAGGCATTGCTTGGTTCAGCATGGGATGAATCAAGCAATAAATATACAGTGGGGAAAGAGATAGTACTTAGTTCTGCACGCTTCGACAGTGTTTCAAAGCTATTTGAAATCGGGAAATATGTAAACGCAACTTCACAGTATTATACAGGCGTAGTTGATGGTTATATCGCTGCAACTGAGAAAGATATAGTCGATAGGCTTAACAAGGCGATCTTGGCGTCGAAAACAGAAAGCAGCACAGTGATAAGCGTAAAGAATGAGCATGGAACTGATGTTATACTACATGCGATAGATGAAAAAAATCCGGTAATTCTGTATTAATAGGATATAGACTTGGTGTCTCATGGGGTACTGGTTATCATTATATAACAGGTGGAATTAATAAAAACAGTATATTTAATCCTGGTAATACAGGCGGTAAAACGAAAACATGGAGGAAGGTTTATGTGTATTCTAAATAGTGTGTTTCGTACTCTATTCTTGCTTTTGTCAAGTTTTATCATCTTGAGTGCACAGATCAAGGTTGAATACAATATTGACACAATTGATGGAACTTGGGTTGATGATCCGGAATATCTAAAAAGTTCGCGAAGATCAAGTACAGAGTATAGTTGGGGAAAGGCAGTTACAATCCCCAATACATCGTTCGATGTTGATCTCTCAAATGCAATTGTATTATTACCTGGTGATGGGTTGTTTACAATATATGATAAAAAAATGAGTTCTCTGGATACTATTCAATTAGTTATTGGAAAAAAAAATTTCTACTCTGGCAAAAAATTTTCAATTTTTGTACATTTTATTAGTAATGATAAACTATGGATAGAATGCAAAGATATAGAAGGTGGGTTTATGTTTGGAAAAGACAATACTTGGTATCGCTTGTCTGGACCGGTAAGAAATGAATAGCATCGATTCATTGTTAATCAAACTTGGTTAATATTTATATTACTGCATTAATTATTAGCTCGCAGGGGTGGCGAAAAATCCTTTGCGATCGCGCCGCTTCTGATCGCTGATCGTAACTCGAAATGCTTGATCGTCGTCGTGTTCCCCGCGCGATCGCAAAGATTTGTAGCCAGGGGAGGCCGCGTCTAGTAATCTAGCAAAAGGGAAGCCCGCTCCCCGGGCCGCGCTCCATGGCTCTCCAGACGGAACGGGGATTCACTATAGCGACCGGGGCGGGGCGAGGGGTCTCGACCGTTTTGGCGTGCAGATTGTTCGCTTTCCGTTCCCTGATAAGCGCCAACCGTCGGGCGAGGACATCGACCCGCCCTCCCGTGATACGCGCAATTCCGTCCGTAGCGGTATGACGCGGCCCTGAGAGGCGTCTCCCCTTACGTTCCGATGCCGCGTTTTTTACGGACGCTGAGTATCACGCTTTGCATGAGGATGAAGAAACAGAGCATGAGGCCCGTGGTGATGCTCTGCCAGTACGGTTCCCGGAGGCCCGAGGCGATTACGATGTTGTTGATCGTCTTGAGCGAAAGCACCCCGAAGAGGGTTCCGATCACGCTGCCGACGCCGCCCGAGAGGAGCGTGCCGCCGATGATGGACGAGGCGATCGCCTGGATTTCCGCGGCCGTCGCGTTCGAGGCGTTCCCCGCTCCGGTGTGCAGAAGGTAGATGTATCCGCCGATACCGGCAAGGAGTCCGCACAGCACGTAAGAGAAGAAGCTCGTGCGGCGCACGTTGATGCCGAGCATGAGCGCGCTCTGGCTGTTGCCGCCGACCGCGTAGAGGTTCCGGCCGAAGCGGGTCCATCGGCACACCGCCCAAACGAGGGCGACGACCGCGAGCGCGATGATGACTCCCGGCTCGATCCTGACCGGGATGAAATTTCCCGTTTTGCCGTAGGTTCCCAGTCCGGGGATGACGATGCGAAGATCCTTGAGCGCGAGGAAGGCCTCGTTCGTGATGGTTCGCGGCTGGGCGCTCACGATCGTCGTCATGCCCTTGGCGAAGAACATCCCGCCGAGCGTGACGATGAAGGGCTGGATTTTAAGATACGCGACGAGGTATCCCTGGATCACGCCCGCCGCGAGCCCGATTCCGAGCGCAATGAGCATGGAACCCGCCACGCCTCCGCCCGCGTCCTCGATGTAGACTACGCAGGTCATGGTTATGAGCGCGATCATGCCCCCGACGGAGATGTCGATGCCGGCCGCTATCATCACGACGGAGAGTCCGCAGGCTATCACGATCAGATACGAGTTGTTGTTGAAGATGTCGAAGAACTGCTGGGGGTTGAGGAATCCGCCGCCCCAGATCGCCATGGCCAGGAGATACATCGCGAAAAATGAGCAGACCGTGATGGTCAGAAGGAGCGCGGTGCTTGAAATCGGCTCATGCGGTTTTTTTGTGGTTGTGTTCGCCATGTCAGTTTGTCTCCGTAACGGTCATAGTCTTTCCGAACAGCCGGTTCCGGAGCCGCGCCGCGTAGTGCTGGACTACCGGAGATCCCAGAACGACGATCGCGATGATGACGACCGCCTTGTAGGCCTTTACCGCCGTCGAGGAGACCCGCATCGCGTAGAGGGTGATGGTCAGCGCCTGGATGATATACGCGCCGATGACCGAGCCCGCGAGCTTGAACTTTCCGCCGCTCAGCGCGTTTCCGCCGATAGCCACGGCGAGTATCGCGTCCATCTCGATGTCGATGAGGATCGTCTCGTGGTTGATAAGTCCGATGCGGCATACGTTGATGCTTCCCGCGATTGCCGCGCAAACGCCGATCATGGCGAAGGCCAAAAGCTTGATGAACACCGGGTTTATTCCGTTGAGCCGGGCCGCGCGCTCGTTGATGCCGACCGTTTGCGTATAGAGGCCGAGGTTGGTGAACCTGAGCGCGAGCGTGACCAGTATCCCGAAGACGATGACGATCAGGATCGGGCTCGGGATCGGGATGCCCGGGAAAAAGCTTCCGATGTACGTCAGCATCTGATTTTCGACCGTCGGGGTCGCCCCTCCGTTTATCCAGTACGCTATCGGCCGCCCGGCCGTGAAGAGGATGAGCGAGGCGATCATCGGCTGGATGTTGAAGAGCGAGACGAGCGTGCCCGTGAAGAGGGCGAAGATCACGGCCACGACGCAGGCGGCGACGAATCCGAGGAGGATTACCTGCAGGTTGATCTCGCCGCCGCGAAGCACGCGGACGAAGACGCTGCCCGCGATCGCCGCGAGGGCGCCGACGCTGATGTCCTGCCCTTTCGTCGCCGAAGTCACGAGCGTCATGGCGATCGCCAATACGGCAAGCTCCGAGGCTCCGTGCAGGATGCTTACGAGGTTGCCCGACAGGACCATGTTTCCGAAGTTGTTCTTGATGATGCTTACGGAGAAAAAGGCCGGATCGCGTATCAGGTTGAAAGCGATGACCAGGAAGAGCGCGAACAGCGGAATTACGAGCTGCGAGCCGGAGAGTTTCTTCAGTGACTTAACCATTTTGCGCGGCCTCCCCTGCGATGGTGTGCATGATCTTGCTCTGCGTCAAGTCGCCGCCCTTGAGTTCGCCCACGATCTTGCGGTCCCGCATGACGATGAGGCGCGAGCAGGTGTTGAGCATCTCCTCGATTTCCGACGATATGAAGGTGACGCTCACGCCTTCTTCCGCGAGCTTGAGCACGAGTTTCTGTATTTCGACTTTCGTTCCGACGTCGATACCGCGCGTCGGCTCGTCGAGCATCAGGTATTGCGGGTTCGTCAGGAGCCAGCGGGCAAGAATGGCCTTTTGCTGGTTACCGCCCGAAAGCGACTTGATCGGCGTGTCCGCAGACGCGGTTTTTATGCCCAGCATCTTGATGTACTTGTCCGCGAAGGCCTCCGCCTCCGCCTTCGAGAACGGCTTGAAAAAGCCCTTGAGCACCTGCAACGCCAGTATGATGTTTTCCCGTACGGAAAGATCGGCGACGATGCCGTCAAGCTTCCGGTCCTCGGGCAGATAGCCCATCCCCCGCGCCATGGCGTCGCGCGGTTTCGTTATCCTGGCGTTCTTGCCGTTTATCCGCACCGTTCCGCCCGTTACGCGGTCGGCGCCGAAAATGGCACGGACGCTTTCGCTCCGGCCCGAGCCCAAAAGCCCGGTGAAGCCGTTGATCTCGCCCTTGCGGATGGCGAAGTCGAAGGGCTTTGTCCCCCCGACGCTCGAAAGTCCGGACGCCTCGTACACGACGGGGTTTTCGTCGCCCGATATCGACGCCTTCCGGTTTTGAAGCTCCGACAGCTCGTCGAGCTCCTTTCCCATCATCTTCGATATGAGCTGCACGCGCGGCAGGTCCTGCACGCCGTATTCGCCGATGAGCTCGCCGTTGCGGAGCACGGTTATCTTGTCGCAAACCTCGTAGACCTGCTCGAGGAAGTGGGTGATGAAGATGATGCCGACGCCGCGCGACTTGAGGTCGCGCATGAGCGAGAAGAGCAGGGCCACCTCCTGCTCGTCGAGCGAGGAGGTCGGTTCGTCGAGGATAAGGACCTTGCAGTCCATGTCGATCGCCCGCGCGATCGCGACCATCTGCTGGACGGCGAGGGAGCAGGTTCCGAGCTGGCGGGAGGCGCTCGTCGGTATCTTGAGCTTGGAGAGTATCTCCTCCGCCTTCTTCTCCTGCGCGCTCGCGTTAACGAACGCGTACGATCCGCGTCCGATATATATGTTCTCCGCCACGGTAAGGTTCGGGCAGAGCGTTATTTCCTGGTATACCGTGCTGATGCCCAGGTTCTGGGCGTCCTGCGGCGACTTTATCGAGCAATCACCGTCGACGCCGGAGATGGCGACGCGGCCGGAGTCCATCGCGTAGACGCCGGTGAGGACCTTTACCAGTGTCGATTTCCCGGCGCCATTCTCGCCCATGAGGGCGTGTATCTCGCCTTTGCGAAGGGTAAAATCAACGTTTTGCAAAGCCCGTACGCCCGGGAATGTCTTGCATATCCCGCGCATGGACAAAACGACGTCGTTATTCATTGGATATGTACCGCCTGTTGACTGTGTCTTTTAGAAAACAAGAAGGGGGACCGTCCCGAAGGGACGGTCTCCCGAAAGAGCGCGGGAAGCGCAAGCCGTTACTCGGCCGTTCCCGCGCCAGGGTTCATGCGGCCGGGGCGATTCGCCGCAAGGCGAGCCGCCGGCGGCAATCAGTCACCGAGACCGTAGGTATCGATGTCCTTCTGGGTGATCGTCTTCGCGTCAAAGCCCTTCTCCTCGGAGATGACCTTCTTCGCGGTAAGCTTTCCGCCGGACTGGAGGGTCTTGATCATGCCGTCGATGACCGTGGCCTGGAAGGGACTGCACTGACCGTCATAGTTCCAGTTGCCGGCGAGGAGCTCGCGGAGCGCCCACTTGTTGCAGTCGAAGCCCATGATGACGACGTCTTTTCCGACGCCGTGGGTGATACCGGCCGCGTCGAGGGCGGCGACGGCACCCTTCGCCATGCCGTCGTTCTCGGCGTAGATGACGTTGAAGGGCTGCTTGGAGTTGATGACGGACTCGACGATCTTCTTCGCCTCGGCCTCGTCCCAGGTAGCGGTCTGCTGGACGACTTTCTTCATCGTTCCGGCGGCGAACTCGGCGTTCAGGGCCGCGGTGCGTCCGATCTGCGCGTCGCTACCCATGGCTCCCTGGATGTGGATGACGTTGTATTTCGGGAGTTTCTGCGCCTTGAGCCACGCGACGGCGGTCTTTCCCTGCTGGGCCATGTCGGAAACGACGGCGGCTTCGTAGAGAGAGTCTTTCGCGTTGATCATGCGGTCGAAAAGGAACACCTTTATGCCCGCTTCCTTGGCCCTGGTAAGCATCGAATCCCAGCCGTCGGTGGCGGCGGCGGAAAGAAGGATGTAATCCACGCCGTTGGTGATGAACTGGCTGGCGGCGTTCAGCTGCTCGTCGTTCTTGAGGCTGTAGAAGGTGGAGACGGAGTATCCGTTTGCCTTCGTGAATACCTTCTCGAAGTCGGCCACGTTTGCCGCGCGGTATCCGGATTCGGAGGGGGGATTGTTGATGACGCCGACCTTGATCAGGCCGGAATCGGCCTTTCCGCCCGCGAACATAACGCACGGACCCAGTACCGCAAGAGCGACCAACATGAAAATGACTTTTTTGCCCATAAATGCCTCCTTATGGAGCAAAGAAAAAAAATAAGCGATCAAGGCAGTCCTGACGTAATGCCCCAATCAACGCATTGAGCGGCGACGCCGCATACTGGTCTCAGTGTGGGGCACATCGCGCGGGAAGTACATGAGGTATCTTATCGACTTTGTGCGACATTTTACGGAGCCCGGCCGCAGCCGGCGAAAAGGTGCGTTTTCTTATCGGGAACGTACGATTATTTACGATTGCCCGAAATGGCTTGGTTTCCCGCCTGTTTTGCCGGGCCCGCCTTCAACAAATCGGCTTCGCAGAATCGCCTTCAGAGAATCGTCCCGTAATGGGCAAGAAGCTCCTCGGTCGTCTTCCCGGGCGAAAAGGTATCCAAAACCGCTTTCGACGAGTTTGCGGCGACGGAGTCCCGGGCCGAACGGTCCCGTATCAGCCTGTGGACCGTTGATGCCAATGCGTCGGGGTCGTTCTCCGGAACGAGGTAACCGTTGACCCCGTGCTCGACGAGTTCGGGTATTCCGGAGTGCGTCGTGGACACGACCGCGATCTCGAGCGCGAGGGCCTCCTTGATAGCGTTCGGAATGCCTTCGATGTTTCCGTCAGACCCCGTCCTGCACGGGGCAAGGAAGATGTCGGCCCGCGACATGGCTTCCAAAGCCTCGTCCGTCGTCATCGCCCCGGCGAAGGTTACGCGGTCGCCGAGCCGCAGGCTCTCCGACAGGCGTTCAAGCGCGTCGCGTTGCGGGCCGTCACCGACGATCGTGTAGCGGAAGCGTGTTTCCTGATGCCGGCTCGCCACCAGCGAAAGCGCCTTGATCGCCGTGTCGATGCCCTTTTTCTCGACGAGCCTGCCTACGGACACTATGTCCACGGTCGATCCTTCACGGGCGTTTTTCTCCGCGAGAAGTGTCCCGAGCCGCTCCGTATTGACCGGGGACCTTGCGATCGCGACGGGCTTGCGGCACCCGAGCGAGCAGAGTCTTGACTCCAGATGGCGGCACACGGGCAGGAAGAGGTCGAACGAATCGAACAGCGTCCGCCAGTCGGTGCCCTCAACGTTGCACTTTTCCGAGATATCATACCCGCGAATCGATACCGCGAGTTTCGTCGCTCCTTTCCGGACGAAGCCGTACCGTAACAGCCGTTCGTAGCGTGCCGCTATGGTCGCGAACTGGCAGTGGACGATATCCGTGGACGGGGCGGAACGGAACTGGAACGCGTCGGAATGAACCGCCTTGAAGGCGGCATGATTTCTTCTGTCCGCCAGAAGTCCGAGCGTTTTCAGGGTAGGCAGGGGGTTCCGGATCGCGTTGGTGAAGAGGACTTCCAAAAGCCTTCGCCTCCGCGACTTTGAGACGCCTCTTTCGACATACGGAGAGTTGATGATTTCAAGGGACGGGAAGGCGTCCTGAAGGTTGTGGGGCAGGTACGAGCGGTCTCCACGATTTCCCAGATTGGCGATAACGACCCGCTGACCGCGCGCGACGAGTTCGCCGATCTGCAACGCGATGAACGTCTGCGAAACCGAGGGGAACTCAAAGACCACGAACGTCACTGATATAGGCCGCGTCTGCCGCTCTCCTGATTCTACGGGTGAATGAGCCACAGCAGCCTCAGTTTCAGGAATCTCAACGCGCCGAGCTTCTTTTTCCTGTGCCGGCGCTTTATCTCGATGAACGCGCGCACTTGCGCCCGCGCGCCCGGAACGCCCGGAAGATGGCGGCATTGCGCGTACAGTTCCCTTTCGACCGCGTACCCGATTCGCGAGGTATAATGCACGACCTTCGCGTTCCGGTTCAGCCGCGGGTCGCGGAGCGAGTAGAACGACATGTGGTTCCATCGGCCTTCGAGCGGATACATCCTCGCGGAGGAGGTGAAGATCGCCTCCACCAGCGATACCTGGTCAAACTCCACGCCGAAGCGGGCGTACCCCTCTCTCCACCTGCGGAAAAAATCGCGGGCTTCGGGGCTTTTGTCGAACAGGAATACTCCGCTATTCCAGTGGTTAAGGCGTTTGACCGGATAACTGCGAATGACCGGCGCGTCGCACGGAGGCGGGTCCGTCTCGCCGCGGAATCCGATGTTGAAGTAGTCGAGGAGGAGCGCCCCGTCGCTCAAATCGCCGTTGACGAAGGTATCGCAATCAAGATAGACGGTTTTCGCGAAAGGAGAGTGGTCGACGGCGGATGTCTTTACGTGCCGGTTATCGCGGGATTCGAGCGGAAGGACGACGAGGGAATCCCTCGTCGCGTCCCAAAAGGGGATATCCGCTGGGTTGACGGCGACATTCGAGACAATGCGGATGGGCATTCCGGGATTCGTTTTCCTGAGCGTCGAAGCGGAAAACAACGCCATCGCGAGATACGGCACGCCGAACGCGACGTAGAGCGCGCCATATTCCCCGGCGTCAGGCATGACAGAACCTCCGTGAGATCAGTCTTTCTTGAACACTAACCCCACGGTCGACATCCCGTCAAGCGGGCCGTATCTCCTACATGCCGGACTTATCCCACCTGGTGAACATTTCATCCACCCAGGCCTTCCGGTCGACGCTCGCGGCCTCGTAGCGGTTGAGATTATGGCCGGCAGGATACCAGCGTACGTCCTTTTCCGACAGTGTTGCCGCGGCCATCAGGGTTTCCGCGTCGGAGACGCTGACGAACTGGTCCGATTTACCGTATTGAAACAGCAGGGGAACGGTTACCGTTCCTATGACGGATACGGGATCATAGGGCAGCATTGCCGCCTGGTAGTCGTCCATGACCTTTCCGGCTGGAATGGCCCTCAGTATCATGTTCCATGAGTAAAAACGGGAGACTGGTGCCATGAGAACCGCGGCTCCCACGCGGGAGTCAGCCGCGGCGGTCATGATGGCGAACATCGCGCCGTAGTCGTGCGCGATCACCATGGCCGTTTCCGGCCGGCGGTCAGACTCGGAGAAGAGTATGTCGAGGGCGATGCGGTAGTCGTTGACCTGCCCTGTCGCGAGGGGGATGTCGTCGGCCGTGGCGGTGGAGGATGTCATCCATGGGTAGTTTCCCGACGAGATGACGCAGACGTGTCCCTCGCGCGCGTAGGAGGCGGCCTCGGCGAAAAACTCCCATTCGCTGCTGTCGACATGCTGAATCCCGCCGAGCCAGTGTCCGAAGAGGATGCGGTTGCCCGCGTTCTTGCGCGAGCGCGAACCGTTCGTAAAGAGATATCCGCGCGCCGTGTACGCGGGGCTCACCTTGACGGCGTAGAGCCTGACCCTGATGTCGTCGAAACCCTTAAGCTTCAGTGTTTCTGGTTTGATCCCGGTAAACAGGATCTTTGACGGCGAAACCCCCGCATGGGGGAATAGCGACTTTCCCGTCTCAGTCGAGTGATCGACCTGCCTTGCACATGACGCAAACGCCGCTACCGCCCCGAATAGGCACAACCTTGAAATAATGGACGTCATACAACCCTCCAATTCGCGTGATGCGTAATTAGAGGGTCGGGGCGGCGGTTTTGTGACACATTTTCTGTATAGATTCCCAGTAGCCGAGAGCGGGCAAGGGGAATCCCGCATCGTGAAGCCCGCGCGCGATGCGCGTTATCGTCCGCAGGGCAAGCATGTCGGCCCGGAACGAAGCACGGTCAAGGTATGCCTCGAGACCGCACCGGCACGGGGTCGCGGGCCGGAATATACCGCATTCGTTTTCGAGGAAACCCGCGAGCGTCTTTCGCGCCCGCGCCGCCGATTGCCGGACGGCGTCTTCCCGCATGCCGGTAATATCCGCGATCTCCCCGAACGGAAGGTCGAGGATGTAGCGGAACGTGAATACCATGCGCGCCTTGAACGGGAGCGTCATGATGACCCCCGTAAGGCAGCTGTCGCATTTTTCGGAAAGCCACCGGTGCGCCGACGCGTCGTCGCTTTTCGCGGGAACCGGCCGCCAATCCGATTCCCGGTAGGCATGAAGCAGTTCCCGGTAGCGCGTGCGCCTTTCCTTTTTCGCGGCCCGTTGTGCCTCGCGGTACGCTATCGAGTAAATCCACGTGCCCGGCTTGCTGTGTCCCCGAAAGGATCCGGCGTTGCGAACCACGATTTCCCAGACGCGTTGGCTCGCGTCGGAAGCGGACTCGCGGTCCCTCAGCACCTTGGCGCACACGGCAAAGACGAGAGGCCCGTACTCGCGGACCCATCCCTCAATGTCGGCCTTCGTCATGGCCGCGTGGCGGTTTGCAGCCGCTTGAGCGTCTCCGCCAGCGGCTTGTTCATCCGCGCGGGATCCGCGTATCCGTCGTCGTGTTGGTGGATTCCGAACGGGCTTTCCTTCCACGTATGGTAGTTGTAGCTGATGTCGTTCGTCACGAGCAGGTCGAGCATGTCCTCGATCCACGCGGTGCCGCCCCGGTTTTCCCGGAAGGCGTCGGCGGCGACGCCGAATTCCCCGAGATAGAGCGGCATGCCGCGCTTCCGCGAGTAGTCGACGTAGGACCGTATCGCGTTTTCGAGGTATTTCCGGTTCCAGGCGGAGACCGACGCGCCGGAATGGTAGTCGAGCCGGAGGCGGACAACCGCTCCGGGTGCGACGTCCCTGCCGCTGGCCTTTCCGGTTATCCGGTAGGCGGTTCCCGGCTTGAGGACTATGGGCAGGGCGGTGCATGTCACGTTCGCGTCGGACTTCGTTCCCTCGACGGAGACCCTTGACGAGGAAGAACCCCTGGGGCGGCTCAGGGAATGGGATCCGCTGCCGTCAGACGACCAGAAGCCCCAGCCGTTCAAGCTCGAACCCGGGGCGGTACCGACGACGCGGAAGGTCTTTCCACCGTCTTCCGATGACTCGACGGTAAGGTCGTCGATCCATACGCGGCCCCGCCCTCCGAGACCCTGCGCCTGCAGGACGGGGTAGGCGACGAGCCAGTCGGGATTCTCAGGCGTGACGAGACGGCCTCCCGCCTCGCGCCAGTCGAAAGATCCCGAGGGCAGCTGCGGGCCCGCCTCGTCGAAGCCCGCCCAAAACCCGCCCGTCACCTCG
>LVBL01000101.1 GCA_001604405.1 Spirochaetales bacterium Spiro_10
CAGATGCCCCTGGGTCTCATCGCGATCCTCCACGTGTCCGGCTGGCCGCTCGCCGTCATACTCCTGTTCGCGGCGTGCCCGGTGCTCTGCGTCCAGCTGCGCGGCACCCAGCGGGGCCTCGGCTGGTACGCGGCCTCCGTCGCCGCGGTCCTCCTCGCCTGGGCCCTGCAGGGCGCGGGGATTACGCCGTCCCTGGCGCCGGTCCTGCCGGTCGGCGACCTCGGCATTGCCCTGGCGGCCTCGCTCTTTCTCTTCCTGCTCGCATGGTTTTCCGAGCGCTGGCAGGAGGCCCTCGTCGGGCGGCTGACCGACCTTCTCATGTTCGACCCGACCACGGGCCTTCCGAACAAGGACGTGCTGTCGCACAGCATCAGGCGGGACAGCGCCTATATCTTCGCCATCATCAAGATCGAGAACTTCAGCGACCTCGTGGCCCTGTTCGGGTACGAGTTCTCGGACGTCATCTCGCAGTTCGCCTCGCAAAAGCTCCTCAAGTACCAGCCGCGCTTCAGGTACCGCACCTACCAGCTCAAGTACAACGAGTACGGGCTGCTCATCGACGCCCGCGCGGGGACGACGGTGGCCGACGCGGCCCAGTGCCTCAGCGACGTCGTCAAGTCGCTCGAGCTCGAGTCCCTTCCCTGGGAACGGGACCGGATCAAGCTCGTCTATCGCGTGGGCGCGGCCATCGTGGCGCCGGGCGACCATGACGCCCCCTTCTCCCGCGCGGACGTCGCCCTCAAGAAGGCCGAGCGCGGACACTCCGTGATAACCGTGTTCGAGGACGGGAACGACGAGCGGGACAGCGCCTACCAGTACGTGATCCGCTTCACCGAACTCATAAACAACCGGGAGAACCGGGCCTTCCGGGCGGTCTTTCAGCCCGTGTTCAACTCGGACGGCAGCGGCATCGCCTGGTACGAGGCCCTGCTCCGCATCCGCCGCCAGGACGGAACCTACGAGTCGATCTATCCGTACCTCGGCGTCGCGAAGTCGACCGGCTTCTACCAGTATTTGACGGATTTCATCCTCAGGAAGTCGGCCGACGCCGTCATGGAATACGACGTCGACATCTCGGTCAACATCTCGATCAACGATATCGTGCGCCCCGACTTCATCGCCCTCGTCGACGAGGTGCACGACCGCATCCGCGGCAAAAAGGGGCGGATCATATTCGAGATTCTCGAAAGCGACGAGCTCGTCGAGCTCGACAAGTGCATCTGGTTCATCGATTACATCTCGCACTACGGCTTCAAGATCGCCATCGACGACTTCGGGACGGGGTACTCGAACTACTGCAACCTCATCAACCTGCCGGTGGACATCGTCAAGATCGACGGCTCTCTCATCCGCCAGATCAAGAGCGACGAGAGCGCGCGCCTTCTCGTCGAGGGGATCGTCCACTTCTGCAAGAAGTCGAACAAGAAGACCGTCGCCGAGTTCGTCGAGGACGTGCACGTCTTCGAGTCGCTC
>LVBL01000164.1 GCA_001604405.1 Spirochaetales bacterium Spiro_10
AGTCGCTACGCTCGGCAAGTTTCGCGCCAATGACGCATTCCAGGTTAAGCAAATGTTCTATGGACGCTCCGCGCAGGGGAGAAGATAAATATCAAAGGTGTTTTTTATGAATAAACTCATAAAGTTCCTTATTTCGGGAGTTATTATTGGCATAATTGACGTTATTCCAATGATACTAATGAAACTCACATGGGATGCAAATATTTCTGCATTTACAATGTGGGTGATAATTAGTTATTTGGTGTATTATAATAATCAAAATATTAATCAGATTAAGAAAACTATAATTATCTCATTTCTTGTATTAATCCCAAATGCAATATTGATTGGTTGGAATAATCCAATTGGTTTAGTTCCTGTAATTATTATGACGTTAATATTGAGTATGTTAATGGGTTTTGTTACTGGAAAAATTAATGGAAAATAATACTAAAGAAGATATTGGTTGTTGCGGTGCTTTCTGTGGTACATGCAAAGTAAAGAAAGAAAAATTGTGTCTCGGATGTAAAGTTGGATATGTAAATGGGGAAAGAGATTTATCAAAAGCAAAATGTAAAATGAAAAAATGTTGTATTTCGAAACAGTATTTTTCATGTGCAGATTGTAATGAATTAGATAGCTGTTCAATTCTTCAGGAATTCTATAATAAAAACGGATATAAGTATAAAAAATATAAACAAGCGATTTATTATATAAAAAGTAATGGGTATTCATTATTTTTAAAACAAACAAAAAAATGGACTATGCAATATGGAAATTATATAGAGGAAAAGACGTAGAACAACTGCTACAACCTGACATTGCTATTGTCACACTTTTTGCTTTCGCGCTATGCGCGGCAAAAAGTGCGCCAATGTTCGCAATGCAGGTTAAGCGAAATGTTAGGCTCATTAAAGACAATAAATAACTTTACTCATCATACATATTTCTTGATACTTTAGAATACAATCTTAACAGTGTTGAGGTATAACAATTATGAAGAGAAATGAACAAACAGGTTCAGTATTATATCTATCTCATGGCGGTGGCCCGCTTCCAATACTTGGAGATAAGGGCCATGAAAAAATGATTCAATTTATGAACCAATTAAAGAATACATTAAAAAAACCAGATTCAATCATTGTAATTAGTGCACATTGGGAAGCAAGCATACCATCAATAATCGGAAATGAAGAACCCGGCCTCTTATATGATTACTATGGATTTCCTAAAGAAGCATATTCAATAGATTTTGATTTACCTGGGAATAACAAAAAGGCTCTGCAAATACAAGAATTACTCAGAAATTCTGGAATAGAATCTGTAATTGAACTTGACCGAGGTTTTGATCACGGAGTCTTTATTCCATTAATGTTAATGTATCCAGAGGGCTCAATTCCCACAGTACAAATTTCTTTGATAAAAGGGCTTAATCCAGAAAAACACATAGAAATGGGCAAGGCATTAAAAAACCTATTAACTGAAAATACACTAATAATCGGTTCTGGTTTTTCTTTCCATAATATGAGTGAATTTTCATGGGATGCTGGTAATTGTAAGGATCCAAAAAATGATCTTTTTCAAGAAGAAATAATTAACACATGCACAAGCAAAAATAATGTGCTAAACATAAAGAAACTTAAAGAGTGGGATGATTTCCCAAACTCAAGATATTGCCATCCACGAGAAGAGCATTTACTACCACTTCATGTGTGTTATGGTATCTCTGAAAGATCCGGCAAAGTAGTTTTTGACGATTATATTTTGGGAAAGCGTTCAATAGCAATTTTATGGGAATAGGTGAATAGATAAGGACATCGTTTACACTTTTATTTTAACGTATGGACCTCCCTTTTACATCTTGGATACGAAGA
>LVBL01000026.1 GCA_001604405.1 Spirochaetales bacterium Spiro_10
CGAAGGCGTCGCGGAAACGGCCCGGGGCGCTGACCGCCGCGAGATAGGAGAATTCGGCCGGGCGCGCGACGCGCATGGATCCCGCCTCCGCGGCGAGTATGGCCGGGTCGGAAAGCAGGGTCTTCTCCTCGAGCCGCTTGTTGACCGCCGAGTAGGCTATCGACTCGACGAGCCGCGCGCGGAAATCCCGCTTGGTCGCGGAGGGGGACGCCGGCCTCGGCTCGAGAATCTGCGTCGTGACGTACTGGAGCTCGCCGTCGCGCGTGACGAGAACGCCCGGCTCCCGGGCGGGGGGCGCGGCGTGAACGGGGCGCGGTTTCGCGCCCGCGGATGCCGGCAGTCCCGAGAAGATCCGCTCGATCGCGGCGCCGAGGGCGGCGCCGTCGAGAGAGCCGACCGCGACGACGGACATCAGCTCGGGGCGGTACCAGGTCCGGTAGAATTCGACGATGCGCTCCCGCGGGGCCGTCCGGACGGTCTCGGGATCGCCTATGGGGAGGCGGTCCGCGTAGGCGGAACCGCCGAACATGAAGGGTATCTGCCGGTCTCGCACCCGTCCCGACGCCCCGCGTCCGAGCCGCCATTCCTCTATCACGACCCCGCGCTCGCGCTCGAGCTCGGCCTCGTCGAACGCGATCGAGCCGGCCCAGTCCCTGAGCACCGAAAGCGAGCGTTCGAGCACCTCTGGATCGTCGGCCGGTATCTCGAGCATGTACACGGTTTCGTCGAAGGACGTGTAGGCGTTGACCTCGGGCCCGAAGGCCATGCCGATCGACTCGAAATAGCTCACGAGCTCGTCCTTGGCGAAATTCTCCGTGCCGTTGAAGGCCATGTGCTCGACGAGATGCGCGAGCCCGCGCTGGTCCCCGTCCTCGAGGACGGATCCCGCGCGGACGGCGAGCCTGAGGTAGATCCTGTTCGCCGGCTCGCCGTTCGGAAGCGCGAGCCACTGGAGGCCGTTCGCGAGCGTTCCGGAGACCACCGCGGGATCGGTCGCGATCGCGGGGGAGGCCGCGACGGCGGGCGACGAGGCGCAGGAGACGAACGGCGCCGAAAGGAGTCCGGCGGAAAGAAGAAGCGCCGAAAAAAGGAGAATGATACGCCGCGCGCCGGCCGGGGCCGGGCGCGAAAGTCGGGAAACGGTCATGGTTTACCTGCCAGTGTGCTACACCTTGAATTTGTCGACGTCGCGGCGAATCGCGTCGGCGGCGTCCCTGTTCGCGACGCCAAGGTCGCTGATGTCGTTGATTGCCTTGTTGATCTCGGAAACGCCCGAGATGATCTCGGCCATGAGGCCGTTTACGTCCTCGGTTATGGAGCGGAGCGAGGAAAGCACGTCGAGCAGTCGCTTGTTGCCCTTGCCCATCTCGGTCGAACCCTCGTCGACCGACACGGTGATGTCACGCATCGAGGTGAGCGCCTCGAGAATCTGGGAACTGCCCGCGTTTTGCTCGGTCATGGCCTGGTTGATCTGGCGGACGAGGCCGAAGACCTCCTCGACCGAGCGCTCGATGCGGTCGAACGCGCCCATCGTCTCGGCGGAGTTGCGGTCCACCTCGGTTATGAGGCCCTTCACGTCGCGGATGTTGTTCTTGATGACCTTCGCCTGGGCCGCGGAGTTCTCCGCGAGCTTCCTGATCTCGTCGGCCACGACGGCGAACCCCCTGCCGGCCTCGCCCGCGTGCGCCGCCTCGATGGCCGCGTTCATCGCGAGGAGGTTCGTCTGGCTCGCGATCCCGGAGATGAGCACGGTGGCCTCGGAGAGCTGGTCGGAGCTCTCGCTCACCTTCCGCACGAGTTCGGCGACGCCCGAGAGTCTGTGCTTTCCCTCGCCCGAAAGCGACTGGAGGGAATGCACGTGGGACTCGGCCGTGCCCGTGAGGCCCGACACCGAGGCGAAGTTCGAGATCATCTGCTCGATAGCGGCCGAGGACTCGTTGACCGCCGCGGCCTGGCTCTTGATCGACATCCCGAGGGAATCGATGCTCCGCGCCATCTGCTCGACGACCGACGCCGTGTCCTCGAGTCCCTCCTTCTGCTCGTCCATCCGTCCCTGCGTATTCTGGACGTTGCCCTGGATCTGCCTGACGCTCGCCGCCGTCTCGGTCGTGTTCGCGGACAGGGTCTCGCTCGACTCCGCGACGACGTTGATGTCCCGGTAGATCGCCCCGATCGAGTCCCGGATGGAGTCGAAGAGGGCGTTTATGCCGGACGAGATCTCGGAGACCTCGTCCTTCCCGCGGACGGGAATGCGGCTTTTGAGGTTCCCGCCGACGGCTTCCGCGATCACCGCGTTGATCTGCAGGAAGCGCGCGATAAGGGCCTTGTTGAGAAAGAGCGAAAGGATGAACCCGATCAGGGCGAGGGCGACGGCGCCGAGGATGTAGCTGGCCGAGTTCGCGCGATGGGCGACCGCAAGAAGGTCCTCGCCGTAGATGGAGACCCCGACGGTCCACGGAATCTCGCGAAGCCGCTGGAACGAGAGGTACTTCTGGTAGATAAGCCGGTCGTCGTCTCCCTTCGACCACTGGTAGCCGACGAAGCCGCTCGGGGTATTGTCGTCGGACATGACCTGGATGAATTCGTACTGGCTCAGGTCGCGGCCGATCAGCCGCTCGTCCGGATGCGACACGATGACGCCCGAACGGTTGATGATGAAGGGGTAGCCCTGCCGGCCGATCTTGATGGCCGAAAGGTAGGCCTCGCGCAGCTCGCTTCCCCCCAGCATGGCGACGAGATACTTGCCGCGCTCGGGGCCGGTCCGTACGCGGACGCCGACCGGCACGGCGAAGCCCTGGCCCGCCGCGAGCTCCACGGGATCGGGCTCGATGAAGGCCGAGGACCCGAGGGACAGATGGTTCGAAAAGGCCGGTATGGCCGCGAGGCTCAGCCCGACAAGATCGGGAGCGCTCGCGTCGACGACCGTCATGGAATCCTGGTCGACGAGAAGCGTCGAGGATATGAGGCGGTCCTGAGTGAGTATATGGGAAAGGTAGGGGGAGACGGCGGCGTCGCGGATCGCGTAGCCGTCGAGCAGCTGCTGGATGGTCCGTAACCGCGCGTCGACGATCTCAGCGACGAGATAGGACTGCTGCTTCGTGCTGAGTTCCTGCTCCGCGAGAACGGCCTTTACGATCATCCTGCCCTGCACGGCGAACACGCCGAGGAGCACGACGAACACGGAAAAGATCACTATGGCGGCCGTCTTGACGATCAGGCGCCGCCCCGAGAAGGAAAGGCGAGAAGCGGTTTTCATGGATGAAGTATACGGCCATTCGGCCCTCCGGTCAAACGAATCCCGCGCGCGGGCGAACCCGCGGGTACGTGCACGCGCCCGCAAGTCCTTGACGGCACGGGCCACGAGGGCATATCCTCGGCGGAAGATGAACATGAAACTGACCGTCCTCGCGATAGCCGTCGCCATGTATGCCGTCGTCATCGCCCTTCCCCGACGCAAGGCCTGGGCCGCCGTCGGAGCCGCCGTTCTCATCGTCGCGCTCGGCGTCGTCTCGCCCGGGCGGGCGCTCGGGACGCTCGTGAACTGGGGCGTTCTCATGATCTACGTCGGCGCCCTCACCATCGCCGAGCTCGTCATCTACTCGCGCGTTCCCGCCCGCGTCGCCGACGAGATCGTAAGCCGCTCGCGCAACGTCGGGGTCGCCATCGTCGCCATCCTGGTCATGACGGGCCTCGTCTCCGCCTTCGTCGACAACGTCTCGACGGTCCTCGTCATGGCGCCCATCGCGCTCGCGCTTTCGCGGAAAATCAAAATCGCCCCGACGTATTTCATGATCGGCCTCGCCGTCATGGCGAACCTCCAGGGGACGGCGACCCTCGTCGGGGACCCGCCGTCCATGATATTCGCGAGCTTCGCCCGCTACGGGTTCAACGACTTCTTCGTGAGCGGGGGCCGGCCGTCTATCTTCTTCGTCGTCCAGGCCGGCATGCTCGCCGGCGCGGCCTTCTTCTATTTCCATTTCGCGCGGCACGGGTCGGAGAAGGTCGACATCGCGCCCGAGCCGATCGTCTCGATCGTCCCGACGGTCCTCCTCGGCCTCATGATACTCGGCCTCGCGGTGAACTCGTTCTTCGGCGCCGGCGTCTCGCCCGTCTCGGGCCTCTACGTCATGTGCCTCGGCGCGCTGGGTCTTCTGTGGTTCCGTTTCGTCAGGGGCGAAAGCCGCGAAAGGACGGCTTCTCTCGTGCGCGGTCTCGACTGGGAGACGATCGTCTTTCTCGCGGCCATCTTCGTGATGGTGGGGGCGGTCGCGGAGGTCGGGCTCCTCGAGGACTTCGCGGGCCTTCTTTCCCGGCTCATCGGGGACAGCGTCTTGCTCGGCTTCGTCGCGATCATCGCCGTCTCGGTCCTGATCTCGGGCTTCGTGGACAACGTGCCGTACATCATCGCCATGCTCCCCGTCGCCGCGAGGATTTCCGACGGGCTCGGCCTCAAGCCCGAGCTCTACCTCTTCGCCATCCTCGTCGGCTCCTGTCTCGGGGGAAACCTCACGCCCTTCGGGGCCTCGGCGAACGTCGTCTCGGTGGGCATCCTGAGAAAGGAGGGGATACACATAGGCTTCCCCGAATGGCTCAGGATTGGCCTGCCGTTCACCCTCGTCACGACGGCGGCCGCGTCGGCCTTTCTCTGGCTCGTCTGGCGCTGACGCGCCCGCGCGGCCCGCGCGAGGCGGGAACCCGCCCGCGGTGCCGGCCGGCGTCAGCGGTACTTGAGATAGTCCTCGCGGACGGGCGAGAAGACCTCCACGGCGACCGAGTCCTCAATGATGTCCGCGCCGTGCGGGGCGTCGGGAGGAACCGTCCACGCGTCCCCGGGCGCGAGCTCGCGCGCCTGTCCGTCTATGCGCAACACCATCGATCCGCTCACGAGATAGCCCGTCTGCTCGTGGGGATGCGAATGCTCCGGGAGCGTCGCCCCGCGCGCGAGCCGGAACTCGGCCATGAGCGTGCGCTCACCGTACGCGACGGTCTTGATCGATATGCCGGGCGCGACCTCGTGATACCCTTCGTCCGAATGCTCGTTGAACATGATTACTCCTTGATGCCGCCGTTTTGAGCCGCGCTACCGGCGCGCGACGCGATCTCCGAGATGATCCTGCCGTACGTCGCCTCGTCGAGGATGTACCGCGACCGGTGGATCGCGTAGCCCAGGGCGATGAGCGCGAGCGGCAGGAGCATCATCGCGGACTTCATGAGCGTGATGCCCTCGGCGCTCGCGGCCGCCCCCTCGGGAAGGGCGTTGATGCCCGAGGCGACGAGGGTCACGCCGAGTATCCCCGAACCGGCCGCCCCGCCGATCTTGTTGATGAACGGCTGGAGAGCGAAGCTCACGCTCTCGTTCCGCTTCCCGAGCTTCCAGTGCCCGTACTCGATCGTGTCCGCGAGGTACACGAGCATCAAAAGCTGTATGAAGGCCTGGCCCGCGAAGAGAAGCACGCCCGCCGTCCCGATGAAGACCATGTTCATGGGGGAGACGAAAAAGAGGACATAGGCGAAGACGATGACGGCCATCGCCGCGGCGTGGAGCGTCTTCCGGGAAAACCGCCTGCCGAGCGCGGGGAAGAAGGCGAGCGCCGTGATCTGCGAGACGCCGAGGATGACGGCGAACACCGGGTACATCCCCTCGTCGCCGTAGGCGTACTTGAAGTAGTGCACGCCGAAGCTCGTCGTCGTGACGTAGCCGATCATGAACAGGGCCATCGATATCGCGGTGACGAAAAGCTGGTCGTTGCGGAAGATCGCCCGCGCCATGTCGCGAAGGCTCGTCTTCCGCCCGTCGCCGCCGAGCGTCGGCACCGTGCGGACGCCGAAGAGGGTGAGACTCTGCCCGGCAAGGAGTATCGCGACGAGGGCGCAGGCGAAAAGGAAGTAGCCCGACCGAAGGGATCCCGACCGTGCTCCCAGGGCGGCCGTCACAGGGATTATGGCCCCGACGACGGCAAAGAGCCCGACGTTCGCCGCGATGCGCGCGAACGATCCGATCTCCTCCCGTTTTTTCTGGTCGTAGGAGAGTGATGGCATCATCGACCAGTAGGGGATGTCGTTGAGCGTCCAGGCGACGCCCCAGAGGACGTAGACGACGGCGAAGTACGCGACGTACGGGGAGCCGGAAAGGCCGGGATCGGCGAACAGGAGCACGGTCACCGCGGCGCTCAGGACCGCGCCGATGGCGATCCAGGGCTTGTACTTCCCCCATCGAGACTTCGTGTTGTCGACGACGAAGCCCATGAACGGGTCGTTCAGGGCGTCGAAGACGCGCGCGCCGGTCATGACCGCCGTGATGGCGAGAAGGCTCGCGTCGCTCACCCCGACCGCCTCGGTGATGAAGACCATCAGGTACATGCTCACGAGGCTGTAGACCATGTCGCGCCCCACGGTCCCGAGGCCGAAGAACACCTTGTTTCGCCTGAAGATCGTGGCGCTCTCGAGCGCGGCGCTTGAAAGCGCGGCGCCTTCAAGCGCGGCGCCTTCGGGCGGCGTCCCCGTCGCGCGGTCGTTATCGTCCATCGGAAACCTCCATTCGTTCGATATCGTAGAGCTCGGAGCCGAAATCGGCAAGGAGCCTCGTCGCGCCGTTGTGCCCGAGACCGGTGAAGCGCTGGGCAAGCTTGACGCCGCAGGAAAGCTGGTCGCCCGTTCCGACGTGACGCTCGACCGGGCACTCGAGCCGGTAATACTTGCCCGCCTCGTTGAGAAGGATTCCGTGCGGGTTGACGCGTACGGGAAGGGCGTGCTTCAAAAGGCTTCCCAGCTCGCGGATGTCGACCGTCGCGGGAAGGGTTTCCATGCGGTACACCGAGTCGCGCTCGAGTCCCTTGAGCGACACGACGTCCATCGGCGGGGCCGCCTCCGCGACCGTCTGGAAAAACCCGTACACGGCCGAGCCCGCGCAGGCGTCCTCCGCGCGCCCGACCGCTTCGAACTCGCGTACGTTGTCGAGCCTGCGGTCGAACCGGAAGAACCTCCCGTACTGGAATACGCGGCGGCGCTTTTTGTAATACGCCACCCGCGCGGCCAGTTCCTTCCTCTCGCCCGAATCGAGTTCCGCCGGGTCAAGCTCGAGTCCTAGGACGCCGAAGCAGGCGACGTTGCACCGCGACGCGAGGGACGTGCGCCTGAGCGTCTGCTGGTGCGGGCTCTGGCTCGCGTGGGCGCCGATCGCGGAGAGGGGATAGAAATACGAAAGCCCCTCCTGTATCTTGAGCCGCTCGCCCGGGTCCGTGTCGTCGGAGGCCCAGGCCTGCGGGGCGTAGCAGAGCATCCCGAGGTCGAAGCGGTTTCCGCCGCTCGAGCAGGACTCGACGAGGACGCCCGGGTTCGCGGCCGTGACGCGGGAAAGGACGTCGTAGAGTCCGAGCGCGCGCGCGTGAAAGAACATCCCCTGGTCGGGAAGGGACGGCGAGAACGCGTCGGTGAGATGCCGGTTCATGTCCCACTTCACGTAGGAAATCTCCGCCGAGGCGAGAGAGGCGTTCACGCTTTCGACGACATAGTCGCGCACCTCGGGGAGGCAGAGGTCGAGCGCGAGCTGGTTTCTCCCGCGGGTGCTTTCGCGGCCCGGGACGCGCACGGCCCAGTCGGGGTGCGCGCGGAAGAGGTCGCTATCCTCGTTCACCATCTCGGGCTCGAACCAGAGTCCGAAACCGAGGCCGAGGGCCCTGATCTTCTTCGCGAGACCGGAGAGCCCGCCCGGCAGCTTCTTCCTGTTGACGCCGTAGTCTCCGAGGCCGGCGCGGTCGGAGTTGCGCGCGCCGAACCAGCCGTCGTCGAGGACGAAAAGCTCGGCGCCGAGCTTCTTCGCCTCGCGGGCCATCTTCACGATCCTCGACTCGCTGAAATCGAAGAAGGTCGCCTCCCAGTTGTTCATGAGCACCGGGCGCTCCCGTCCCTTCCAGGGGCCCCGCACGATCCTGTCGTTGACGAAGTCGTGGAAGTTCGCGCTCATCCCGTTGAGACCCCCGTCCGACCAGGTCATGACCGCCTCGGGTGCGTGAAAGGAATCACCGGGCGGCACGGGCCAGGAGAAATTGTGCGGACCGATCCCGATCATGGCCCGGAGGACGCCGTGCCCGGAGAGCTCGACGGCCCCGTAGTGGTTGCCGCTGTACACGAGGTTGATCCCCCAGCACTCGCCCGCGTCTTCGCCCGTCCTCCGGCCGGCCAGGGCGAACGCCGGATTGTGCCGGTTGCCGCTCGCGCCGGTCGTCGAGTCGTTCACGACGAGGCCGCGGACAACGGGGCGCCGGTTCGCGTGCGCCTCCTTTATCCATCCGCCGTCGAGGGTCAGGATGTCCAGGGGCGGGGCGACCATGTCGAACATCGCGCTCATGAGCTTTTTGACGACGACGGGGCGATCCGAGAGATTCCGGACCGTCGTTCGCCGGGCGATGACGTTCTCGGCGGGATAGACCGTGTACGCCAGGTCGAGCTCGACGGGGAAGAGAGCGTCCCGCAGGGTGACGACGAGACTCTCGCACTCGTCCGGGCCGCCGTAGCTTGCCGGCAAGCCCGGCAGGGGAACGGTTCCCCGGGTGATCGCGTGCGAGGCGTACCGGAAGTCGCTCACGAAGGATCCGTCGGGCATGACGAGCTCGGCAGGACTGTGCCGGAAGTCGCCCCGCCCGCTTCCCGACCACTCGAGGGGGACGCAGTCCGGATAGAACGTCCCCCCGTCCGCCGGTATCGCTATCGACGTCCCGTACCCCGCCGTCACCTTTGCGCGGAAGGTGTCGAAGCCGGCGAGGGAACAGCGCCTGCCGTAATGAAGGTGTTCGAGGTGTCCCGTCGGCAGGACGCCGAAGGCGTAGAGGGAATCCCGGGTCGTCAGTATAAAGGTGCCGTCGCGATGCTCGATCACGCTGTGCCTCCCGTTGCCGGTCTCGTACCGCAAGTGTACCACGGGCACGCGCCGGACGCCAGCAAACTCGCGGGGGCGCGCCAGCCAGCGACGGCGCGCCGGATCGCGCGACTTCCATTGAAACCGACGCCCCTTTCGGGCTATGCTCGGGTCCATGACCGAACTGACCGAGCAACTGCGCAAGCGACTGACCTTCGCGATCATCTCGCACCCCGACGCGGGAAAGACGACGATAACCGAAAAACTCCTCCTCTTCGGAGGGGCCATCCACATAGCGGGGGCCGTCAAGTCCGGAAAGACGAGCCGGGCCGCCGTCTCCGACTTCATGAAGATGGAACAGGAGCGCGGCATCTCCATCTCGACGTCCGTCATGGGCTTCGAATACCGCGGCCGCAAGGTCAACCTCCTGGACACCCCGGGCCACGCGGACTTCTCCGAGGACACCTACCGCGGGCTCTCCGCCGTCGACTCGGCGCTCATGGTCGTCGACTCCGTCAAGGGCGTCGAGGAGCGGACGCGCCAGCTCTGCGTCGTCTGCCGCATGCGCGCAACCCCCATCGCGACCTTCGTGAACAAGCTCGACCGCGAGGGCAAGGACCCGATGGAACTCCTGGACGAGATCGAGAAGGAACTCGCCGTCGAGGTCAGGCCCATCACCTGGCCGGTCGGCCAGGGAAGGCTCTTCAAGGGCGTCTACAACCTCGTCGAAAACCGCCTCTATCTCTTCAGGCCCGGCGAGGAGATGCTCCCGACCGACGTCGTGGAGATACGGGGCCTTGACGATCCCGCCCTCGAGGAGCGCGTGGGACAATCGCTCGCGCGCCGCCTCCGCGACGACGTCGCGATGATCCAGGGGGTCTATCCCCCCTTCGATCCGGGCGAGTACGCGGCGGGAAAGGCCACTCCCGTCTTCTTCGGCTCGGCGCTCAACAACTTCGGCGTCCGCGAGCTTCTCGACAACCTCGTGGCCCTCGCGCCCTACCCGACGCCGAAGGAGGCGGAAGAGCGCCTCGTCGCCCCGGAGGAACAGAAATTCTCGGGATTCGTCTTCAAGATCCACGCGAACATGAACCCCAAACACCGCGACCGCATCGCCTTCCTCCGCGTCGTCTCCGGCAAGTTCGAGCGGAACGCCATGTA
>LVBL01000027.1 GCA_001604405.1 Spirochaetales bacterium Spiro_10
CCGGCCGCGACTCCGACAGCCGGCCCGCGCGTGGCGCACCCGCCGGCCGCGACTCCGACAGCCGGCCCGCGCGTGGCGCGTACACCGGCCGCGATGCCGACGGCCGGCCCGCCCGCGGCACGTCCGCCGGCCGCGACTCCGACAGCCGGCCCGCGCGTGGCGCACCCGCCGGCCGCGACTCCGATAACCGGCCGCGCCGCGCGTTCGCCGGCCCTGCGCTGGGCGATCCGGTGTTCGGTACGTTGGACGCCGAGGCGCGCGGGCTCTTGGAGTCATTCCATGACATCGCCCAGACCGCGATGCCCCTCGACAGCAAGAAACTCCAGGAACTGCCTTCCGTCGTGCGCGAGCTTTCGCATTCGCTTACCGACGAGCGGTCCGATCGGCGCCTGGGGTACATGAACGACCCGGTAAACCTCTCGGCGTACATACGCTACTTCATGTGGTGGAATCTCGTTCGGCTGACACGGCTTTTCGCCGCGACGGATTTCCGTCTCAAGGACGGCGACGCCGCCTGCGATCTCGGCTCGGGGCCCCTGACGATTCCGGTCGCCCTGTGGATCGCCCGTCCCGAACTTCGCGCGCTCGACCTGACCTGGTATTGCGTGGACATCTCGCAGAACGCCCTCGCCGCCGGCGAGGAACTGTTTCTCTCGCTTGCCGCGAAAACCGGCGGAGAGCCCTGGAAGATCGTCCGCGTCAAGGGTTCGTTCGGGGTGTCGCTCAAGCGGCGCGTGGAGCTCGTCGCGAGCGCGAACATGTTCAACGAGGCTGCCCTCGACGGCGAGGAGCCGATCGAGTCCGTCGCGAAGCGCGTCGCGGGCGACCTGGCGAGTTACGCCTCGGAGGACGGTTCCGTCCTCGTCATCGAGCCGGGCATCCCGCGCGCGGCCCGGTTCGTCTCGCTTCTCCGCGACGCTCTCGCCTCGATCGGACTTGCCCCCGTTTCGCCGTGCCCGCATGACGGCCCGTGTCCGTTCCCCGGCCTCCGGCACGGCAAGTGGTGCCATTTCGCCTTCGACACCGCGGATGCCCCTCCCCGTCTCCGCCGCCTGTCCGAGGACGCGAACCTTCCCAAGGATCGCGCCGCCCTCTCGTTCGTCCTTTCCCGTCGCCGAAGCGGGGAGGCGGAGGCCTCCGCCGCTCCCGACGGCACGGCCCTTGAAACGGTCACACGCCTCGCCTCGCGTTTTACCGGGCTGATGGTCCGGATAGTCTCCGATCCGATCAAGCTGCCCGACTACTACACCGGCCGGTACGGCTGTTCGGAGCGGGGTATGGTTCTCGTTTGCGGAACCTACGGAGCCGCGGACTGGCTCGCCACCTGCCATTCGGGCTCCCTCATAGAGGTCCCCCGTCCCGACAAGCGCCGTCCCGAACGGGACCCGAAGACGGACGCCATCCTGATCCGGCTTAACGAGCCGGCGGTACGTGCCCGCGCGGAGAAGCCCCGTTAAATTTTAAAGAAAACGCCGCGAAACCTCCTTTTTCCCGTCTGATCGCGGTATACTTAAGGAAAAGTAAGGAGGTTCGGCATGAAAGCTGCTTCCGCGCGACTTCTCCTCGTTGGGGTGTCCATAGCGATCTTCTCAATCTTAATCATGGCCGGCTGTTATTCGCCGGCGGACAATACGGTTTCGGGTTCGGCCCGGCTCGAGCTTCGTCTACCGGAAACGTCCGAGGCCTCCGGTTTCGGACGCGCGGTGGCCGGCTCGGGCGGCTTCCTGTACGTTCGCGCCATCGGCGGCTCCTCGGGCGATACCGGTCCCTCCTGGGGTCCGATTCCCGTTTCGGGGAGGTCGGTCATCATATCCGACATAGCCCCGGGCGAGTATTCGGACATACTCGTGCTGCATTCCTCGGTAGAGTTCAACGATGAATCGGTTACTTTGGATCCGCAAGACGGATATGCCGGAGGCGAGGCTACCTTCGCCGATTTACTGGCTGTTCCCGACGCCTATCTTCCCGCCTACATAGGACAGCCGGCGGGCGAGAGCGTCGTGTTGAGTCAGTTTTTGCAGGGAGCCGGTTCGTACGGCCTTACCGGGAGGATGACGATCAGGCCCGGCATCAATACCCTCGCGGCGACGCTGGTACCCGCCTGTTCAGGAGACCAGGAATCCTCATTGAGTCAGGAAGGCGACCAGTACGACGGGGGTATCTACGGTTCGACGGGCAGATTTTTCAAGGTTGGTTTTGACGAGGACCCTTCATGGTCTTCGGTATACTTCTTGGCGAACACCGACGGGGACGATGTGCCGTTGTCGTTCTATACGACTTCCGGCAAACGGATAGGCATGGTCTACTCGCCGGCAGAGTATGCCTATCGCGGGACCATCCCCCTTTCGGCCTTCCCGATCTACGTGTACAAACCGGTGGAGCATACCAATACGACGGCCCTTACCGTCTATGAGGGCAACCTGCCGGCGGAGATTGCGGGACGATCGTTTACAGGCGCCCCGATTACTAGCGGATATACACTAATGTTCGGTTCTGTGACGTCTGGTATGGGTACACTGAGTCAAACCATAGACATCATAAATGGCGGGACTCAGCCGCTCGTTATTTCCTCCATGACCATAACCGGCGCGAACCCGGCGAGTTATTCTGTCTCTCCGGCGGCGCCGTTTACCGTGCCACCTGCCGCGCGCGTACTGGCCGTGTCCGCGCTATTTCTTTTCGCGGCCTGCCAGCAACCCGCCGACAATTCGCGCGCGGGGTACGCGCGTATCGAGATCGCAATGCCGGACGCGGCGGCCTCCGACACCGCTTCTAGGGCCATCGCGGGTCCGGGCGGTTACCTCTACGTACGCGCGTTCGGCGAGGCCGCCGGCGGATCCAGCCGGTTCTGGGGTCCCTTGTCCGCCTCCGGGAAGTCCGTGATAATCTCCGACGTCGAGCCGGGGGAGTACTCCGCATTCTTCGTGCTGCACTCGAGTCACGACATCGACGAGAACTCGTTCTATACGTGGGAGACCGCCTCCAATCCGGACGGCGGCGCCGCCGTGAGCCTGCGGGCGTTGATGGAATATCCCGACAACGTGTTTCGCGACTATGCGAGCCCGACCGACGGGAACGAGTCCATCTTCGCGAATCCGGTGATGAGCCGCGGTTCCATGGCGATGACCGGGCCCGTGCTCGTTCGGCCCGGCATCAACTCCCTCGCCGTCACTCTGGTTCCGTTGACGAACTCCGATACTAACCTGGTGCTTGCGGACAATAATGGACAAAGTTATTCAACCGTTATTAGTGACGAATCGCCGCAGTTCTTTCGGTTGTCCTTTCCTTCCGAGGGACCCCAGTGGGGCAGAATTCTGTTTTCGATGAACGCGGATAACCTTGCTGTGCCGTGTCGTTTTTATACCTCCAGCGGAAGAAGTGTCTCCGGGGTCTCCTTTGACGCGAGCGACGACACCTATCGCGGAACGGTGGCGATGTCCGCCTTTCCGTTGTATGTCTACATCGGGAGCTTCGCGATAATTCCGAATTTTATCGCGTATGAGGGCGGGGTTCCGGCCGAGATCTCGGTGCAGGTAAGCCTTGCGTATATGCTGGACAACGGTGGAGAACTGGGGTTTGACGACGTGACGTACTCGTCGCAAACCAATTCGACGGAGGTGACCATCAACAACAACGGGACGGATCCTCTGGTAGTGTCGTCTATGATAGTTACCGGAGCGAATCCCTCCAGTTTTTTTGTAGCCGACGGCGCGCCCCTGACCGTCCCGGGACGTTCAAGCCGAACCGTCTCCGTGGGATTCCGCTATACTGTCGGCGCGGGTCCGCGTTCCGCCACGTTGACGATCAACAGCAACTCAGCAAGCAACGGATCGTTCGTCCTGTTTCTGAGCGGTAATGTGTCCGACGAATAATCAACGGAGATGGAGCCGGTACTGCTGTCGTGGCCGCTAGCGGCCCTTGACGAACGCTCGCAAGCCAACATTCGCGAATTTACCGATCGGGAGCGCGGACGCAGTCGGGGGAGCGCGGTACTGGTAGCCGTCGACGGCGACTCCGGGCTTGCGGGCTGGGCGCGCGAACTCTCGAGGGGCCTTGATCCCGAAGCGGACTTCGGCTGTCTCGTTAAGCCGGAAGGCGCGCAGGATCCCTCGTACAACAGAAACATTCTGCTTCTCGCCGGCGCCGGTTCCCGCGTCATCATGACCGACGGGGACGTTGCGTGCCGCCCCGCGCGGCTCGCCGGGTCCCCGCGCCGGCGGACGCCCGACTACGCCGACGCCCGGTTCGTCCCTCCCGTTTCCGTCTGCCCGGATCGCGCGGGGGCCCTCTCCTTGGTCGAGCCGATCGACATCGACGTGATCGGGGCCCATCTCGACTATCTCGGCGCCGGTACCGCCGACTTGATTACGGACGCGGACATTCCGCCCGGCTTCGTGTTCATGACGAGCCCGGGGACCTATGGCGATTCGGGCTTCTCCGCCGCCCGGGGAGTCCTCTCGCTCGACGGCATCCGGCGCGAGGCCCTTCACGCAAGCGGATATGAGCGCTGCAGGCTCTCGCGCGAGACGGTCAGGATACCGGAGGCCGACGTCGTGAGCCCGTCCCTCCATTTCCTGGGGATGCAGGCGGGGTATGACGCGCGGGACTACGCCCCGCCGTTTTTGCCCGTGGGACGAAATCAGGACGGACTTTACGCCCTGCTCGCGCGAGTTCTCCTCCCCGGCAGCCTGACCGCCTACCTCGCGTTCGGCCTCTATCACGATCCGGCCGAACCGCGCGCCTATGACCCCGCGACCCTGACGTCCTTCGAGCCGAACCGCGCGGAGCTTTTCCTGGCGTTCGCCGCGGGCCTGCGTCCCCCGGCCGGCATGACGGACCCCCGCGAGCGCACGGTCGAGCTCGGCGCGCGCTTTCGCGAGGCCTCGGGCCTTTCGGCGTCGGATCTCGTCGATCTCGCGTACGGCCCCCTCGCCGACGCCGCGATGGCGCACGCGGAAAAAATCCAGGAACTTCTTGATCGTCACGCGCGAGAGGACGGGGCCTGGGCGCGCGACGCGGAGGAGCATCTGGAGAACGTGTTCGCGTTATTGCGGGAGCCCGCCTCGGTGTTCGCCAGCGACGGCGGGGCGCGCTCTGTCGGAGCCGTTCGCGCGGACCTCGACCGGTTCGGCGGGTTTCTTTCGGTCTGGCCCGAACTGTTCGACCGCGCCAAGGAGATGAACCGGGACGGCCGCGGGATCGCGCGTCCGCTCGCCGAGTATCAGTCGCTACCGTAAGGGCGGACCCCTGTCGTCGCGACGCTTCTGTCAGGCCCCGGGCGCGCCTTCGCCGAGCGGGTCGGTCCCGAATATCTTGGCAAGCTGTTTTCTCGTCGTGTCCAGGTCTTTGGGGTAGGGGGCCTCGAAGGATACCCTCCCGCCCGACACGGGGTGGGCGAAGGATATCCTCCATGCGTGAAGCGCGAGCCGCGCGAGGATCGGCCGCTCCTCGTAGGAGTCTCCGCGCCAGGACCGCTTGATCTTGGAAAGGTAGAGGGGCTGTCCGTCGCCGTAGAGCGGGTCGCAGGCGATCGTCAGGCCGGAAAGGAGGAGGTGCGCCCTGATCTGGTGCGTCCGGCCGGTCAGCGGGCGGGCCTCTATCCAGCTGAAGGGTCCGCAGGGACCGATGTTGCGAAAGACGGTGACGGAAGGCTTCCCCTCGCGCCTGTCGCGGACGGTGCGGTGCTGAACGTCCGCGTCCGCCCGGAGCGGGATGTCCACCTCGGTTTCGTCCCAGGCGGGACGCCCGTGCACGAGCGCGTGGTAGGTCTTGTCCACCTCCCTCCGCTCGAAGGACATGCTGAGCGCCCTGTGGGCTTCCTCGGTCTTCGCGTAGACGATGAGGCCCGACGTGTCCTTGTCTATCCTGTGGACCGCGTAGAGCCGCTCCCCCTCGCCGCACAGCGTCGCGGAGGCGATCGCGTCGAGACGCGGCGCGTCGGGATCCCAGCGGTCTTGCGCCACGAGAAGGCCCGGGGCCTTGTTGAGCACGACGATGTGCGCGTCCTGATGGATGACGGTAAAGGGTTCGCTTCTCTTCATGCGCGCGAGTATACCAGAAAGGGCGTCCCCTGTCCCGCGCGGGAAGGCCTTTCCGTCCGGCGCGTTATTTCGTATGTTTTAGTCCGGGAGGATACATCGTGTCGGCGTCGTACGTGTTTGCCCTCTTTGTCTTTTACTCGTTCGTCGGCTGGCTGAGCGAGGTGGTGTATTGCTCGATACTCGAACGGAGGTTCGTGAACCGGGGCTTCCTTAACGGACCGCTTTGCCCGGTGTACGGCTTCGGGGCCCTGCTCGTCATCTACCTGCTCGGGCCCTTTGCGGGAAACATACCCCTGCTCTTCGTCATGGCGGTGATCGTTACGAGCGTCCTCGAGTACGCGACGGGCCTCTTCCTGGAAACGGCCTTCGGGACGACCTGGTGGGACTACTCGCACTACCGGTTCAACCTGCACGGAAGGGTTTGCCTGCTCAATTCGCTGCTGTTCGGCGCCATGGGCGTCGTCGGCGTGCGGTTTCTCCATCCGTTGGCGGTGTCGGCGCTGTCCGCCGTAACGCCGCCCGTGCTGGACGCGCTCGCGCTTGCCGTCGCGACCCTTCTGGCCTTCGATCTCGGCCTGACGCTCAGGAGCCTCGCGGGCTTCTCCGCCTGGCTTTCCACGATCTCGGAATTCCTCGCGGGCGCGCGCGAGACGCTCGGCTTCGGCGAGTGGCTCAACGAGCGTGACCTCGCCGGCACCCTCGCGGCCGTCCGCGAGCGAATCCGCCTTGGCGCCTCGGAGGAGGAACGCCGTCTCGCCGAGCGGGTCGCGGGACGGCTCGAGCGCATCGTGGCGCGATCGCGCGGCCTCGTCCGGCTGCTTCGCGCGTTTCCCGGTGCGGGAAGCCGCGCGCACGGCGAGGAACTCGCCCTGCTACGGCGCCTTCACGCGGCCTTCGCGAGGAAGACTGACGGCGCGCCGGTCCTTTCGCTCGTGCTTCGCGGGATCGCCCTCGCCCTCGCTCTTGCAGCCCTGGCGGTAGCCGTCGCGTTGTAGCCGTCGCGCGGTGAGCGTCGCTCGGTAAGCGAAGGCAAACGCCGCCGCCAGCCGCTGCCGGCAACCTGGCGCCGCCGCCGCGGGCGTTTCGGTCAGTGGATCTTTTCGATATCGAACGGCGTTTCCTGATAGACGAAGTAGTTGAGCCAGTTGACGAACAGGAGGTTCGCGTGCGCCCGCCAGGTCACCGGGGGCGTTTTCGCGGGGTCGTCGTCCGGATAGTAGTTGCGCGGAACCCCGATCTTGAGCCCGCGGTCGATGTCCCTGTTGTATTCGCGCGAGAGGGTGTCGGCGTCGTACTCCGCGTGGCCGGAAACGTAGATGGAACGGCCGTCCCGCCCCGCGACGATGAACGCGCCCGCCTCGTCGGACTCAGCGAGTATCTCGAGCTCCGTGATCTTCTCGATGTCTTCCTTGTAAATCGTGGTATGCCGGCTGTGCGGCGCGCGGAAGGTGTCGTCGAAGCCGCGCACGAGCTTGTGCTTCGGGTTGAGCACCCGGTGCTCGAAGATCCCGAAGACCTTGTCGTCGAGCCGGTGCTTGTCGATGCCGTACCGGTGATAGAGAGCCGCCTGGGAAGCCCAGCAGATGTGCAGGGTGCTGTAGACGTGGCTGCGGCTCCAGTCCATGATCCGGGTCATCTCGGTCCAGTAGTCGACCTTTTCGAAGGGGAGGTTTTCGACCGGCGCCCCGGTGATGACGAGCCCGTCGAATTTGGAGTCCTTGACGCTGTCGAAGGTGCGGTAAAAGGCCTCGAGGTATTCCCTGCTCGTGTTCGCGGAGACGTGGGAGGCCATGGACAGCAGGGTGATCTCTATCTGAAGGGAGGTGTTGCCGAGAAGCCTCAGAAGCTGCGTCTCGGTAACCTCCTTGGTAGGCATGAGATTGAGGATGGCGATCTTGAGCGGACGGATGTCCTGGGTCATGGCGCGGGTGTCGTCCATCACGAAGATGTTTTCTTCTGTCAGGATCTTTGCCGCGGGGAGCGTCGCTGGTATCTTTACGGGCATCGTGCGCCTCCTTGTCCGTTTATACGTGCATCCTAGCGAAATGCCCGCCGTTTGTACACAGCCCGCCCGGTCATAAATGATTTGACGGCGGTCCTTCCGTAGCCTATGATTTAGGACATGCAATCGAGGAACCAACCGCCGCGGAAGCGCCTGCTCGACGAGATCCAGTACCTTTCCCTTGTGCTCTCGACGATTATCATCCTCGCGGTGCAGATCGGTTCGCTCTTCGTCATCTCCCTTTCGATGGGCGCCGATCTGCGCGGGGACTCCGAGAAATCGGCCGACGAGCTCGCGTACTTCCTGTCCGAGCCTCTGTACAACGTGGACGACGTTCAGGCCAAGCGCATCGCCGAGTCGACGCTCCTTTCGGGGCGGCTCTCCGGCATCGAACTCGTTTCCACCGCGACCGGCCAGCTCCTGAACGAGCGGAAAGGGCCGTCGTCGCGCAGGATACCCCCGATAACCCGCGAGATATACCACGGCAAGCTCCACATCGGGACCGTCACGCTCTACTTCAGCGACGAGGACATCGACGCCACGAGAAACCGGCTCGTCCTCATCGGCTTTATCGTCATCGTCGCCGTCTTCGCGGTAAACCTCCTCGTCAACCGCATCCTGCTCCGCGAGCGGATACGGAAGCCCTTCGCCGCGATCACCGGCGGAATCGACTCGATCGGCGCGGGCGATTACGCCACGGTCATCCCGACGACCGACTATTCCGACGTCAACGACCTGATAGACCTGATCAACGGGATGTCTGCGAACATCCTGGCTAAAAGCTCCGAGCTCACCGAGGCGAACGCCCTTCTCGAGCGGCGCGTGGCGGAGCGCACGGTGGAGCTGAGCAAGTCGCTCATGGAGCTCAGGCAGGCGCAGGACCGTCTCGTCGAGTCGGGCAAGCTTTCGGCCCTCGGCCTTCTCGCCGCCGGCATGGCGCACGAGCTCAATACCCCGCTCGGCGCGATCCTTTCGTCGAACCGCAACGTCATCGATTTCCTGGACACGCGCCTTCGGGCGACGCGCGACTTTCTCGTTTCCCTCGGCGAGGAGGAACTCGCGCTGTATGACGCGATCATCTCCCTCGGGGCGGAGTCGAGCCGGAGCCTCGACCTGACCGAAACGAGCCGGCGGCGGTGTCGCGAGGTGCGCGCGGACCTCGAGGAGCTCGGGGTGGCCAACGCGCGCGAGATAGCCGAATCCCTGGTCGATCTCGGAATCGACCACGCGGCCCCGGCCCTGGCGCGCTACCTCCTGAGCCCCAGGGCCCGCGAGGTGCTCGCCTTCGCCTCGGACGTGCTCGTCTCCCGAAGGATGGCCGAGGTGGTGGACGTGGCCGGACGCAAGGCCTCAGTCACGGTCTCGGCCCTCCGGTTTTACCTTTCGCCGCAAAACGAGAACATGGACACCCTCGTAGACCTTGATTCGGACATCGAAAAGATACTGACCCTGATGAACAACATGCTCAAGCACGGCGTCGTCGTGAGGCGCGAATTCACGGGCGCGCGCGCCAAGGGCTCCTCCGACAAGCTCGGCCAGGTTTGGATGAACATAATACGGAACGCCGC
>LVBL01000102.1 GCA_001604405.1 Spirochaetales bacterium Spiro_10
CCGAAGATCTGCACCACGCAGTATTCGTCCGACACGTCGATGATGCGGCCCGTGCGCACGGCGCCCGACCCGTCGCGGACCGCGGCGATCTCCCCGAAAAAAACGTTCTCGCGGCGCTTCGCGATGACTATCGGACCGTCAACGGAGGCCACGCCCCTGTGCTCTACCCCTCTCATATCGTTTCCACCTTGCGGTACAGCCGCTCGAGCTCGTCGAGCTGCGCGTTCATCCGCGTCTCGACGGCCAGTATTCCCGACAGGTCCGCGTTGTCGAACGTCGTCTTTATCCTCACGACCTCTTCCCTAGAGGAGAGGGCCACGATCTTCGCTAGCGGCGCGCCGTTGCGGATTATCGCGCTCGACCTCCGGTAAAAGGACATGATCATCGCGAGAATCATGATCTGCTTCTCGGGCACCGAGAACATGTCGACGTCGTCGAAGGCGCTTTGCTGGAGGAACCCGTTCTTGATCATCTCGGCCACGACGAGGATGATCCTCTCCGTGTCGGGAAGCGCGTCCGGCCCGATAAGACGCACGATCTGCTGCAGCCGCTGTTCGCGCTTGAGAAGCTCGAGGGCGTGCAGACGGACGTCGTTCCACCGCGGGTCGACCTTGTCCCACCACGGCTTGATTTCCTCGGCGTACTCGGAATACGACTCGATCCAACCGATGGCCGGATAGTGGCGCGCGTTCGCGAGATCGCGGTCAAGCGCCCAGAAACAGCGGATGAAGCGTTTCGTGTGCTGGGTAACCGGCTCGGAGAAGTCTCCTCCGGGGGGTGAGACCGCGCCGATGATCGACACTGAACCTTCCTGTCCCGAAAGGGAGACGACCCGACCGGCGCGCTCGTAGAATTCCGCGAGGCGCGTCGGGAGATACGCCGGGAAGCCTTCCTCGGCGGGCATCTCCTCCATGCGCCCGGAGAGCTCGCGGAGGGCCTCGGCCCAGCGGCTCGTGGAGTCGGCCATGATGGCAACGTCGAGGCCCATGTCGCGGTAGTACTCCGCGAGCGTAATGCCGGAATAGAGCGAAACCTCGCGGGCCGCGACCGGCATGTTCGAGGTGTTCGCGATGAGGATGGTCCGCTCCATGAGCGAGCGTCCCGTGCGCGGGTCGATGAGTTCGGGGAACTCCGAAAGCACGTCGGTCATCTCGTTGCCGCGCTCGCCGCACCCGATGTAGACGATAAGGTCCGCGTCGCACCACTTGGCGACGGCGTGCTGGGTCATCGTCTTTCCGGTGCCGAAACCGCCGGGGATCGCGGCCGTGCCGCCCTTAGAAAGGGGGAAGAAAACGTCGATGACGCGCTGTCCGGTGATGAGCGGCTCGGAAACCGCGAGTTTCCGCGAGGTCGGGCGGGGCTTCCGGACCGGCCAGTAATGCGCAAGATAAACCGGCTCGCCGAGTTCCGTCCGCGCGATCTCGTCGTTGACCGTATAGTCACCCTCGGGGGCGACGCTCGCAACCGTCCTGCCGCGTATCGCGGGCGGGATCATGACCGAATGCTCAATGGATTCCGTCTCCCTGACCGTTCCGATCGGCTTGCCCGGACCGATCGCGGAACCGGCCGCGACGCCCGGGACGAAGCGCCACTTCTTGGCGTTGTCGAGCGGTTCGCTCCGCTCGCCGGGAAGAAGGAAGGCGCCCGACAAGGCGAAGAGGCTCTCGAGCGGACGCTGGATTCCGTCGTATATCGTGCCAACGAGCCCGGGACCGAGCCTGACCGACAGAGGACGCCGGTGACATACGGCCTTTTCGCCGACGCGCATGCCCGTGTCGTCCTCGTAGACCTGGATGGTGGCGATCCCGTTCTTGAGCCGGATGATCTCGCCTATGAGCGCGGCGTCACCGACGTCGACTACGTCATAGAGGCCGCAGGAACCGAGGCCTTCCGCGTACACGATGGGTCCCGAGATCCGAGTAATCTTGCCGACAACGGAGAGTTCCCCCGCCTGTGCCGAAGCCGCCTGCGTGGCGATGGATGTCGCTTCGCTCATTCGGGTATCCTCCCGCCAAACAGCGCTTTCGCGAGTTCCTCTCGCCTGTTGACCAAAAGCTCCTCCCGTATCTCGGCGGACGTCGCGCGGCACGAAAGCGCTCCGTCCGCTGTTTCGACGAGTATGCCCTCGTCGAAACCGACCGAACGCGCGCCGCCGGCGGAAAGGGCTTCGAACGACACTATCTCAACGGAGCCCAGCGAGGCGCCGACCGCGGAACGCACGTCCTTCTCGGGGAAACCCGCCGAACGGACGGATATCCCCGCGGCGCCGACCGCGGGACGGTAGCGCGAGAGTATCCCCGCGTAGAGCGAAAGCCTGCGATCGGGACCAAGGCCCGCGAGCCAGGAGTCGAGCGCGGAATTGACCGCGGCGTCGATATACGAAACGAGTCGCCGCTGCTTCTCGAGCGGGACGGCGGAAGCCGAGTCCTTGAGATACGCCTCCGCCGCGAGGCGGTACTCGCGCTCGCGCTCTCCGCGCACGCGCTCGATCCTCCGGGCGACGTCTTCCATTATCTGGAGGCATTCCGACTCCGAGGTCTTCAGTATCTTTTCCGCCTTTCTCCGGGCGTCTTCCTGAATCTCCCGGTCAAGGATCTCTGTCGATCGCAACTCTTCCATGCTACTGCACCACTCTTATACGTGAATGCCGATCGCCTCGCGGATGGCGTCGGTCAATGTCTTTCTTCCCACGAGATGCCCGTGCAAGCCGGGTATCTCGACGATAAGCGGGTAATCGGATCCCATCTGCCAATCCCGGACCTCGTCCTCGATCAGGGCCGAGGCCTCCTCGGTGAGGATCAGCACCTTTGCCCGTTCCTCGAGAGTCGGCGTACCCCCGGCAAGCAGGTTGCCGCGGCCGGTCGCGCGGTAAAACGCGTCGAGGGCCTCCTCGCGCGTCGCGACAACGGTACCGCCCACGCCGACGAGCGCGAATCCGAGCACGAGCTCGCGCTCTCCGATAATCGCGTACTTCACTTGCTACCGGTCCCCGTTCGTCAAAGCAGGATGATCAGGAGCGCCACGAGAAAGCCCCAGAGGCAGATGCCCTCCGCGAGTCCGACGAAGGGCAGCGCCTTTCCGGAAAGCTCGGCGTTCTCGCTCATCGCGCCCATCGCGGCCGCTCCGATCCT
>LVBL01000028.1 GCA_001604405.1 Spirochaetales bacterium Spiro_10
AAAGGCGCGGCAATGCCGAGTCATCCGATGCAAATTATGGTAAACTTGTGGCCGGGCACCGGCGTCGACAGCTGGCTCGGAAGATTCAACTATTCCGGTCCGCTCTACGCCTACTATGACTACGTGAAGTATACGCCCAAATAAGGAGAGTTTATCATGACGACGTATATCTCTGGCCGCGGGGAAAAGCGACAACCGGTTGAGGCGATGGGGACATTGTTCGGAGACCGGGTTAGGGGCGAATGCGACGCGCTGTTTTTAAGCGCGCGTCGGGACCTCGTGGTCGGGATATGCGGACTGCCCTTCCGGGCTCCGGTCATCAAGGAGCTCAGGAAGGGGCCTCTCTTTTTCGCGCTCGTCTCCCGCCTCAGGGGAACGGGCGAGTCCCTGCTCGTGGACGCGGGAGGTAAGGGCCTCGCCCTGTATTGTCACGGCGGCGGCGCCGTCTCGCAGGTCCCCCTCGACGACGGCCTCGCGCGGGAGATGCTTGCGGTAATCCGCGCGGTACCGGCCTGGGCCGGCCGCATCAACGAGTCGGGCGAGCACGTCGTCGGCCTCGCGACGCCCTCTCCCGGCCCCCATTTTTTCGCCAACCTTCTTTTGGGAAACCGGATGGGTTACGACCATCCCCTGCAGACCACGCCGAAGAGCGTGGTTGACCGGCTCGGGCGCGGAAGCTTCCGCTCGCACGCCGCCACCCAGGTGCTGGCCACCCGGTGGGACCTCCGCCAGGAGGAAAACGGCTTCCCCTGCAACCGGCAGTTCTACCTCGCCGAGAACGGCGCGGCGGTCTTTTATTCCGCCGACCCCACGAACCCGTCGATCGTGTCGGGGGAGTGCGTGCACGGGCAGAACCATACCAGGATTTCCTACACGACCGCCTGCGGCCTCTCCGTCCGGCGGACGATCTTCCTTCCCCGCCAGGAGAAGGGCCTTCCGATCGCCTGCGAGATCCAGCGCGTCGAGGTGACGAACGACTCGGACTCGACGCGCGTCCTGCGCCTCGTCTACACCGGCATGTTCGGTCCCTCGAAGCCCGGGGCCCTGCAGGAGGACGTCCTCTACAGCACGATCATCATGGAAGGCGGGGTTCTTTTCAACGACAACGGGACGGTGCGCGCAGTAAGTCCCCGCTACTTTCCCGCGCAGGACAAGGAGGACCTCCGCTTCCACGCGACGCTCGTCCGGGGCGCGGGCGGAAACCTCTTTCCCGAGGAGTTCTGCCTCGACTACAACGACTTTGTCGGAAGGGGTAGCCTCGAGAGACCCGAGGGGCTTTCCTGCCTGCCAAACGAGATTACCCGCAAGGGCCCGGGCTTCTTCGCCCTCGCCTCGGAGCTGACCATACCGCCCGGAAAGACCGCCGTCGTCGACAACTTCACCGGCCTCGTGTCCCGCAAGGCGAATCCCTCGTTCGACGAGGGCTCGCTCGAGCGAGAGGTCGACGCCCTGCTCCGCCGCTACGAATCGCCCGGCTCCGTCGCCGACGCGTTGCGCGAGGTCAGGGAGTTCTACGATTCCTACTCATCCTTCTTCGAGCTCGAGTCGGAGCGGAAGGACTTTTCCGCGTACTGCAACCGGAACCTTCCGTTCCAGGTCCTGTACCAGACCTTCGTCTCGCGGTCTTTCGGTCAGACGCAGAAGGGCTATCGCGAGATCGGCTTCCGAGAGATACAGGACCTGTTCGCCTCGCTCTACTACTTCAACGCGCTCGGCGAGAGCGCCTTCGCGAAAAAACTCATACTCGAGTGGACGGCGCAGGTTCACGAGTTCGGTTTCGCGAACCACAACTTCTTCTGGGAGGGCAAGGAGGCGGGCAAGTGGTCCGACGACGCCCTCTGGCTCCACCAGGCGGTCGGACGCTACGTCCGGCTCACCGGCGACCTTTCGATCCTCGACGAGCGGGTTCCCGTCGCGGGGGCCGCGCGCGGCGTGACCCGAAGCGTCTACGAGACCCTTTCCGCCGCCGTACGCTACTCGGCGGAGATCTCCGTCGGCAGGCACGGCATCCCCCTGCTCGATCGCGCCGACTGGAACGACTGCCTCCGGCTCGACCGCAACTACGACGCGGGCCCCGAGAAGGAGCGCATCTGGAAGGAGACGGGAAAGTACGAGTCGGACTGCACCGAAAGCGTGATGAACGGCTTCCTCGCGGTGCTCGCGATAAAGGAACTCCGCTCTCTCGCGCTCGCGCGGAACGACGCGTCGCGCGCCGAGTGGCTTTCGCTCCTGTGCGGGAGGATGACGGGAAACCTGCGAAAGCACGCGTGGAAGGGTAACGCCTACGCGCGCATACTCTTCAACCAGTATCCCGGGTTCGAGTACGCGGGAGCCGACGGCGACGGAATAGACACGGACGGATCGGGCGGAACCTTCTTCCTCAACAGCTTCTCCTGGTCGGTGCTTTCGGGCGTCGCGGACGAGGCCGAGATCAAGTCGATGCTCGAGGTCGTGCGGAAGAAACTCAAGACGCCCTTCGGCCTCAAGCTGGTCTCTCCCAACGACCTCAGCCGCGTCGTGCCGGGCGCTGCGAGCGCCGAGTATTTCCCCGGCGACCGCGAGAACGGGGCCGTCTTCAAGCACGCGAGCATGATGGCGGTGTCCGCCATGCTCGACGCCGCGAAGTCCGTCAAGGACCGCGCCCTCGCCGAGGAGCTCGCCTCGGAGGCCTGGCGCATGATCGACATCGTCTATCCCGGCCGCTCGATGACGGATCCCTTCACCCTCGCGGGAAATCCCCGCTTCTGCACGCAGTACAACAACAGCGAGACCGGCGAGAACATCGGCCCGCTCGTGAGCGGGACGGCGACCTGGTTCATCCTCGGCCTTCTCAAGGCCTACGGTATCGAGCTCACGGACTCCGGCCTCGCGATCGACCCGATCCTTCCCCTTTCGGAGCGGACGGCGGCGGTCACCCTTCGGATGGGGAAGGCGACCGTGCGCGTCGACTACTCGAAACCCGAGGGTTTCGCGCGCCGCGCCGACGGTCGGTTCAAGCTGACCCTCGACGGGAAGCCGTTTGACGGTCCCGCGATCCCGCTTTCTGCCCTGACCGGGGAGCACCGGATAGTCGCGACCTTCGCCTGAGCCGGCAGCCTGCGGGCTTGACGGCCTGCGGGATCAGGCGGCCTGCGGGTGTGACGGCTCGCAGGCCGGGCCGCCAGTTGGCGGATTTCCGGCCGGCGTCCCGGACCCCAGGTCGACCGCCTGGCGGCGCGCTGAAAACCGGATGGCGTTTCCCCCGCAATCCCTGTATAATAAGCGTACGAGTTTCCCCGTTCACTCGGGCGATTGTAAGTCGCCATAAGCGGGGCGTCGCTATACAAGGAGTGTCAGCATGGTTACCATCGCAGTCGTTTCCGCGCTCGTTCTCGCGTCCCTGGGCGTTCTCGTCGTATCCATCGTCAAGCTTGTTGTCGCCAAGGAGAAGAAGCCGGCCTTCTTCCTCGTCTCGTGCCTGACGTTCTTTGCCTTGCTGATAACCGACGGTTTTCTCGTGGGTAACTACGTGATCAGGAACCACGAGGCCATTTTGGACTCGATCCTCGAGAAATCGAGCGACGCGACCTCGGACGGCTTGGCGCGGACGGCTTCCAACTTCGAGAAGAACTGGGACAAGGAGCTGATTAAGAACTTCGGCAACGTCTCGGTGTCGGTCAGGTCAGCGAAGTCGGTGTCCTCGGACAAGGGCAAAAAGTACGAAATGGAACTGCTGATCGAAAACCGGAACGACGAGAACCGGAAGATGTACCTCCACGACCTGATCGAAAACAACTATCTGGTCGCATGCGACGCCGAGGACATCGTGTATCCCTTGCGGCCGAGGGACGTCGCGAACGACAAGATACCCGTGGGGAAGTCCCTCGTCGACATAGAGGTGACCGTAAAGAAGGAAACCGAGCTTTCCTATCTGCGGTTCCTGAGGGATCGGATCGACCTCCCGGCCGGGAACTAGGGCTGCGACTGTCCCGCGCCAATAAGCGCGGATTAAGGGGCAAGAGCCATGAGTCAAGAAAAAAAAGCGGGCAGGGGCAGGTCTTACCTTCAGGACATGAGAGGAATCGCCACGTTCATGAAACATCGAGTTAAGGCGTGCGTCGTTTTGTCGGCACTGCTTTTATGCCGCGGAGAAACCCTCGCCGCGCAGGATTCCTTCTCCGGAGTCTATCGCATGGTTAACCAGGCAGACTACGATGCGGATAAGCGATGGTTTGAGATAACTCGAAACAAATATCAGGAGATCATCGTAAACGGCGAGAAATTCGATTCTTGCGTCGCGTATTACGATCAAGTCGCAAAAGAGCTATTCTTCGTCATTAAAAAGCCCGCGCAATACAACACGTTGATGAAATTCAAGTTCATCGACGCCTCTGCTATTGAGGTCTACATGCTGGCCGATAACAGATGGCAAAAGGCCGTCGAGCCATATATCAGGGAAAAATGAGGAAGAACCTCGTTGTCGAGGCCCGCTCTCGTTTGCTCGAACGCCAAGCACAACGCGACCGCTCTCGAGTTATCTAGTCTTCGGCGAACCGGTAGCCGACGCCTATCTCGGTGAGGATGTACCGGGGATGCGCCGTGTCTTTCTCGATTTTTCGGCGGATGTTCGCCATGCACACGCGAAGCGACTGATAGTCCTCCGGGTTCTCGTGGCCCCATACTGTGCGGTTGATATATCCGTGCGTGAGCACTTTACCGGAGTTCTCGATGAGCAATCGCAGGATTTTGTATTCCATCGGCGTAAAGTGGACGTCCTCGCCGTCAACGGTAACGCGCCTTTTATCGAAATCGACGAACAGACCAAGACGCGAGAACTCGCTTTTTTTCGCGGAGACCGGCTGGCGTTTTCTGAGCGCGACGCGCACGCGAGCCATCAGTTCGTTGATATTGAACGGTTTCGTCACGTAATCGTCCGCTCCCAAATCGAGCGCGCTTACCTTGTCGTCCTCCTGTCCGCGCGCGGAGACGATGATAATGGGGACGTCCGAGCTGTCCCTGATTTGCCGCAAAACCTCGGTTCCGTCCAGGTCCGGCAAGCCAAGATCGAGCAGGATAATGTCCGGGTTGTTTGAGAAAAAGAGCGAAAGCCCGTCGATTCCCTTTTTTACGGCCACGACCGAGTAGCCGTTCGTTTTCAGCGAGACGGATAAAAAGTTTTGTATGCTTTTATCATCCTCGATTATCAATACGACCGGTTCCATCGTCATCAATCGCCTTCCTTCTCGCTACTCGCCGCTGACGGAATTACGAAGCTGACATACGCGCCGCCTTGCGGGCCGTTAACCGCCTTGAACGATCCGCCGTGCGCCTGAACGATCGCCTGGCAAATGCTGAGCCCCATCCCCATTCCCCGCTTTCCGTCATGGCTGGCGCCGGATTCCCTGACGTCGTCGTGACCGTCCGGAAACCGCGACAGTATCTCGGCGGGAAAGCCCGGCCCGTCGTCGCGCACGGAAAAGCGGACCCCTCCCTGCGCATGTTCTACCCTGAGCGTAATCGCGGCGGTTTCCCCAGCGTACTTGCCGGCGTTGCCAAGTAGATTTACGAGCACCTGGACGATCAGCGTCGGATCGACCTCGACGGTAATGACGCGGGCGGGAAGGATCACCGAAAGACTTCTGTCGCCGATCAGTCTCTTTGTCTTCGAGACCGCTTCATCGATAAGGTCGTCGACGATTTCCCTCGAGGCGCTCACGAGAAGTTTTCCGTCCCGTATCCTCGTCATGTGCAGGAGGTTTTCCACCATGCCGTGCAGCCAGGTTGACTCGGATGATATGTCGGCCAGAAGCGAAATGATGGTTTTTGTGTCGAGTTTGTCGAAGCTCTCAATGATGAAATCGGCCGATCCTGAGATCGAAGTCAGCGGCGTGCGAAGGTCGTGCGAGATTGATCTGAGAAGGCCGTTGCGCACCTTTTCCCTCTCGATTTCCATTCTTGAACGCTCGTTATTGTGATAGAGTTCGTCCTGTTCAAGCGCGAGAGCGAGTTGCGAGGCGACCGTCTCGGCGATCAGCGATTCGTTATCGCCAAGCGGCGATTCGGGACAAGCCACGCCCATGACGCCGAGAGTCATGTTTCTTGACTTCAGGGGAATGTATCGATTTTTTGTGGAGCTGAATCGCCCGGTTCCGGCCCCTGCCGTTTCCGCGTTAGCAAGGCACCAGTCGATCGCCCGCGACTCGTCGGGTTCTTCGGTACCGTCGCCGGCCTCTTCCGACGATATTTTCTCGAGCGCCGCGCCTTTGCGCGACATGACGAATACCCCGCGGCGCAGCGCCGATGAAAGCTTGTCGACCGAATACCGGATCAGGCGCTCGCGATCGGTGATGAGAAAACCTCCGCTGGATATTTCATACAGTATTCTGGCGTTTTCCGCGTTGATCCGCGCTATATTCGCCTGTTTCTGCAGGCGACCGGCGAGGGACGACGCGATAAGGGTCACGACGAGGAAGATGAGGAAGGTGATGAAATAGTTCGGATCGTCGACGATAAACGTGTATCTCGGCTCGGTGAGGAAAAAGTTGAAGAAACCGATCGAAAGCGCGGAGGAGATTATGCCGTACGCCGGTTTTTTCGTCTCGACGACGACGATGAGGACGCCGACGATGAAGATCATCATGACGTTTTCCACGCGCACGCCGAGGTTGTCGAGCGCGAACGAAAAGATGGCGCAAAATGCGGTTATGGCGACGGTTTTAGCCGTTTCAAGCGGATAGTTTTTTCGCATGTCTCCTGACCTTGTCTCCGTTCGCGCTTATGAAACCGCGCGCGTCGGTCCATACTTTGTGGGCCGCGATAAACAATACGAGCATCTCCAGACGGCCGACGAACATCCCGACTGACCCTATCCAGAGAACGGCCGGACGGGCGTCGTGGCACATGATGCCGCGCGATAGGCCGACCGTGCCCATCGCCGAGGCGAACTCGAACAGGGCGTCGGGAATGGACACTCCAAGCATGCAGAGCGAAAGCGCGCCGAGGAAGTACAGCGACAGGTAGAGCGCGATGAACGACAGGATGCTGGTCTTAGCCCGATAATCCATCGTCTCGTCTCCCGAGGGCCTTCGCATTCTATCATGGTTTACCGTTCCGGGAAACGACAATGAGTCCCGCAGGGACCACACTATGGTCCGCGCGAGGGTATAGACTCGATATTGCTTGATGCCTCCCGCGGTCGATCCGATTCCCCCTCCGACGAGCATAAGGAGCACCACAATCAGGGTGAGCGCGGGAGACCATCCGTTAAACGACTCAACGGTCTGAAATCCGGTCGTCGTCAGCGCCGAGATGGTCTGAAACGCGGCTACCCTGACGGCCGTCGGGACCGCGATTCCTGTTTCCCGCAATAGGAGAATGGCAACGATCGGGACAGTTGTCGAAAGGGTGAAGGCGAAGAATCGAAATTCGTCATGGGAGAAATACGCGCGGATTTTTCCGCGAAAAAGCAGAATATGCGCGGCGAAACCGATGTTGCCCAGAATCATCAGGACTATCGTTGTGAGTTCAATGGCCGGACTGTCATAATACCCGATGCTTGCCGCCCGGGTCGAAAACCCTCCCGTGGAAACCGCGGCGATGGAATGGTTAATCGCGTCAAACCAGCCCATGCCGAACGTTCCGTACAGAATCGTTCCCGCGAGAATGAAACCCGAATAAATGAGAAAGATAATCCGCGCGGACTCGAGGAGGTTCGGCACCAGTCGATCGGTATGCCCCTCCGCGTTGAACAGCTGCATGCCTCCAGATCCCGCGAGCAGCGTGCTCATGATCAGGACGATGCCGAGCCCCCCGAAGAACAAGAGTACGCTTCTGTACATAAGCAGCATCTTTGACGCCGATTCCACGTCCACGACGGATAGTCCTGTAGTACTCCATCCGCTCGTGGCCTCGAACACAGCCTGCGCGAAAGTGTACTTTCCCGTAAGCCTGAACGGAAGGCTTGATAGAACTATCGCGCTGACCCAGAAGAGAACGACCAAAACGGCGTCTTGCTGGCGCTCTAGTATCGCCTTTTTGCCGCGCCCCACCAGAAAGAGCAAATACCCGGCAAGGAGGGCCATGCCGCCTGGGATTATGAAGTACGTGGATTCTGACCGTTCCTCGGGATAAGCGAGGATGACGACGAGGGGGATTATCATGATGCATCCGACGCACATGAGGCTAAAGCCGAGATATCCTATCAGGGCGCGATACGAGCCTTTGATTTTTTCAGGCATTTCGTTCATTCCTTCGCGGCGCCTGTGAGTGCCGCGAGCACGTGCTCCGTCCGTTCCGTTTTCGTCACGATGATGAGCACGTCGCCGGCGAGTATTTCCGTGCTTCCGCGCGGAATCAGCGTCTCCGATTTCCGAACGATGCAACTGATGTTAAAATAGTCCGCGAATCCGATGTCCATGATCACTTTTCCGCATACCGGAAACGACCGCTCGACCGATACTTCGCTTACGGTGACCGAACCGTTCGCGAGGCTCAGGCTGCTCGAAAGCGTCTCTAGGTTCGTCGCCTGCTCGATGCTCGTGGCGACGAGATGCGCGGAGCTTATCGCCGTGTTGACGCCGAGTTCCTTGAATATTTCTACGCTGTGGGGATTCTTGACGACGGAGACTGCCTTCTTTATTCCGTACAGGCGCTTCGTCGTCTGGCAGATGACGAGATTCGTAGCGTCGTCCTCGCTCAGCGCGACGACAAGGTCGAAACCGCGGATTTTCGCCTCGTCGAGGATATACTGCTTGCTCGCGTCCCCGTTAATAACGGCCATATCGTGGGCGCTCGCGAGATACTTGCAGTAGCTTCGATCGGCGTTGATCACGACTACCTTGTGGCGTTTCTCGATAAGGGAACCGATGAGATAATCCGCCTCGGCATGCCCGTCGACGATGAGTATTTTCATGAACGTGCCTCCTGATCCCTAAGCGGAATGCCGCTCTCGCGGGAGAACTCCCGAATAGACAGGGAGACCGGGTAAATCGTCCTGATTCCGAGCCCGTCGAGCAAGCGCTCCTTGGAGGGATCGGTAAGGCGCGCGAAGACGGCGGGAAGATGGAACACTTTCTTTCCCATTTCGGCGATCATGCAATTCACGTTGTCGTTGTCAGTCGTGGCGATCAGTGTGTCACCGCGCTGCATTCTCGCCTGCGCGTACGTTCCCGGGTCAATGCCGTCGCCGACCACCTCAAGGCCGCTATAACTCGGGGGAAGCCGCCTGAACGATTCCTTCTCCCGGTCGATCATGACGACGTTCCTGCCGCTTTCGGACAACAATCCCGCGAGACTTGATCCGAATCTGCCGCATCCGACAATTATATACTTCTCCAACGTAACTCCAAACATGGCGTTCTCGCTCCTTCTCGCACCAACTATACGAAGTCGCGCATTAAGAGTGTGTAAGGATGGGAGTCTTCGGTATAAGTTTCTTGTAAAGGACCGCGCGCGTCAGGAATTCGGCTATTGCCGCCGATAACCGGAGTGATTCAGGGACTGAACCGCGAAATATAGCGCGGTTTTGTCTGGACAACAGCAGCCTGCCGGCGCCATACTTCAGTAAGAAGGAGGCGTCGGTCATGCGCGTAGTCATCCTGGGCGCGAGCAAGAAGGCGGAGCGGTACTCGAACATGGCCCTCAAGCGGCTCGTCGGGGCGGGGCACGAGGTCTTCCCGGTCAATCCCGCGCTTGACGAGATCGACGGGCTCCGCGTTTTTCGGAGTCTTTCCGAGGTTCCGCTTCCCGTCGACACGGTCACCCTGTACGTCGGGCCAAAGTCGGTACTCGAGGAGGCCGAACGGATTCTCGCCCTCAAACCCCGTCGAGTCATATCCAACCCGGGCACCGAGACCCCGGAGTTCGCCGCGCGCGCCCGGGAACTCGGCATCGACTATCTTGAGGCGTGTACCCTGGTTCTCCTTTCGACCGGCCAGTTCTGACGCGACGGAGCAAGAGGGTGTATACTGTCCGTGCGGCGTCTTCGCGCGCCGCGATTGAGGAGGCACTCATGGAACCACGTAAAATAAGGAAGATAGTGACCGGGCATCCGGCCGTCGACGGGGCGGGAGTGCGGCTCGTGCGCGTTCTCGGATCCGAGACCGTGCGCGACTTTGATCCCTTTTTGCTGCTTGACGCCTTCGACTCCGTCGATCCCGCTGACTACGTGAAGGGCTTCCCCTGGCACCCGCACCGCGGCATCGAGACGGTCACGTATCTCATACGCGGCGACATCGAGCACGGCGACAGCCTCGGCAACAAGGGCAGCATCCTCGACGGCGGCTGCCAGTGGATGACGGCCGGCAGCGGGATCATACACCAGGAGATGCCCCAGGCCTCGCCGCGCATGCTCGGCCTCCAGCTCTGGCTCAACCTCCCCGCGAAGGACAAGATGACCGACCCCGCCTACCGCGACCTTACCGCCGAGAAAATCCCCGTCGTGAACGAGTCGGGCTCCCGCGTCGCCGTAATCTCGGGCGCCTATCGCGGCACGACCGGGGCGATGAGAGCCGACTACGTGGACGCCACCATGCTCGACGTCTACCTCGAGCCCGGCGCGAACGTCACCGTCCCGCTTCCCTCCGACGACACCGCCTTCGTCTACATCGTCGACGGCTCGCTTTCGTTCGACGCGAAGGAGTTCCACGACCGCCGGCGCGCCGTCCTCCTGACCGGGGGCGACTCGGTCTGCCTGACCGCGCCCGACTCAATGTCGGCCCGCTGCGTCCTCTTCTACGGCGCCCCCCTCAAGGAGGGCGTCGCCTGGGGCGGCCCCATCGTGATGAATACGCAAGCCGAACTCGACCAGGCCTTCCGCGACCTCGACGCGAACACGTTCATAAAGAAGAACTCGCGGGGGGGTTCCCCGTCCTGACCACGAGGGCGCGGGCGACTGACCGCGTTCTGGTTATGTTTACTCTGCTTCCATATAGGTGATGGAGATCGTCGAACCGATGGCCGGCACGCCGTTTCCGTGAAATGAAACGGAATTCGTCGTCTGATTATACTCCCATCCGTCTGACTGTGATCGGACCGCTTCCATGCCGTTTACGCTGACGCGAAGGGTTGTCGCATCTGGAGTAGACCCGAGCGTAAGCGGGGTAGCGAGAGAAAGGGTTTTGTTTGCGCACTCGGCAAAGAACGGGGCAAAATCGGATTCGTGGATGTCGTAGGTAAATCCGCCTAACGCCGCACAAAGCTCCGAGATGCGGTTCGAAACGGTTTCTCCCTCAAGCTTTGTCTGTTCATTAGCGACGGAGAGCGAATACCCTACGCTCTTTTTTTGCGTGACTGAGTCTCCGGTCAAGTTTGAAAGATATTGTACGTACTCGGAAACGGCGTTTGCGGGTGGCGCTTCGTCTTCGTTTCCGATAAAGATGACTGCGAGAAACGATCCGGGAGCAGGGAAGTTATTAGGTGCGTTATAAGAACTTGAAAGGGCCGAACGCATGCTTTCAAGAGCCCGTTCCGTTCCGCTTCCGTTGATTCCCATGTCGAGGTTGGTCTTGAATTTCGCGAGATAGCCGGCACTTTGGCGCGTAATGAGCGTCTCTCCGGATTTTTTCGAATACTCCGTTGTCAGTGCGGTATTTTTGTAGGCTTCTGTTGAAGTCACGGCACATCGGAAATCGCAAGATTTCGTCGCTAGCACAGAAAGTACGGTTCCCGCATTGTCCAGGACCTTTGCCACGTATGGATTCATGTTACCCGAGTTGTCCATTACGAAAAGCACATCGATAGGAGGGCTTGTAAAAACACGGTTTTCGGTTATTAACTCTGGTTTCGTCGATCCGGGATCCGTCGTACCGTTCGAACAGGAAAGCGTGATAAAAACTGCTACCACCGCGATCAGGCAAACGGAAAAAATCAGTACTAACTTTTTCATGTTTCCTCCAACGAGATTTGCTTAAGATTCCTATTTATTTCGACTCTCCCTTAAGGTGCTCTGTTGCTATGGGTTAACGTATCCCGCTATGCCGACAAACTTATAACCATACGCTCCCAATCGCAGTACGGCATTCAGGTCGGTACTGAAACAATTGTCCGCATCGGGCGATGAAGAGGTATACAGCGTGCGATACAACGGAACCGTTCCGGGAGCCTTTGATGCGTATATGTATCCTGCTATCCCTTCCAGTATGTAATAGGGATATAGACTTTGTATCTCCGCCTTGTTGGTGGAATAATAATGATCGCCGAAGAAAGTGCTTACGAACCTATAGAAAGGCACGCGACCGTCATCGTCGTTCGTCCATATTTTGCAGGCAACCCCTGCGTCGATAGCACTCAGCTTCATGATGGACACCATGGCTTCATCGGGACTCGTTGTATAAAAACTGTCCGTTGCTCCAGGCAGGTAGAGTTGCCGTAAACTTACCGTACCGTCGGGATTGGTTATCGTATGCGTACTGTCTAATAAATAGTAGGCCTTGAAGTGGCTCCATACGATATTTTCCAGCTTGCTTGTATCCTCGCTGACCGGAGAATCAGTTACCAGTTTATACGAGAGCCAGCCGCATCCCTCAATACCCCATCCCCAGCCCCATGAGTTAATGAACTTAAACGCCTGCCGTTTATCGTCATACCCGACGAGACAGAGGGCATGATAGCCGCGAATTGTTTTTTTGTCGATAGAATCATATACGGGATTGTCGCGACTTAGGTTTTCAAGATCAGCCGCAACAACTATGGAAATTATGACCGGTTGCTTCGCGGCAAGCACCGCTTTTACGTCTTCAACTTTCGAGGCGATTCTTCCCCACATCAACGCCTTGTAGCGTGAAGCGCGGTCTATCGATGCGGCGTCGGGGAGTCGCGTGTCATTTGACTCATTATACGGGAAGTTATCCAAAGTGTCGCAACCGATAGTGCATACCGCGTTAAGCGCGGTTGATATGGCTAAACCTTCCTTGTCCGGAGTTAACCGATGAAGAACATTATAGAGCCAGGATGGCGAGAATTGATTGCTTTCGTCATATACGTTCCAGTTCCACTCCACATTTTCCTGATACGTTCTCGCGGCATAGGCAACCGCCCAGGCAACGCAAGAACCTTGACTGCCTTGATATCCGGCCATCGGAAACATGTCGGTTAAATCGACGCTTGCCGGGAGTGGCGCTAGGATTACGCCCCGCGCACTGTTGGATGCCCTGCTGAAGATTGGTACCCCTTCAAGGTCTTCTTCGTTCTCTTCCAATACGCCGAGAGGATGCAGGACCCCCTCCGTTTGCTCCATGCTTTGTGAGAAGGAGTCGCTTTCTCCAGAATCTACACTACAACCTACGGCGAGTATTCCCGCCAGAAGTATTACAGAAAGTAGACGTACGACAAGTAACCGTGAACCTATTCCTTCTTTCATACATGCTCCCGTATTTTGCAGCCCATTAACATGACTTTGAGGGCCCATAAGGGCAAATTTTTCTTGCCCGCCCGCGTCAACAGCAGTATATAGCGTAAGTTCGCATTTCGCACTAAAAAAAATCGGCCGGCTCAGCGGGGGTTGATGTGAGGGGCGTACTCATCGGCCTTTTCCGGTCTTATGCACCACGAGGGCGCGGGCGGTCTTGATGATCTCGGCGATGGCCCTTTTCCCGGGTATGCCGCGTTGCTTGCACATCGCCTCGATGACGCCCTCGTTCATGAGCAGGGCAAGGCCGTGCACCTTGGCCCATACGGTCATCGCGAGGGCCGCGGTGTCGAGCTTGGGATCGAGCGCGCCTTCGCGCTGGCACCGCGCGACGCAGGATTCGAGGACGCCGAAGGAGTCGTATTCGGCGGGTATCTCGTGCGATTTTCCCTTTTCCATCCGTACCATGGCCGACATGCCGTCGCGGGAGAACATGAGCGAAAGGTAGGCGGCGTTATCGCGCGCGAAATCGAGATAGGCCCGTTCCATGCGGAAGAGGGCGTCGGCGGCGGTGCCTTGTCCGGTCAGCGCCGAGGCGAGGTAGGAGGTCAGGCGGCGGTGGCCTTCCATGAGTATGGCGCCGACGAGCTCGTCGCGGTTCTTGAAGTGACGGTACGGGGCCGCGTGGCTGACGCCCACCGTTGCCGCCACCTTGCGGAGCGAGAAGCCCCGCATGCCGTCCGACTCGAGGAGCTTGATCGCCGCGTCGAGCAACTCGGTCTTGAGATCGTCGTGGTGATAGCCCGGCGCCGGCTCCGCCCCTTTTTTCGCAAGCATGCAGCAAGTATGCGTAATCATGTTGACGATGTCAACATCCCGTGCTATGCTTATGTAGACAGTGGCAACATCAGAAGCGGAGGTGCGCCATGCGCGTGATGATACTGAACGGCAATCCGGAACCCTCGTCCTTCGACGACCGCGTCGGCGCCCTCGCCGGGGCCTTGCGGGAACGGGGATGCGAGGTGGGCGTCGAGGTCCTGCGGGAGCGAGACGTCAGGCTCTGCGTCGGCTGCTGGTCCTGCTGGTGGAAGACGCCCGGCCTCTGCGTGCATCGCGACGCGATGGACGACATCCTTCCCAAGATGGTCGAAAGCGACCTCGTTGTGTGGGCGAGTCCGCTCGTGATGGGCGCCGTCAGTTACCTTCTCAAGGCAGCTCAGGACCGGTTCATTCCCCTCGCTCATCCCTACATCGAGATCTACAAGGGCGAGTGCCACCACCGTTACCGCTACGCGAGCAACGCCGACGTCGGCCTCTACGTCGAGGCGGGTCCCGACGACGGGCCCGAGGACATCGCGCTCGCGCGGGAATTTTTCGAGCGGTTTACCCTCAATACGCAAACACGGCTCAGGTTCGCCGCCACGACCGGGCGGCCCGTCGGGGAGGTATGCGATGAAGCGCTTGTTCGTTAACGGCTCGCCGCGCGGTAAGGAATCCAACTCGCGGCTTCTGTTCTCGTGGATCGCGGAGGGCATGGCAGCGGCCGGCGATTCGAACACGACCGGCGGTCCGGACGCGATCGAGACGATTGACCTCGCGCGCGCGCGCGAGCTTGACTCCCAGCGCGAGGCCTTTCTCGCGGCCGACGAGGTCGTGATGGTCATGCCCCTCTACACCGACTCGATGCCCGCGCTCGTGAAGCGCTTTGTCGACTCGCTCGCCGGTTCTCCGCGCGGGAAGCTTGCGGGAAAGCGGATCGCCTTCGTCGTGCAGTCGGGCTTTCCCGAGGGCATACACGGCGAGGCGCTCGCCTCGTACCTCGCGCGGCTTTCACTCCGGTGCGGGTGGACATGCATGGGAACGGTCGTGAAGGGCGGTATCGAGGGAATCCGGATCATGCCGCCCTGGATGACGGCCAAGACGCGGAGGCTTTTTCAGGCGATGGGCGCGTCCATCGCGCGCGACGGCATGGTCGATCCCGCCGTCATCAGCGCCGCGTCGAGGCCGCGCACGCTGAGTCCCTTCATGCGGACGTTCTTTCGCATGCTCGCGCCGACGGGGCTCACGAACATGTACTGGCACATGAACATGAAAAAGCACGGCGCCTACGCTCGGAGGTTCGACGCCCCCTACGGCGCGCCGTACAAGGGATAGCCGCAGCGCGAAGCCGCGGCAAGACGATCAGTTCAGTAGACGACGACGCTGAACGGATAGCTTACGGCGCTTCCGTCGTCGTCAAACGTCTGGATGGTCAGTGTCTTGCTCGCGGACGAGTAGGTGTAGCTCGCGAACGCTGCGCTGTTGACCTGGAAAACCGTGACTGTGACGATCGGCGACTCAATCTGCTCGTTCAGAACCAGATTGCAGACTCCCTGTCCTACGTACGCGACGGACGCGAATCCTTCCGATGAGGAACTCAAAGCCGGATTTGTCGGCCCCAAGTATGTTACCGTGGCGAGCGCGACGGGACCGCCTCCGGCGGAATCGGAACACGCGGTTGCTGCGAGGGCGAGGGCGATGGCCATGGCGAGGATCACGGGCCCTGCGAATTTGACTTTCATAACTTTCTCCTTGGGTGAATGCGGGCGATACTTTTTTTTTTCGCGCATGGCGGAATTCCGCCGGAAGGCGATTCGTGGAGTCTATTGCGCGGTGTTGGCGCTGTCAAGCCGGTGTGTCCGCGGGGCCTTCGCTATTCCCTCATTAGTTTCCCCGCGCACCATCCGACTAAGTAAAATTACCCATCCCGGATTCGACAAACCGGTGGTATACTTGCCCGGATGGTTTCAGTGAACGGGATTTCATCATGCTTCTGACGATCAAACACAACCTGCACCTCCTCGTCGCCTTTCAGTCCCTGCTCTTTTTGCTCGTGCTTTCCTCGCCGGCGTACCGGAAGAGCCGGCACAACGTCTTTTTGGCCCTGTTCTTCCTGTTTCAGACCCTCTCGGAGTCGGGAGGGATATTCCAGGACGTCACCAAATACAACCCGGCGACGCTGACCTTCCAGGGCGTGTCGCCCTTCATCTTTTTCCGCTGCCTTCCGTTCGGCTTTCTGGTGTTTCCCTTCCTGTACCTCTACGTGCTTTCCATCACCGACCGAGACTTCCGCCTCAGGCCCGTACACCTCGTCCACACGCTCTTCTTCCTCGCGATAACCGCGTTCATAGCGGCGGAGTTCCGCGCGAAGGGGATCATCGCCCTCATCATGATCTCGAGATACAACGACACCCTCTTCATCCGCCAGGAGTATTACAACTTCAGGCTGCTGCACATCCTGCAGCTCTACGTCTACATTCTCCTCTGCTGCAGGCGCCTCGCGCTTCACCGCAAGACGATCAGGAACGTCTTCTCCTCCCTGACGGAGGTCAGCCTCAGGTGGCTCAAGGTCTTCCTCTGTCTCCTTGCCGCTTGGGGCCTTCTGGGGATAGCGACCCTCGTCGTCTACAATGTCAGTTTCGCCCGGTATCCGCTGTCCTTCGTCGTCTTTTACGCCGCCTTCCTTTGTATCATGACCTACGCCTTCCTGCAGTCGCTCTCGCAACGCGAGATCGACCTGCCGGGGCCGACGCACGCGGAGCGGAAGTACGAGCGGAATCCGCTCAGCCCGGAAGAGAGCGAGCGCCATCTTGAAAAGCTCATGTCTTATATGGAAGATAAACAGCCGTTCCTGAGTCCGGATGTCACCATAAACGATCTTGCGGAGGGCACCAGGATCAGCTCCCATACGATATCGCAGGTGCTCAACACGCGGCTCAACCAGAACTTCTACGATTTCATAAACTCCTACCGGGTTAACGAGAGCCTTCGCCTTCTCGCGGACCCGGGCGACCGGCGCAAGACGATTATCGAGATCCTCTTCGAGTCGGGCTTCAACAGCAAGTCGACCTTCAACGCCGCCTTCAAGAAACACACCGGCATGACCCCCTCCGAGTTCAAACGGCGAAAGGATACCGCCGTCGACTCGCGCTCGTCCCACGCAAGCTGAACGAATTTTCCCCTTTTTCGTCTTAACTAATTAGCTCGGGCGATCGCGCCGTCGATCCGTCGTATTCTCACGACGGAATCGCGGGACGGCCTTGTGTCGCTTCGGCTTTTCTTCATCTTTCATGCCGGCCGCGCGGGGGTCCGCGCGGCCGGTCCTCTTTACAAACGCCGCGGAGAAATCGCGATAAAAATTGGTACGAACTAATTAGCTCGGGCGAGCGTACGCGGGAACGGCCGTACACTCGGGACAGATAGGGAAGCGGCGCGGCTCGTCCCCGCCGTTTCGATGCCATGAAAAAGGAGAGAGACATGAAAAGGATCGTTTTCCTGCTGACCGCCATCGCGCTTCTCGCGACGGCCGGTTGCGCGAAAAAGTCGGCTGGCGCCCAGGGCGGCCAGGTGACGCTGACGGTGTGGGCATGCGACGGGGGCAACGAGCAGGACCCGCAACAGTCCTACACGTTCGAGATGATCAAAAACTTCCAGGCGCAGAACCCGGACATCAAGCTGGACTGGGTGGCCCTCGGAACCGCGGGCTCGGCGCTCAACGACAGGCTGAAGGTCGCCATGGCGAACGACCAGCCGCCGGACATCTTCCAAAGCTGGGGAGGCTCGTTCATGGGCGCCTTCGCCGACGGCGGGAAGCTTCTCGACCTGACGGCCGAGCTTTCCGACCTTCCGGTGAGCGCGGCGGCGCGCAAGGCGATGAGCTGGAACGGAAAGATATACGGGATCGCTCCCTTCTTCGGGATCGCCGGCCTCTACGTGAACGAGGGCGTGTTCGTGCGGCACGGTCTCGAGGTTCCCAAGACCATCGAGGAGTTCGAGCGGGTTTGCGACAAGCTTCTGGCCGCGGGCGTGCAGCCCCTCGCGTGCGGCTCCCGCGACAAGTGGCCCCTCCTCCATACCTACATGTATCTGGTCAACCGGTTCGGCGGGGACATCTTCGCCCGGACGGTGAGGCGGGAGGCCGGCATGACGGAGGATCCGTACGTCAAGGCCGCGAACAAGATCAAGGAGTGGGCTGAGAAGGGCTACTACGGGCCGAAGCCGCTCGCCGAGAGCTACGCCGACGCCCAGCTGCTCATGCAGACGGGCAAGGCGGGGATGATACTCTCCGGCTCCTGGCTCGCAGGCCTCTTCAGCGACGCGACCTCGACCGACCAGACCATCGGCTTCTACGCGGTTCCCGTCGCCACGAACGGCCTCGGCACCGCTGAAGACCTGATGGGCATGACCGACATCGGCTACGCGGCCTCGAGCGCGGCGGCGCCGAAGAAGGAGGCGGTCGTCCGCTTCATGAAGTACGCTATGGGCGTCGAGGCGCTCAAGGCGGAGAAGGGCCGCACCGCTTCCGTTCCCGGCG
>LVBL01000029.1 GCA_001604405.1 Spirochaetales bacterium Spiro_10
CCCGCCGGTCCCCCGCAGAAATTCCACGGTCCGCCGATCGCCCAGCAGCCCAGGCCCATCGCGCTCACCTCTATCCCGCTTTTGCCCAATGTCCGTTTCATCGTCATGTTCCACCTCTTCCGGGAGGATACCAGAACCGCTTCGCGTCCGGGAGGACCACTTCCAAACCGCTTTTATGAGCCACTTTACACGGTTTGTCCCGTTCCCGCTTGACAGTCCGGATTCCGTGCCGTATTGTTCATATAGATGCCTGTCTATATGACAAGGGAGGGCCGATGAAGCTTGACTTTCCGCGCGCCGCGGCGTATTTCAAGGCGCTTTCGGACGAGACCCGGTTGCGCGTCGCGCACATCCTGTCGTGCGGCGAGCTGTGCGCCTGCGATCTGCTCGACTACTTCGACATAACGCAACCGACCCTGTCGCACCACCTGTCGATACTCGTGGAATCCGGCCTGGTTCTGGCCCGGCCGGAGGGGAAATGGGTACACTACGCGCTGAGCGCCGAGGCCTTCGGCTTCATGCAGGCCTTCACGCGGGAGGTATCGAGCGGCGGCGAAACCTGCCAATGCAGAAAGAGGAAAAGGAGTACCTGCGCATGAAAGAAAAACAGGCTGAAGCGGGCGGCATCGGCTTCTTCGAAAAGGGTCTCACCGCATGGGTCGCGCTCTGCATGGTAGCGGGCGTCCTTATCGGAAAGTATCTCCCCGGAATCCCGGAGACCCTGTCGAGATTCGAGTACGCCCACGTCTCCGTTCCCATCGCCGTGCTGATCTGGCTCATGATCTACCCGATGATGCTCAAGGTCGATTTCGCGAGCGTGCTGAACGTCGGGCAAAACCCGAAGGGCCTCTACGTCACCTGGGCGACGAACTGGCTCATCAAGCCGTTCAGCATGTACGGCATCGCGTTCTTTTTCTTCTTCGTCGTCTTCAGGCCCTTCATACCGGCCGGCCTCGCGCGGGACTACCTCGCGGGGGCGATCCTCCTCGGGGCGGCGCCCTGCACGGCAATGGTCTTCGTCTGGAGCCACCTCACCCGGGGAAACCCCGCCTACACGGTGGTGCAGGTAGCGACCAACGACCTCATCATCCTCGTGGCGTTTACCCCCATCGTGGCCTTTTTGCTCGGGATCGGCGGAATCGCCATACCCTGGGAGACGCTCGTCCTCTCGGTCGCGCTTTTCGTCGTCATCCCTCTCACGGCCGGGATCCTCACCCGCCGCGCCGTCATCGCCCGTCGCGGAAGCGCCTGGTTCAACGACTCGTTCATCCCGAAGTTCTCCGGCGTCACCACCGCGGGGCTTCTCCTCACGCTCGTCATCATCTTCTCGTTCCAGGGAAGGGTGATCCTCGAAAACCCGCTCCACATACTTCTCATCGCCGTTCCCCTGACGATACAGACCTTCGTCATCTTCTTCGTCGCCTACATCGCGTCCCGCGCGCTCAAGCTTCCGCATGACATAGCCGCCCCCGCGGGGATGATCGGCGCGTCGAATTTCTTCGAGCTCTCGGTAGCGGTCGCGATATCCCTCTTCGGCTCTGGTTCCCCGGTCGCGCTCGCGACAATAGTCGGCGTGCTCGTCGAGGTTCCCGTCATGCTTACGCTCGTCAAAATAGCTAACGGTACCGCCCGCTGGTTCGGGGCGAACAAGGAGTAATTATGGAAAAGAAGAGAGTCATGTTCATCTGCATCCACAACTCGGGAAGGAGCCAGATGGGAGAGGCCCTGCTCAGGCACCTGGCCGGCGACCGGTTCGAGGTACAGAGCGCGGGCATCGAGGCGGGTACGCTCAATCCTCTCGTCGTGAAGGCGATGGGCGAGATCGGAGTGTCGATGGAAGGCCACTATGCCAAGAAGGCGATGGACTTCGTGAGCCGCGGGGAGCACTTCGACTACGTCATCACGGTGTGCGACGAGTCGAACGCCGAGCGCTGCCCGATGTTCCCGGGAAAGCATGTGCGCTTGCATTGGGGACTCCCCGACCCGTCGGCCCTTGCCGGGACCGACGAGGAAAAGCTCGCCGGCATCCGGCCGATACGCGACGCCATCGAGGCCCGGGTACGCGAGTTCATCGCGAGCGAGTGACGGCGTTCGCGTACAGGGACTCCACCTCGCTTTTCGGCAGCACGGCCTTGAGCGCGAACGCGATCAGCACGATGCCGACGATGTCGATGGCGAGGCGGGAGAGCGCGAAACGCCTCCCCAGGGCGTTCATCTCGAACAGGAGCATCGGGACCTTCGTCGTCGACCAGGCCCCGATGAATATGAGAATGTTCGTAAAACTCGCGCCCTTTTTCATCAGCACGGTGGCGACCGGAAAGGCCCCGTAGAGGGGGCCCGCGGCGGCGGAGCCGAGGAAAAAGGCGAGGACCGGTCCGAGGATGCCGGAACCCGGCCCCATGTACTTCATCATCCGCTCGCGGGGAACCCAGACGTCGAGAAGGCCGAGGAGGAGGAATATCGGCGGGATCACGAGGAGCATCGTCTTTGCCTGCGTCAGGAGAGAGTCTCCCGCCTTGGGCGCCAGCTCCGGAAACACGATCATGAAGGCGGCGAGGATCGCGAGGGCGACAAGGGCCGCCCGGTAACGTTTGAGAAGTCCCGTCATTTTCATAGAGACACCGCCCACGCGACGAAGAACGCCGCCAGCACCGAGAACGCGAGGGCAAAGGCGTTGCGCGCGATCGCAGCCCGTCTCCCGAAGCAGGAAATCTCCATCGGGAGCGTAATGACCCCCACCATCATGAGCGACGACACGAAGGCCGCGATCTGCGTCACCCCCGCCCCGTTCCGCAAGAGTTCCCCCGCGAGGGGAAACGCGACGAAACCGGGTATCAGGGTGATGGCCCCGAGTGCGGTCGCGATCGCAACGCCGACGGCCCCCGTCCCCGCGCCGATAAACCGCGTGATCGTCTCCGCGTTGAAGGCGGCGAGCATGACGGCGATCAAAAAGAGAACCGCAATCAGCTGTGGAAGAATCCCCTCGACCGCCTTGAGGCCCTTGAGCAAGGCCGCGCGTGTCTTGGCGCGGTCCTTGAAAAAGGAAATGCCGAACAACACGACGACGGCCGCGTACATGAGCAACGTATCCATACCGATTCCCCTCCGCTTTGTTTCTAGTATTGGAAACTTTGTATACAATGTCAAGTGGAGAGCGTTGCTCAGTTACCGGACGTCTTTGCCCTCCGCATCTCGAAACGGGCGACAAACACGGCGGCCATGAGACCGACGACAAGAATGACTATCGAGGTGTTGAAGAATATCCGGGACACACCGAAATTGCCCAAAACGGCGCTGTTGAGACTCGTGCCGACAGCTCCGCCGACGAACATATTGAAGGAGGCCAGAGACATGGCCGTTCCCCGGGCTTTGCCGGCCTTCTCCTGCGCAGTCGCGATCAGGGTCGTTTGGAGGAATATGAAGGCGAAGCCGAAACCGAATAGACCCAGACCCAATACGTATACGTTGCTGAACGCGGATATCGCGTAGAGCGAAACGCTGCCGATTACCGCGGCCGACACGAGGAATCCGTGCCCAAGCAACGCCTTAGCGCGCGGAGCAAGACGGCCTCCGATAACGGTTCCGAGTCCGAAAAGCGAGAGGATCAGCCCTACGACGAGGACGTTGTATCCGGTCAGGTCTTTCAGGAGTTTGCCGGTAACCGTAAAGCTCCCGAATACGCTGAAACCGACGAAGAATATGGTGAACACCAGGCGCATAAACCGGTAGTTCGCGAACAACCCCCCGTACGCGGCGACAAAATTGAGCTTCTCGGCAACAGGCTCGTCGCGTTCCAGCTTTTTCAGCATGACGAGGGACAAGGCGAGCTCGCCGATTCCGTACACCAGATACACCAGTCGCCACGAGCCGAAGAACGCGAGGGCTCCGCCGATCGCGGTAGCCGTCGCCCCGCCGAGGAACATCAAACCCATCACTTTTCCGAGAGCCTTTTGCCTGTTCTGACCGTCGAAACGCTGACCTACCAGGGCCATGGTAACCGGAAAGATTCCCGCGCCGAAGGCGCCGTTCATCGCGCGAAAAAAAACAAGCGACGGAAGGTTGAACGAAAAGGCGCCGAGAATGCTGAACACGGAGGTGCCGACCGCGGCGATTGTTATGATCCTCGCCTTTCCGAACCGGTCGGACAACGGTCCGAACAGCAGGGTAAAGACGCCGAACGAAAGCATGTACGCGGTTACCGAAAGGGCTGCCGCGTTGATTGTCAGATGCAGGTCTTCCGCTATGGTTATCAGGAGCGGGGCCGCCGCATAGTTGTCGCCGTTCGCCAGAAAGGCGATAAGTCCGAGAAAGACCAGCCAGCTTTCTCCCTTCTTCTTTATAACCGTATCCATTGCTCGCTACCTCCGGGATCAAGTACGATGTTATTTAGTTTCCTAATATTGCAACTTATTTTGCGCGATTTCAAGGGCGGATACTTCTGAATGTGATATAATCACACTGCTTGCGCACCCCGTCGCCGGTCGTTTGGCGGCATTGAACCCGGACATCCACTTTCACTTTTTCATCCTTCCGGTATAGTATTCCGCCATGAGTACCGTCACCGTAAAACCCCTTGCCGCAGCGTATTGCCTCATGCTCGTCGCCTCGCTCCTTTTTTCGCAGGAAGACGGCGGCGGCGCGACGGCAGAACGGGCACGGCTTCCCGCGAGGCCGAAGCTGACCTATTTCGGCGAGATCAAGTGCTCGCACTGCGACACCTTTTTCAGCAACGATCTCTATTTGATCGAGCAAAGGACCGGCGTCCAGGCGGACACGGAGGCGGTGGATATCCTGACACCGGCCGGCTTCGAGCGGTGCAAGGAAGAGCTTGCGGCCCTGGGGCAGGAGTTCAGGGTATTCCCGGTGGCGATCATCGGCAACAACGCGTATCAGGGCAACGCCGCGATCGACGCGCACCTTGCGGACGAGTTCGTCTATTTCGCTGAACGCGGCGAGTACCGGCCCTCCGTCACGGGCGGCGCGGAAAGGGCGCAAGAGCCTGCGGTCCTGCGGATCGAGGCGCTTCCCGTCATCGTCGCGGGACTGATCGACGGGATCAACCCCTGCGCCTTCGCGACCATGCTTTTCTTCATGTCCTGGATTACCTTGCGCGGAGGCGGCAAACGGAGACTGATCCTCGCCGGAGGCGCCTTCATCTCGGGCGTATTCATCGCGTACTTCGTCATCGGCATCGGGTTTTCGCGCGTCGTCACCTCCCTTTCGGGATATTCGACGGCACGGCTCGTCATGCGCTCCTTCTTCGCCCTTTCGTCCCTGGTATTGGCCGTTCTCTCGGGAATCGACGCGGTTCGCGTCCGCCGGGGGGAAGCCTCGTCCATGACGCTTCAGTTGCCCGCTCCGGTAAAGCGCCTGATTCACGCGGTAATCAAGGAGAGTCCCGACGCCGGAACGCGTCCGTCTCCGGTCGTGTTCGCCGGCTTCTTCATGTCCGGCTTGACGGTATCTCTGCTGGAACTGGCCTGTACCGGGCAGGTCTATTTTCCAACGATCGCGTACATGGTCCAGACCGGTTCCGGAACCGGTTCCCGCGTCGCGCTGATCTGGCTTCTGGTGTACAACCTTGCCTTCATCGTCCCGCTTGCCGCCGTCTTTTCGCTCTGCGTCATGGGAACTGGGGTCGACCGCATCCGCGTCTTTTTCGCACGGCGCCTCGGCGTGGCGAAAATCGCGATCGCCGCGCTGTTTGCCGCGCTCGCCGCGCTCATCTGGTTTTCGTGAGGGCGTTTCTCGCCGCCTCGCCCAGAAGCTCGGAGAACGTGGGATGGGCGTAGACGGTTTCGGCCAGGGTCTCCGCGTCCGCGCCCGCCCGCATCGCAAGCAAGCACGCCGCGATCAGCTCGGAGGCGGGCGGGCAGAGTACCTGCGCGCCGATGAGCGCGCCGGGACGCCGGTCGTCCGTGAGTGCGAACACGAGCTCGGCAAAACCGCCCGTCCGCCCGGTGGCGACGGCATACCCGTTCGCGGCGGCCCACGCGCGCCCGGTTACCGCGGGAACGCCCGAGGCTTGCGCGTCGTCGGCGCTCATTCCGACAAAACCGAACTCGGTGCCGGTGCGCACGCAGTGGGGAACGTCACGACCCGCCGCCCCGGCCTGGGCGCGCCGCCGGTTTTCCCCGTCGCCCCGCGGATGACCCGCGATCGCCGCGGACACGCGCCGGCCGTCCGCGGATGCCCGGTGCGCGTAGCACGGACCGGCAGTCGCGTCCCCCGCGGCGAAGATGGTCGCGCATCCTGACCGCCCGTCTTCGTCCACGACGATGCGCCCCGCGTCGAAACGGACGCCCAGGTTCCGCGCCAGTTCCTCGGAGGCAAAGAGGCGGCGGCAATCGTGCCTTCTTCCCGTCGCGACTACCGCGATCGCGGCGTCCGATGTCTCCCTTCCGGCGGCGCCGTCAAACTCGCACGTGACGGTGCCGTCGTCTCCCGTTCCGACGGAAACGACCCTCGCTCCGGCGCGCACGGCGATGCCGCGCTCCTCAAGCATGTCCGTAAACCGCCGTGACGCGAAACGGCCCGCCCGGGCGAAGAGCTCCGGTTCCGCCTCGAACACCGTCACTCTCGTGCCGAGCGAGTTGAGCGCCGCCGCGAGCTCGATCCCGCTCGTTCCGCCGCCGACGACGATGGCGGAAGGGGGTATCTCCGTTACCTCGTCAAAAAAGCGCTCAGCGTGAACGACGCGACCCGGGACCGGACGGACTCCGTCTTGCGTATACCCCTCCGTCGTGCCGGCCTCTCCCCTTCCCGCGGCGACCACGATTCGGGAGGCGCCGATCTCCCTTTCTGCGCCGTCAGAAGTCGAGACGCGCACCGATCCCCCTGACACTATGGTCGCGCGTCCCCGTATCATTTTGATACCCAGCCGTACCGCCTCGCGCTCAAGGTCTTCAACCATGCGCTCTTGCGTGCGCCGAATGTCACCGAGAACTGAGGGGAGATCGAAACTCGCGCGCGCGCCATGCGCGTCGGCTCCGTACCGCAGTTTGTCGATAAAGACCGCGTAGGGGATGCAACCGCGATGGAGGCACGCGCCGCCGGGCGCATGCGACTCCACAACCGCGACGCGCGCGCCTTCCCGGACGGCACCGCCCGCCGCGGCGATTCCGGCGGGGCCGTAGCCGATGATCACGATATCGAATGATTCAGTCATGTCCGTTCGCTCCCGCACACAAGGGCTCGCACCCAGCGTATGCCATCTGCCATCTGGTCGTCGACGCCGGCATCACCCGCGACAAGCGGGTCAAGCGAGGCCGCGTCCGCGCCCGTAAGCGCGAGAGAGAGGCGCGGGCAGAGGCCGGGATCAAGCGAGTCCGAATAGAGTCGGACGGATTCGATCCGCGTGCCGTCACACTCGAGGTGCGTCTCCAGGCGGCCCCAGGGGAAAGACGCCGTCGCGACGCGGGCGAGGCTCTCCCGCCGGTTATAGACCCACTCGGGCGACGCGAACCGTTCACGCCAGGCGTCGACCGCGTGATGGCGAAGCAGTTCCGCCGTCATGTCGCGCGAAGGCCCTGCGCAACGGTTCCGGGCCGCTTCGACGAGGGCGGCTCGCATGTCGGAAACCGCAATCCCGCGCCGGACCGAGGAAAGATTGCAAACCCTGGAGCGGACGGACGCGACTCCGTGCGAGGCCAGCTTGGCGCCCGACGGGGAGAGATAGCGCCCGAGAAGCCCAAGATCCGTATCGACAAGGATGGTACCGTGATGCAGATACCGGCTTCCCGACGAGAGAAACGCGTTCCCCGAGAATTTCAGGCCATTCGCGACGAGATCGTTTCTTCCGGTAAGGGACGCGTCCACTCCCAACGAACGGACGGCGTCCAGAACCAGGCCGAACGCGGAGATCCGGTCCAGATGCGGGGCCGCGCGTTCCTCGTCGAAGACGAGGGTGAAATTGAGATTTCCCTCGTCGTGATAGACCGCGCCGCCCCCGGTGAGACGCCGGGCAAGCGTTCCGCCGTCTTCCTCGAGCTCCGCGACACGGCATTCGCTCCAGCAATTCTGGTTGCGACCGATAACGACGGTATTCCTGTTTTGCCAGAGAAAGAGATACGCGCAATCGCTTATAGCCGTTTCGAAGAGGACCTTTTCCAACGCGAAATTCGTGTAGGCGTCCCTGGGACCAAGATCGGCCGTGCATAGCGGGATACTCATGTACGCTCCTTGCCCGTTTGCACGATATTAGCACAAGGTCGCGTACCGCGGCGACACTACTGCGGGGTCTCCGTGATTCCGTCCGCCACAACCCGTACCAGCCATTGGTCCTCCGCCGACCCCGGTTTCAGCGAATGGTTCGCGATCAGGGGCGCATTGACTTTCTCGACAAGGACGGGAAACGGGAAACTCAGCTCCACGACCGCCTTGGCGGATTCGACCTGGGCGAAACGCGCGCCTGCCGCGAGGGCGGTACCCTCGGGAACCGTCTCGAGGTACATGATGTCCCCGAGGGACCGGACATAGTCGGAAAGGATTCCGACCTCGTACACCCTCTCTCCGCACGGGCGCGCCCAGAGGCGGTCGTCAAGTCGTGTCGGATTTCCGTTCATGGCGCCTCCTAGAGTCCCGTGTAAATCAGGTAGAGCCCGGCGAGCAGGATGGCCAGTCCGAGCGCGATGTTGAGAATCTTCGCGAAGGCCCCGTACGAGCCGCTCTTCGTCAGTTTTCCGGTCAGTCCCGTGAAGGTTCCCGCGATGATCACGAGCACGCTGTGCCCTATCGAGTAGAGAAGCAGGAGGAAAACGCCCCATACGGGGTTGCCGCTCCGCGCGACGAGCGCGAGAAGCGCGATCAAAACCGGCGTCGCGCACGGAGAGGAAAAGAGTCCGCCGAGAACTCCCATGACCAGCGCGCCGAGATACCCCTTGCGGGTATTTGCTCGTTGCGCATACGTCGGCGGTATTATCGTGATGATTCCCCATGTCTGGAGCGCCATGAGAACCATGAGGCCGCCAAGGGCAAGGTACCACCAACCGCCGGCGCCGAAATTGAGGAGCCGTCCTAGGAGGGAAGCGCCCGCGCCCAGTGCCGTGAAGGTGACCGCCATCCCGAGCGCGAAGGCGAGAGAAAACCGGAACGCCGTCGCCGGATCCTTCCGGCCAGTGCCACCGACGTAGGCCACGACCAGCGGCACGCTCGAAAGAGAACAGGGCGTCACGCTCGTCAGAAGGCCGGCGGCGAGGGCGATCACAGGCGCGAGCCAAAAGTTCGCCTGAACGAGGAGCGAAAGCCGCTCAAGGGCGAGATTGAGCGCCTCCGTCACTTACCTGCCCCCATCGCGGCAAGTATCGCGGCCAGCTGTTCCTTCGAGAGGCCTCCCTCATGCGTGGTGAACACGTGCTCGTTCGTGTCCCTGGTGTTGTACATGGTGAAGGGAAGGCCCAGCGACTCGGGCGGAATAAAGGGCTTCCCGTCCGCGTCGAAAAAAACCTGCGTCGGGATTACCTGCAGGGGAATCCCGGCGGCAAGCTCGCGGTACTTCCACACGTCGACGAACCGGATGATCGCCTTTCCCTTGAGCTCGGCGTGAAGCTCGACGAGGACGGGCGCCATCTCCTTGCAGGGGATGCACGAATCCGCGCCAAAGTCGATGACGACGGGCACGCCGGAAGACCGGTAGGCGTCGAGATCGAAGGCCCCGGTAAGCGCGAGCGGCCCGTCGAGAAGAGCCGTGGCGGTCCTGGCGGTTATGTCAGGTGCCGGTTTTTCCGCCGGTGCCGCCGGAGAACTCTCCGTGGCAGGACTGACGACGGCCGCAGCCGTCTTCTCCCGCGTCTTCAGGACGACGACACCCGCCACGAGCACCGCGACCGCGGCAATAACAGAAATCCGCACGATCATCTTCTTTTGCATGTTCATTCCTTGATGCAGGTTTTTGTTCCGTTACGCGAACGGGCGATCATACGATCGCGCCGAACAAGAGGCCCGCGAGCGTGGACATGACGACCACGAGACCCACGTACACAAGCGTTTTTTTCATTCCGAGCTCTCCGTGAATGACGAGCATCGACGGGAGGGAGAGACTCGGTCCGGCGAGCAGGAGCGCGAGCGCGGGACCCTGCCCCATGCCGGATCCGAGAAGTCCCTGCACGATCGGCACTTCCGTAAGCGTCGCGAAATACATGAAGGCGCCGGAAACGGCCGCGATGAAGTTCGCGCTCCCCGAGTTTCCGCCGACGAGTCCCGCAACCCACGCGTTGGGGATCAACGCCTCGTGGCCGGGCCTTCCGAGCAGGAAACCAGACACGAGCACTCCCCCGAAGAGAAGCGGAAGGATTTGCAGCGCGAAATCGCGCGTCGCCGCGCCCCACTCGGCGAGTTCGTGCCTCTTGAACCAGCTGACCAAGGAGAAAACGAGCACGAGCGCGAACGCGCCGGTAATGTAGTACTTCGCGCCGTGGATCGCGTCCCAGGCCGCCGAACTTCCCCTCGACGAGGCCCAGTTCACGAACACGAGAATGCCCATCATCGAGCCGATGTACACGACCGTCTGCCAGAGGCGCCTGCCTCCCTCGTCAACCGGGGCCTTGAACAGGCGTTCGTCCGCGAGCCGTGCCTCGTCTTCCTTGCGAAATATAAACTGCATGAGAAGGCCGATCACGACGGCGAAGGTGATCGCCCCGATCGTGCGGGCAACCCCGATCTTCCAGCCGAACACCTGAAAGGACATCGTGATCGCGATGACGCTGATCGCCGGTCCCGAATAGAGGAAGCTGATCGCCGGCCCGAGACCCGCGCCCTTCTTGTAGATCCCCTTGAACAGGGGCAGTACCGTGCAGGAGCACACCGCGAGTATGGCGCCCGACACCGAGGCGACCGCGTACGCCACCGCCTTGGGGGCCTTCGGCCCGAGATACTTCATCACCGCCTGCTGGTTCAGGAACACCCCGATGGCGCCCGCGATGAACATGGCCGGAACGAGGCACAAGAGCACGTGCTGGCGCGCGTACTCCCCGAGCATCCTGAAGCCTTCCAGAAGCGCGCCGGTTACGCGGGGCTCGTCGAAGGGCATGAAATATATGACCGCGAAAACCGCCGCGAGCGCGAGCAGTACCGCGTTGGGGCCCCATTCTTTTTTAGCCATCTCAAATTCTCCCGCGGATTTCGCACGTTACCCGATCAATCACGTCCTGCGTTATCTCGGTTTTCTTTTTTTCTACGCCGAAATCGGTCGTGACGAAGTGGGCGAACTCAAGGCCTTTAGCCTCGAATATCTTTTTCCCGCACGCGACAGGGCAACCGTCGATGACGATATTCCTGTCCGCGCTTTTGGCCGATTCGATGAAGCCCGAAAGGTCGGCCCCGACGGCCGCGAGACAGGTCATGTTACCCGCCCCGTCGCGGTTGAGTTTCCGCGCCACCTGGTCGGCGAGGTACCCCGTATTGGCGGCCCCCGCGCACGCGTATACGAGTTTCGTCGCGGCATCGGAACCGCAAGAGCACGAACAGGCCATTACTTTCCTCCCTGAAACTGCGCCGCTATCTGGTCGACGGTCAGGACCTTCCCGACGCTCCTGACTTCCCCGTCAATGACCAGCGCGGGGGTCATCATCACGCCCATTTCCATGATCTCGTCGATATCGGTCACTTTCTCGACAATCGCCTCGATGCCCGACTTCGCGACCGCCTCGCGGGCGTTCGCCTCGAGTTGTTTGCATTTGGGACAGCCGGTTCCCAGAATCTCTATCTTTGTCGCCATCGTCGTCTCCTTATCTGTTTCTATTATTGGAAACTTTGCATGGATTGTCAAGAGAAAGTTGACGCGGTTGCGGCAAATCTTGACAAAGTTTCCTAACTTAGCAACAATAGGGTAATGAAGGAATCCGATAAAAACCGGCTTGCCATGACGGCCGAACTCTTCAAGGCCATCGGTCACCCCGACCGGCTGGCCATGCTGGAGCGGCTTTCGGAGCGGCCCTGGTGCGTGTGCGACCTTGCCGCATCCCTCAGGCTCAACAAGTCGGTCGCGTCAAAGCACCTCTCGCTTCTCCACGACGTGGGCCTCCTGGAGCTGGAAAAGAAGGGAACGCAGGTCATCTACTCCCTCGTCGTCCCCTGCGTGATCGAAATGGGAAAATGCAGTTATCTCGGCGTCCTGGCCGAGAAAAAAAAGAGACTGGGCTAAACAGCAGCTATTGACACATATGCGTATAATTGCATATATTCGGATCAATGCTTGACCAAACCGAAAAAATCAAGGCGCTCGGCGACGAAACAAGATTGCGCGTCATGCGAATACTCCTGAAGGCAGGGGTACAACTCTGCGTGTGCGAGATAGAGGCCATTACCGGGAAGCCGCAGTATGCCATCTCCCGCGCGTTGGGGGTTCTCCGGAACGCGCGCCTCGTCAGGGAGGAGCGCGACGGAAAGCTGGTTAAGTACAGCCCCGTTTCCGGGGACGCGTTCACCCGGGGTCTTCTTGACGCTGTTTTATTGATTAAATGCGCCGATATTCCGTCATTCTCCGACGACGTGCCCGCTATCCAACGGGTGCTTGCCAAGCGTGACGAATCGGGAAAGCCTACGGGTTGGTGCGGATGCGCATGATTTTTTCTTCATACAAATGCACTTATGCGCATTTGATAATGTAATAACGGAGGCTATCTTATGGAAAAGGTTTCAATCGGGTTCATCGGATCCGGCAGGGTAACGGCGTTCATGATTGAAGGATTGCTCGGGAAACGGACGCCTGTCGCCATTTCGGTGCAGGACGCGAACCCGGCCGCTTCCGAGGCCCTTGCACGTCTCCATCCGTCCGTCACGGACTGCGGAACCGACTATTCCGCGATCGGCAACGCACGCATCGTATTCCTCGCGTTGCATCCCCAGACCATGCAGGCCGCGTGCGCCTCCGTCGCGCCGTACCTCGGAAAGGATACGATCGTCGTATCCCTCGCTCCCAAGGCCCCTCTCTCGTCGATCTCCGGATGGACCGGGACGGACAAGGTCGCGCGCTACCTTCCCAACGCGGCTACGACCGTGGGAAAGGGTTATAATCCCGTCGCGTGGGGCCGTTCCCTGACCGGGGAGGACCGGGCGGCCGTAACGGCGATACTCTCGCCGCTCGGCGACATGCCCGAGGTGGAGGAAGCCCGCATCGAGGCCTACGCGGTACTGTCCGCCATGGGACCGACGTACCTGTGGCCCCTCCTCGACGAGCTGACGGAAAGCGGCAGACGATACGGCCTCGACGACGCCGAATCCGCCCGGCTCGTCGCGCGCATGGCCGCCGCGTGCGCCGGGATGCTCGAGACGCCGGGCAAGGACTACGCGACCCGCATGGACATGATTCCCCTGAAACCCATGGCGGACATAGAGAGCGATCTCCGCTCCATGTTCCGGTCAAAACTCGACGCCATCTACGCCAAGCTGACATCCTGACAGTTCCGGGCTGACGGAACGCGAGCGTCCGGATAACTCGCGTTTCGCCAGTCCGTCCCCCCCCCTTCCCGTCCAACATCCTTGCTTGACAATCAAATAGATCACATCCCGGTACGGGTGCCAGTTGTATGGTATGTCCCAGTGCTCGCAGAGGCCTCTGTGAGTTAGTCACAGAGTCACTACAAATAATTGGACTTTTTATAGACTATGGAGATTTTAGACTTATAATAAGAGTGGAGGATGACGATGAAACAACTTCACTCGTTATTTCGAATACCTGCTTTGAGAACTCTTTCTGGCGTCTTTGCCGCTGCCCCCAAGGAGGATAGCATGAACAGAAAGGCTATGATACGTATCGCGGGCGCGTTTGCGTTCGCAGCACTATTCCTGGCATCGTGCAGTAACGGGCTTGGTTCCCCGATCATTGACGATACCGAGGACGAATACACAACCCGCGGACCCTATACCGTGATCTTCGAAAGCGAAGGCGCGACCGTCGCGGCAAGCCCGTCCGTGATGACGGTACCGGCTGGATCGACCACCCTCTCCGCGCTTCCGTCTGAACCCCAAAAAGCGGACTGGAACTTCGCTGGATGGCGGACGGAGAGACAAGGCGGCGGAACGCCGTTTACCCGTTCGACTGAGGTCACCGGGGACATCACCCTATACGCGCACTGGACCCAAGACACCGTCTACACGGTACGCTTCGACTCACGTGGCGGGTCCGACGTGGCGAGCGAATACGTGGTAGCGTCCGAGACGGCGGCATCTCCCGCGGATCCCTCGCGCCCGGGATACCGCTTCGAGGGGTGGTACGCGGATGCGCAACTCGAGACCGAATGGGACTTCGCGTCCGGTACGGTAACGTCCGACACGACGCTCTACGCGAAATGGTCGCTTCTCACGTACACGGTAACGTATACCCTGAACGGCGGAACCATCAACGGCGGGAACCCCGCCGAGTACACCGTCGAATCGGTCGAACTCGTCCTGGGAAACCCGTTCCGGTCCGCGTATGAATTCTCCGGCTGGTTCGCCGACGAGGACCTTACCGTCGCGGCGACCTCCATACCCTCAGGCTCGACGGGCAATCTCCGGTTCTACGCCGCCTGGACGCCGGTTATATATGCCATTACCTACTCGCTCGACGGAGGCGTGAACGCCGCGGCCAATCCCGCTCACTACACCATTGAAACGGCATCATTCGCGCTCAAGACACCCGTAAAGACGGGGCACGCGTTCGACGGCTGGTATTCGGACGCGGGATTCACCGTGCCGGTAACCTCGGTCGCCGGCGGCGGTACCGGGCCCATCACCCTGTACGCGAAGTGGATACCTTCGTATACCGTGACGTTCGACAGCCAAAACGCGACGATAGGCGCCGGGCCCGGCAACAAGACGGTCGCCGCTCCCGCGACGACGGTTGACGCGCTTCCGAATCCGCCCGTCAAAACCGGATACGTCTTCTCGGACTGGTGGACCTCGGAGAACGGCGGCGGAAGCCAGTTCCTCGCGAACACGACGGTGACGGGCGACACCACCGTATACGCGAAGTGGACGCAGGTTCAATATCAGATAACCTACAACCTTGACGGCGGAACGAACGGCGTCGGCAACCCGTCGTACTATACGATCGAGTCCCGGGAGATCGAGTTCGCGCCGGCTTCGAGAAGCGGCTACTCGTTCGTGGCCTGGTTCGCCGATGCCGCATTCTCGCGGCAAATCTCCTCGATTCCCCAGGGATCGACGGGGACGGTCACCCTGTACGCGCAGTGGTGGAATTCCTCCAGCTCGGCGGTCGCCAAGCCGTCGTTCAGCCCGGCGGGCGGCGTATACGAGTCTGACCAAAGGGTGACCCTCTCGAGCGCCACGGCCGGCGCCGCGGTCTATTACTCGACCGACGGCGTGACCTGGAATCTGTATTCCGGCCCGATCGCCGTCGCCGGACACGGCACGCACACGCTCCTGAACGCCTACGCCGTCAAGACGGGAATGGGCGATTCCGAGGTTTCGGCCGCCGAGTACACGATCGACAAGGTAGTCGGCACTCCCACCGTATCCGTGACGGCGGGCTCGTACTCGGCCGACCCCGCGCTTTCCATAACGAGCGCGACGAACGGCGCGTCGTTCTACTATACTACGGACGGTTCCGAGCCGACGCTACAGTCGACCCGGTACTCGGGGCAGATATCGCTCGCGCAAACGGGCAGCGTCCACATACGCGTTCTGGCCGTCAAGGACGGCATGACGAGCTCCCAGGTCGACGCCGGGGTCTACATCCTCGACCCGAACCGGGTATCCACCCCGCAGTTCAACGTTCGAGGCGGGGATTTCTCGACGCCGCAGACGGTAACGATCGGCTCGCTCACGGCCGACGTGACGATCCGTTATACCCTCGACGGCAGTACGCCCAGCAGGGTTAACGGTACGGTGTACTCAGGCCCCATAACCATCAACTCGACCAGGACCCTCAAGGCGGTCGCATACCGCGACGGCATGGACGTCTCGACCGTGCAAAGCGCGGAATTCCGGTTCCCGGTTCCCTCGCTCGGCTCCGGCTTCCTGATAGCGGCCACGGGCCAGGCGAAGAAGGTGAACGTGACATGGACCGCGGTGCAGGGCGCCGCCTCCTACAACGTCTACTGGGCAAAGGGCGACACCGTGTCGACCTCGACGGGAACGAAGGTAACCGGCGTCTCGTCGGGCTGGGTATTGACGGGTCTCACGAACGGATGGAACTACTCATTCGTGGTAACCGCGGTAAACGCGAACGGCGAAAGCTCCTCGAGCGTAGTCGTGACCGTCAAACCGCACCTGTAACTCCGCGGCAGCACAGCGTCAAGGCCGGGCACAAGCCCGGCCTTTTTTGATTTTTGCCGGACAAGCGCTCACCATCGCGTGCTCGATCAACTGAAGATCCGACGTCATGTATCCGCGGAGCCGTTACAAGGCAAAGGATACAACACAACCTGAGGCAGAAAGCATCACGAAACGCGAACGTCAACGCGCGGAGCCCCCGCGTATGAGGGCCTTTGCAGGAATTTGTACTTTTGTAAATTTTTATTTTTTAAAACTCGATGATAACAAACAAAACATTGACAGCAAAAAAGGGACAGGCGTATACTCTGCAGTAAAGTAAAACAAAGGAAAAATGAGATTGTCAAAACAACAGAACTCTCGTCCCTGGCGTCGAATAGAAAAGCTTCTTGTTCTCAATGCCTGCCTATTACTTCTGTTAGTAATCGGAACGTTTATCAATAATAGACAAGCCCGAAAGGCAGTACGCGACAACAACCGTGTACAGATGCAAATATTGCAAGTACTTGACCGGTCTTCGGGGAATCAATACGTAAAGAAAATCGCCACTCAAATCAGTACAGAAGGGCTGGCATACCTCGGTTCACCCAAAGCACCGGTTAAGATGATCATGATAGCCGATTTTGAATGCCCTTTTTGCGAGCAAGTCGGCTCTAAATACCTAAAGGATGTTCGCAAGGACTTTGTCGACACAGGATTGCTGGGAATATATTTTTTGAATGATCCACTTACATCGCATGTGCGTGGACAAGAGGCGGCATTGGCCGGATGGGCAGCCCATCAACAAGGTAAGTTTTGGGCGTTTTACGATACCATGAGTGCCTCAGGAGATTTGAGCCCGGACGGTTATACCGCCGCGGCCGCGTCTCTTGGTCTCGATTCAAATCGCTTTACGGAAGACTTCAAATCAACTGCTGCCGCTACCGAAATCAAGCGACAAATTGCCCTTGCAGAATCAGTGCCCGTACCGGGCGTACCTGCGCTTGTCCTTCATGATGAATTGCTGATCGGGGAACAGGGCTTTGCCGGGTTAAAAGACCGCTTGACCGAATGGTTTGTATCCCAAGCACAAGTAATGACCCAGGCTGAGTTTGCAAAAATGCCGGTACAAGAAAGACCCGCCATACTTGATGTACGTCGCGCGGAAGAAATCGCTCAAGGTGCGATTCCGGGGTCTCTTCATGCCACATATGGTACTGAGACATTCCTCGAGGATGCCCGCAACCTGTTACCCTCCATGAATCAACCCATACTAGTGTATTGCAAGGGTGGTGCGCGCTCAGCAAAGGCCTGGCACCTTTTACGCGGGGAAGGCTATACGAATGTACAGTATTTAAGCGGTGGCTACGATGCCTGGAAGGCTGCCCAATAGACAGACATCCAACATATACTGACATCGCCGGCACACCATTGAAAGCAATTTTTGGTGGTGTATTAATTTCTTGACATCAGATATATCCGAGCTTACACTGTCATCAGTCGGCGTTGCCGGAACCCCAGACAGGTCTAGTCGTTAAAGTAATGTAGAGTATAGAAATCACGATACAGGTTAAAACAAGCACCACTCTCATGAATATAAGCCCTGTCCAGCCATAAAAGTAGGATACATATATGAAAAATGGAATACTGGGTGCCAGTTTGGTTCTGATTGTCGTCTTGTGGATCACCCTTCTGACATACACGGGATGCGACAGCGATGGGTCATCTCCTCCCGTACTTATAACTACCTGTGAATCATATACAGGTTACTGTACCAGTCAAACTACCTTTTGCGCTGATGGGTACTTTGCGTGGGACGCTCTTGGTTGCCCGGGAAACAGATGCTGTTTTCCTGCTGGATCATGCGCCAATATCGGCGGGCTGTGTATACCAAGTTCGAGCACATGCCCTGAAGGAACAAGGGACAACGGTCCCATGGACTGTGCCGGCGGACGTTCTTCGTTATGCTGTCTGCCAACAGAATAGCATAAGGGACATTTCAGTACGAACCCCGTGTCTTTCTAAGAATAAGACCCCACCTTTCGGTGGGGTCTTCGAACTCTCAGGGCGCCGAGCCAAACCTACGACGACTGTCGGGGCCGTTTATTGATTACCTTGATAAACCCGCGCCTTGACTAAAAAACCCCACCTTTCGGTGGGGTTTTTTAGTCAAGGCGCCGATCAGAATCGAACTGATGCATAAAGGTTTTGCAGACCTCTCCCTTACCGCTTGGGTACGGCGCCAAAATCGCGAAGCGATTTGTCACAATCACTTCCTTGCGCCGCCCGAGGGATACAATCCCGAGGACAGGCGCCAAAATCGCGAAGCGATTTGTCACAATCACTTCCTTGCGCCGCCCGAGGGATACAATCCCGAGGACAGGCGCCAAAATCGCGAAGCGATTTGTCACAATCGCTTCCTTGCGCCGCCCGAGGGATACAATCCCGAGGACAGGCGCCAAGTAGCATCGCGTTTTCGAAATATACCAAAGATCCCGTGATTAGGCAAGGGACGGGGTCCGGTCATAATTATACAAAGTGTCCCTCGAGATGATGTCATGGTACATATTGTATCATACAGGTTCATTTTTGAAGAAAAACTGATTTATCTTGTATGAAACGTTTGAAACATCTGATACAATTAACGTATCAGACAATCGATGCAAGCAAGGAGGCACGTATGGCTGGACATCGCAGTACGAGGGATTTCGTCTTTGACGTCGTTTCGGGACCGCCGCTCTATCGCCAACTTGCCGACTTCATGAGAGAGCGCATCGACCAGGGCGTGTGGGCCGGTGGCGACGAGCTTCCGTCGGAGCACGAACTGTGCAAGGCGAACGGCCTCAGCAGGACCACCGTCAGGCTCGCGTTCGGAGAGCTGATCAACGACGGAAGGATAATCCGGAAGCGCGGAAAGGGCAGTTTCGTCGCGGAACCGAAGCTTCGCCGGACGCTCAACAACCTCTACAGCTTTACCGACGACATGATCGATTCGGGACGGGTTCCGACCTCCCGGGTACTCGAAAGCGACGTCCGCGAGGCCGGAACGGAGATCGCGAACGAACTCGTGATCGGCAAGAGCGACCTCGTCTTCTTTCTCAAGCGGATCCGCGAGGCCGACGGCCGGCCGATGATACTCGACACGAGCTGCGTCCCGCACTCGCTGTGCGCTGGCATCGAGTCGGAGGATTTCTCGGCGCGTTCGTTGTACGCCCACCTCGCCGACCGGTACTCGATCATCCCCTATCGCGCGATAGAGACACACGAGGTGATCTCCATTCCGCACGCGGTCGCGGAGATGCTCGGTGCCGAGGCCCTCTCGCCGGCGTTCCTCATCACCCGACTCGCCTACCTCGAGGACGGGACGGTGTTCGAGTATACGCAGTCGGTCACCCCGGGAGACCGCTGCCGGTTCGAGATCGGGCTCAACGGTCCCCGCCGCGGAATCACGCTCCAGCGGGGGTACAGAACGCATGTTTGACCAAAAACCCGGCATCTCGCGCAAGGTCAAAAACGGCGACGCGTACTACACCCTTACCTGGTCGCCGCTGAAGAAGGCGGACAAGTACGAGGTTACGCTCAAGGTCCCGTCGGTCGCCGGACTCTACGAACTGTACCGGATGGACAAGGAAAAGAAGCTCAACCTCCTTTCGGTGACGCATGCCTGGTACGGCGGGCTCAGAAGCCAGATTCGCGCCGCGATAGATCCGGACGCGACGAACGACCCGGTCAGGAAGGCGGAACTCGAGGACGCCGAGCTCTATTACCGCTACGCCCCGTCGGAATCAATGGAGGACATCCTCGACGTCGTCTGGTTTTTGCATACCGGATATTTTCCGAATGACGTCCGGGTCGAGCATTCCGGACGCTACCGGCGGATGTTCCTGAGCGAGAAGGCCCCCGACAAGGTATATTGGCTTGACTGATACGGGAAGTAATCCTTACTATTACTGATATGGAACGCGAATACGACATGGTGATAATCGGCGGGGGAACCGCGGGACTCTCAGCGGCCCAGTACGCCGGACGGTCGAACCTCAAGACGCTCGTGATCGAGGAAAAGGGCGAAGGCGGACAGGCGACGCTGATAGACCGCCTGGAGAACTACCCCGGCATCAGCGAGCCGATCAGCGGCTTCGATTTCTCCACGGCCATGAAGGCGCAGGCGCTGAAGTTCGGAGCTGAGTTCGTGTACGGCAAGGTCACCGGCCTTGGCAGAAAGGAAGACCTGTTCGTCATCCCCATCGAATCGAACGAGGAAGACCCCGTCAGCTACAAGTCCAGAACCGTCCTGCTCGCGACGGGGGCCGACCACCGCAAACTCGGCGTTCCGGGCGAGGCGGAATACTACGGCAAGGGCGTTTCCTACTGCGCGACCTGCGACGGCCCCTTCTTCCGGAACAAGCACATCGTGGTGGTCGGGGGCGGCGACGCCGCGTGCGACGAGGCGGGCTTTCTCGCCCACCTTACCGACCGCGTCACCATGGTCCACCGCAAGGAAAAATTCCGCGCGCAAAAGGCGATAGCCGAGCGAACCCTCAAGAACCCGCATATCCGGACGCGATTCAGCACGACCGTCGTCGAGATCAAGGGGACCGACTCGAAGGTGACCTCAGTCGTCCTCGAAAACGTCGAGACGAAGGAACGCGAGGAGCTGGCCTGCGACGCGGTCTTCATATTCATAGGCATGGACCCCAGAACCGAGCTCGCGTCGCTCGCGAAAAAGGACGAAAACGGATACATAGTCACCGACGAGAACATGCAGACGTCCATACGGGGGATCTTCGCGGCCGGCGACATCCGCGCGAAATCGTTCAGGCAGATCATCACGGCCGCGGCGGACGGCGCGATAGCGGCCCATGCCGCCGCCGCCTGCATAGACGAACAGCTGTGCGGCTCGGGTCTTTGAGACGACTACGCGCGCCTTCGGCGCTTTCGGCGCCGGCGACCCTTGCCGGGGCCGTGGCGGCCGTCGCGCTGGCCGCGCTTCTTTTCGTCTCGTCATCCTCGCGGGAAGGGACCCTTCCCTCCTTCTGGGACGCCAGGGAGAACGCGGAGCTCGCACGCTCGATCGTTTCGGCGATGACGGACGAGGAACTGCTCGCCCAGACGCTCATGTTCGGCTGGGCGGGAGAGGACCCCTCCCCGCTTGTCGTCTCCTGGGTGCGCGACCGCTCGCTCGGCAGCATCAAGGTCTTCGGCTGGAACACGGACAACACGATAAAGGTCGCGCAATCCGTCAGGCTCCTTCAGGAAAACGCCGCTACCGGCAGGTTCTCGGTCCCGCTGTTCGTGGCGACCGACCAGGAAGGCGGATGGATCAGGCACATCAAGGGCATCACCTCTGAGACCCCCGGAAACCTCGCCATCGGGGCGAGCGCCGTTCCGGCCGACGCGTGGCACACCGGCTTCTACATCTCGCGCGAACTCGCGGCACTCGGCATCAACCTGAACTTCGCTCCCACGGTCGACCTCTACACGAACCACGAGTCGACCGTCATCGGCACGCGCTCGTTCGGGGAGGATCCCGTCGCGGCGGGAGTTCTCGGGGCGGCGTTCGTCGCGGGAAGCAGGGCAGCCGGAGTCCTTACCACCGCCAAGCACTATCCCGGCCACGGGGACACGGGTCTCGACAGCCACGGCCACCTCCCGGTCATCGGGATCTCGCGGAAGACGCTGTTCGAGCGCGAACTCGTTCCCTTCGACATCCTCATCAAGTCCGGCGTGAGCGCGGTGATGCCGGGACATCTGTGCTTTCCGCGCGTCACCGGGACGAACGAACCGGCGACGTTTTCCCGCGAGTTTATCGGAAACATACTCAAGAGGGATTTGGGCTTCGACGGACTCGTGATCACGGACGACATCATGATGAACGGGGCGACGGAATACGCGGGAAGCGTCTCGCGCGCGGTCCAGTTGGCGATCGAGGCGGGGAACGACATCGTGGAATCGTCGACGACGCCCGGCTTCGGCGACGCCTTCTGGACGTCGACGGTCGCGAGGATGAAGAAGTCGCCCGAGTTTCGCGCGCGGGTGGCCGACTCGGCGCGTCGCGTGCTCGAGGCGAAGCTTGCCTACTTCAAGAACGACTCGGCGGTTCCCATACTGCCCGACGTGTCCAGGATACCCGAGCGCGTTCCCGACCGCGAGGGAGAGCGTTTTTTCCTCTCGCAGGCGGTGCGTTCCGTCACCCTCGCGCGCGGGGAGCTGAAGGCAGTGAAGGACCGGGGAGCGGGAACCGTGATCGCCGGCGCGTATCCGTCCTTCCTCGACGAGGGGAAGCGGCGCTTTCCCGACGCGAAGGTTTCCGGGATCAACGGCTCGCTCCTCGGCCTCGCGCGCTCGGCCGACACGGTGATCCTGTGCCTGTCCTCGCGCGAGCACCGGGACTATCTGTGGGAGTTGCACCGTCTCGGAAAGCGCGTCATTGTCGTGTCCGCGCAATCGCCCGTCCTGCTCAACGGTATCCCTCCCGTCGAGGCCGCGATAGCCGTCTACGGATATTCCCTCTGGTCGTTCAAGGCCGCGTTCGGCGCGCTTTCGGGTGATTTCGTCCCCACGGGGACGATGCCGGTAAAGGACTTGCTGTGACCGCGACACTCGCGCGGATGACCGAGACGCGCCTTCCCGAATGCGCCGGATACCTCCGTGACCGCGAGTGGCGGTGCGTAACCCTCGCGGGCCATTTCGCCGCGGACGGAAGGCCGCGTTACGACGCCGAGGCGTTCTCGTGCGCCTTTCTCGTCATGAACGGAACGGACGCGGACGGCGGCGCCGGAGTCGTCGCCGGAGTCGTCGCGCGAACAAGGACGGGAATCATCCTCCACTGTCTCGACAATCCCGGGTCTCTCGCAGGACTGGGCCCTTCCCTGGCGCGGTCCCTCGACGCGAAATCCGCGAGATGCGTCCTCGGCCCGGCCGACGGAACGCGGTTCCTCGAGGAGGTCATGAACAGAACGCCGTACCGCTCGGTGGACTATACCCTCATGATCTCGGAAGACGCCCCCGCCGCGCGGCCCCTTCCGGTACTCGGGGCGGACGGCGGCGGAGATCCGGTTGCCTTCGTGCGTTGCGACCCTTCCGACGCGGACGCCCTGCTTCACCTCCAGGAGGGATACGAACGCGAGGAAGTCGTGCCCCCGGGCGATCCCTTCGACAGGAAGGCGTGCCGGATCGTGCTCGCGCGCGCCCTCGCGCGGCAGGAGATATTCGCCGCCCGGTACCGCGACGGGTACGTCGCGAAAGCCGGAACGAACGCGCGCGGTTTCGAATGGGACCAGCTGGGCGGCGTCTACACAGCCCCGAACTGGCGGGGACGGGGAATCGCGCGGGCGCTCATGGCCCACGTCGTGCGGGAACGCCGCGCCAAGGGGAGAAAGCTCGCCCTGTTCGTCAAGGATCAAAACGGCACGGCGCGAAGGGTTTACGAGGACACCGGATTCCGGGCCGAGGGCCCGTTCCGCATTTCCTACTTTTAAGCCGCGATTTTCCGCGAAATAGGGAATTTGCGATTGATTTTGCCGAAACGCCCAGTATACTGAAAGGCGGGGGTACGCAGCATGGCGCCGGTCCTGGTAGTAGAAGACAACGAGATCAATGCCGAAATCATCATGACGCTGCTTGGGGAACGGGGCATTCCGACGGAACTGGCGGTCGACGGCGTCGAGTCTGTGGAAAAGTGCGCCGGGAAAAGCAAGGATTACTACTCCCTGATCCTGATGGACATTCACATGCCCCGCATGAACGGGTATGAGGCCGCGATGAAGATCAAAAAGGAGCTTTTCATGAAGGCGCCGATCATCGCGCAAACCGCGACGCACGCCACGGCAGAATCGATCCACGAACACCAGGGCTATATAACCGACTATCTTTTCAAGCCGTTCCGGCCGGAACAGCTTTTTGAGCTCATAGAACGATACATGGGCTGAGGCCCGGGCCCGCTTCCTTACGACCCCAACTCCCGTGAACGGTTCCAGGCCGCCATGGCGGCCTCGATGACGGCGGAGCGAAAGCCCTTTTCCTCGAGCTTCGCGACGGCCGCGATCGTCGTCCCCGCTGGGGAGCAGACGCCGTCTTTCAGCACGCCGGGATGCGTTCCGGTTTGCAGGACCATCTCGGCGGAGCCCCGCAGGGTCTGCGCCGCGTACCTGATTGCCTGCGCGCGCGGGATTCCCATGCGAACCGCCGCGTCGGCGAGCGCCTCGATGAAAAGGTAGCCGTACGCGGGCCCCGATCCGGAAACGGCGGTCACCGCGTCCATCATGTTCTCGGCGGTGATCTCGGTGAGCCCGGTCGGGCCCAGTATCCTCCGCAATTCGTCAATTTCGCCCGCCGAGCATCCGGAATCGGGTGCGATGGCGGTCATGCCGGATCCGACCGCGGCGGGTGTGTTCGGCATGATGCGGATGATCTTCGGGTGCCGGTCGAGGTGCTTCTTGATCTGCTCGATGCGCACGCCCGCGGCCATGGAGACGATAACCGTGTCATGCCCGAGCGCCTGCGAAATCTCCTCGAGCACGGAGAACAGGAACTGTGGCTTCACGGCGAGAAAGACGTAATCGCACCCGGAGGCCACGTCGCGGTTCGTCGCCGCGGCTTTACAGCCGGTTTTCCTGCAAAAGGCCTCGGTCTTGAGGGGGTCAGCGTCGCGCACGACAACCTGGTCGGCGCCGACCGTCTTCACGACGGCCTCCATGAGCGCCGATCCCATGACGCCCGTACCGATGCACCCAGCCTTGATCTTTCCCATCGTCGCCCCCTTTACCCGGCCCTAGGCGCGGGCCAGAAAAACGGTTCCTTCCTGCGTGCCGCCCGCGAGGGCCTCGAGGAACCGAGGCCGCCCCCCGTTCGCCAGAAGCATCGGGATGCCGTAGGAAGTGACCTTCTCGGCCGCCTCGAGTTTCGTCGCGATACCGCCCGTGCCGAAGCCGTTCGTGGAACCTATCGTTATCGTGTTGCGAAGGGATTCGAGGTCGGGAACCTCGCCGATCAGCCTCGCGTCGGGGAACTCCTTCGGGTTCTTGTCGTACACGCCGTCGATGTCGCTCAGCAGTATCAGCAAATCCGCGCTCCAGAGGATCGCGGTGTGCGCGCTCAGGTTGTCGTTGTCCCCGATCTTGATCTCGTCGTACGACACGGAATCGTTCTCGTTGATGATCGGGACGACGCCCTCGTCGACGAGGGTGAAGATCGTGTTGCGCATGTTGAGCGTGCGCTGGTCGTCGAGAAAATCTTCCTTCGTCAGGAGAAGCTGGCCGATATGGATGCCGACGGACCCGAAGGCGTTTCTCCAGTTGTCCATGAGCTCGACCTGCCCGATCGCGCAGAGGGCCTGGCGATAGTGTATGTCCTTCTTGCGAGCCCAGCGGTCGAGCGTGGAAAGGCCCGCGACCTGGGCGCCCGAGGAGACGAGCACGATCTGCTTGCCACGCGCCATGAGGTCCGCGCACTGGGACGCGAGTTCCGCCATGAAATCGGGATTGATCTTGCCGTCGGCCTTTGCGAGGGTATTGGAACCTATTTTGATGACGATCTTCCGCGCTTCGGCGATTACCTTTTTGATCATGGCCGTGTCTGTCCTTCGCCCTCTATGAGGTACTTGGTCGTCGTCAGCGCCGTTAGGCCCATCGGCCCGCGCGCGTGGAGCTTCTGCGTGCTGATCCCGAGCTCGGCGCCCATGCCGAACTGCCCGCCGTCGGTGAAACGCGGCGAGGCGTTGACGTAGACGCACGCGGAATCGACGTTACGCTGAAAGGCACGGGCGTTCCCGCGCGAGCGCGTCACGATCGTCTCCGAATGCTTGGTGCCGTGCGCGTTGATGAATTCGGTCGCCTCGTCAAGCGAGTCGACGACGCGGCACGCGAGTACGTAGTCGAGGAACTCGAAACCCCAATCGGTCGCGGCCGCGCGGACGACGTTCGGGCGGTCGGGCCGCGAGAGGACCCCGAAGGAACGATCGCAACAGCGGAGCTCGACGCCGCCCGCACGCCCGGTTTTTCCGGCGTGCTTCGCGAAGGAGTCGAGCACGAGCGGGAGGACCTCGTCCGCGCGCGAGGAGTGCACGAGCAGGCATTCGACCGCGTTGCAGGCGGCGGGTTTCTGGATCTTTGCGTTCTCGACGATCGCGGCGGCCATGGCGGCGTCGCCGGTTTCGTCGACGTACACGTGGCACACGCCCGAGCCCGTCTCGATGACGGGAACGCGCGCCGTCTCGACGACGCGCCTGATCAGGGCGGCTCCGCCGCGCGGCAGCGCGACGTCGATCTTCCCCACGGCGTTCAGTATCCAGTCGACGTCCGCGTGGCTGTCGGCTCCCGTTCCGGGTTCCGACAGGGCGAGGGCGTCGGCGACGCCGCCTGCGGCCTCGAGGCCCGCGCGCATCGCGCGCACGAGCGCCCTATTCGACTCGAGCGCCGAGGAGCTTCCGCGCAAAAGCACGGCGTTCGCGCTCTTGTACGCGAGGGCGAACGCGTCGACGGTGACGTTCGGGCGGGATTCGTATATCACGGAGACGACGCCGATCGGCACGCGCACCTGGCGTATCTCGAGCCCGTTCGGCACGGACCAACCGGCGACGACCTGGCCGACGGGGTCGGTTTGCTCGGCGAGCGAGCGCAGGGCGGCGTCGATGTCGTCGAGCGCGTGGTCGTCGAGCGCGAGCCGCTGGATGAGGCTTTCCGTCATGCCGCCCGCGCGAGCCTTCCCGACGTCGCGCGCGTTGGCCTCGAGTATCCCGGCCCTCGCGTCGCGTATCGAGCGGGCGACCGCGAGGAGCGCTAGATTCTTCTGCTCCGCCGTACACCGCGCGAGCCGCGCCGAAGCCGAGCGAAGGACGGAACAGACGGCGTCGAGATCCATGGCAGTCTCCTAGAAATTCGCCAGGAAGCAGATCCCGAGAAGGACCGCCGCCCGGCATTTTTCCTCAGACCAGTCCTTGTGGGCCGGCAGGTTGTTGATATAGTACCAGAAAAAACCGAAATCCGGATCGATGCGGACGGCGTACTCGAGGAATCCGTCTCCCTTCGCGAGTGAACCGAACAGGAGATACACGACGTCGTGGAGGACGGGCAGGAATTCGGAAAGCGAGGTATGATAGTCGTAGCGGGAAAGATTCTTGCAGAGCGTGTTGATGCGGAAGAGCATCTCTTCCTTCATGGCCTCGTCGGCCTTCTCGACCCAGGTTTTTTGCACGAGAAGCTCGAGGTTCCGCTGGAACCCCGAAACGAGCTTGCGCTCCGCGGCGTCGCGCTCCGCGTCCTTGCTGGACACGATAACCTTGAAATCTCCCTGATCGCCGAAGGCGGCGGCAAGTTGTACTGCTGACGCCGAGATCACGTTCACGCTCGTGGTGGATACGAACTTGGGCAGGACCTCGGTCGCCGCTTTTTTTACCACGTCGGGCATCGCGTCGTCATTCTCGAAGATGGAGCTTTGCATTACTTACCATGGATTTTTCTCCTTTTTTTGTCAAGGGCATGGGGTCTTCCCCGCGCGCCTCGGGAACGCCGTCCTTGACCTCAGGGCGCCAAAAAGGTACCTTATACGCATGGAAGTCATGACGCTTGGGGAAGAAGTCCTCCGCCAAAAGGCACAGCCGGTATCCGAGATAGACGACGGGATACGGGAGCTCGTGCGAGAGATGTTCGTCACCATGGCCGAGAAGGACGGGGTGGGACTTGCCGCCCCCCAAGTGGGAAAGAGCATCAGGCTTTTCGTCGCCAAGGCGGACGACGACGTGGAACGGACGTTCATAAATCCGCAGATAATCGCGACGTCGCAGGAAACCTGCGGCTACGAGGAAGGCTGCCTCAGCATACCGAAATCCTGGGAGAACGTGACGAGGCCGGAGCGGGTAACGGTACAGGCTCTCAACGAGAGGGGCCGGCGGTTCACCCTCGAGGCGGACGGCCTCCTCGCCCGCGTGATCCAGCACGAATACGACCACCTGGAGGGGATACTCTTCATCGACCGCATTGATCCCGCAAAAAAGGCGAAAATCGAGGAGCGGTTCCAGAAAACCGCCGCCAAAAAGGAAGCCTGACGCGCATGTTGCGAGTCCTCTTCGCGGGAAGTCCCGAGTGCGCCGTTCCGGCCCTCGAGGCACTGGCCGCGCGCCACCGCATCGTTGCCGTACTCACGAATCCGCCGGCGCCCGCGGGCCGGTCCGGAGCCCCGGTTCCGACACCCGTGGCCCTCGCCGCGCGCGCTCTCATGGACAGCGGCCTCATCGGGGCCGACGTTCCCGTTCTGACGCCCGACAAGATCAACGACGCGACCCGCGAGCAAATACTCGCGACGGGACCCGACTGCATGGCCTGCTTCGCGTACGGCAAGATATTCGGGCCCAAGACGCTCGCCCTCTTTCCGAAGGGATCATACAACGTCCATCCATCCCTCCTGCCGCGGTGGCGCGGTTGCGCGCCGGTACCGGCGGCTATACTCGCGGGAGACGATGAGACGGGAGTGACGGTGCAGAAGATGGCGCTCGAGATGGATTCGGGCGATATCCTGGCGCAAATCCGGTTTCCGCTCGACGGGACCGAGTACGCGGACGAGCTTCTCGGCCGCGCGGCCCGGGAGGGAGCGGCCTTGCTGGCGGACGTTCTCGACAGCGTCGAGAACGGAACCGCGCGGGGGTCTCCCCAGGATCACGCGCGCGCGACCTTTTGCTCCATGCTCAGGAAGGAAGACGGGATTATCGACTGGAACCGCGACGCGAAGGCCGTTTCGGCGACGGTGCGGGCCTTCCATCCCTGGCCCGGTGCCCACACCCGCGCGGAGTCGGGCGGACCCGACGGCCCGGGCTCGACGCTCATAATCCACCGGGCGCACGTCGTACCCGGTGGCGCCGCAGGCGGCCGGGAAGGTTCCGCGGCGGCGCCTGGGACGGTGCTCGGAGTAGACAAAAAAGAGGGAATTCTGGTACAAACGGGGAATGGGGTCATAGCCCTCGAGACCCTTCAGTGGCGAACGAAAAAAATCCTCGACTGGAAATCATTCATGAACGGATCGCGGGACTTCGCCGGCTCCGTGCTCGGGAATAAAGGACAAGCGACATGAGATTCAATCTTTCCGACCTTCGCGTCAATTTCGATTCGCTCGCCGAAAGGCTCCGCGAAAACGCGAGAACGGTCATACTGACCGGGATAACCGTGCTTCTGCTGACGGTATCCGCCTGCGCCGTCGTGTTCTTCCTCTCCCTTCGGGGAAGCGAGCAGGTCATGGTTCCCGACGTCCGCGGAAAGGACCTCGCGGTCGCCATGCTCGAGATGCAGGCGAAGGAACTCTATCCGCGGGTACAGCTCAAGTATTCCGACAAGGTCGACGATCGCGGAACGGTGCTCGAGCAGAGTCCGTCGCCGGGATCGATCGTCAAGGCGGGACGGAGGATCAACGTGACCGTCAGCCGGGGAATCATCATGGACCGCGTCGAGAACTACGTCGGACAGAGCATCGACGACGTCAGGATCAGCCTGCAGGCGATGTTCACCTCCACGAACACGCCGCTCATCGTCATAACGGAGCCCCCGCTTCCCCGCTTCAGCGCGGCTCCGGCGGGCACCGTCCTCGAGCAGAATCCCCCTCCCGACACGCCGATAACCGGTCCGTTCAAGCTCGACCTCGTCGTGAGCAAGGGACCCGAGAACGACAGGACGAGCGTGCCCAACATCGTCGGCCTCTCGATTCCCGCGGCCCTCGCCGAGATCGGGAAAGCCCAGGTCGTCTTCGATTTCACCTCGCGCCAGCCCGAAGGATCAGAGCGGGCGGGAACTGTCGTCTCGCAAATGCCGGCCGGAAACTCGCAGGTAACGAGCTACTCGCGCGTCTCCACCGTCATGGCCATGCCGGTGCAGTCGTCAGACGGGCTCGTGTACGGCATCTTCCAGGAAACCCTGCCCGAATACCCCTATCCCTTTACCATCAAGCTGTCGGCCATAGCGCCGACGGGAGAGCGCACGCTCCTCGTTTCCCTCAAGCACCCCGGAGGCCCGTTCTCGGTTCCGTACGCGGTGGCGGAGGGTACCGTCCTTTCGCTCACGATCCTGAACAAGGAAGTCGGCACCTACGAGATCCGTGCCCAGAACGAGTAAATAGCGATACGTCACGGCCGCATCGGTCCCGCGCGCAATCTCGCGGACGACAAAAGGCCCCAATAAAAAAAAGCGGACACCCCTCGGGGCGCCCGCTTTTTTTTGTGCCACGTCGCCCGGGCGAACCGCCCGAGCGGCGAACGGCCGTCCGCCTACTTTTTCTTCGCGTATACCATCGGAAGCACGAACATCCCGCCTACGAACACGACGAGGGCCGCGATCCAGCCGGCGAGGTCGCTGAGGAAAAGCCCCCCGGCGGCGAAACCGACGAGGCTCGCCGCGGCGACGAAGAGGGCGTAGGGCAGCTGCGTCGAGACGTGCTCGAGATGCGGGCAGCCCGCGCCGGTAGAAGAAAGTATCGTCGTGTCCGATATGGGAGAGGCGTGATCGCCGAAGACCGCGCCCGAAAGGACCGCCGCGACGCTGATCATCGAGGCGTTCACGAGAGCGCCTCCCGCGAGTCCGCGCGCCTGCGCGAGCGCGACGACGATCGGCATCACGATGGGAATCATGATCGTGAAGGTTCCCCAGCTCGTGCCCGTCGAGAAGGAGATGACGGCCGAAAGAACGAAGACGACCACGGGCAGGGCCCACACGGGGAAGCCGCCGTCCACGACGACCTCGGAGAGGTACTTCGCGAGCCCGAGACCGCCGTCGGCGGGAGAGGACTTGATGACCCCACCGATCGTCCAGGCCATCGTGAGCACGATGAGCGCCGGGACCATCGAGCCGATACCGTCCTTGAGGGCCTCCGAGGCGCTCTTCACGGTGAGCAACCGCCGGGCCAGGTAATACACGTAGGTGATGACGAGGGTGAAAACCGCGGAATAGAAAAGGGCCACCGAGGCGTCCGTGTCGTTGAACGCGCGCGCGAGCGGGATCGACGCGAAGGCCTCGCCGAGCGTCTTTACCGACTCCCCGTCGACGGCTCCGAGCCAGGTCGTGAGCGGGAAGAAAACGAGCGCGGTCACGATGAGCGTGATTATGGGAAAGACCATGTCAAGCGCGCGGGCGCGCGGGTTCTCGACATGTTCGACCTCGCCGGGCGCGGCTCCGTACTTGTCGGCGCTCCACAGCGGCCCGCCTGATTCGGCAAGGCGCTCGGAGGCGGCCATCGGCCCGAAGTTGCGGTTCGTGAGGGCCACGACGACGACCATGACGAGGGTGAGCAGGGCGTAGAGATTGTACGGTATCGATCGGATGAAGAACTCGAATTCGGTGACGCCGAGCTCGCCGAACTTGTCGGAGCCCTTGACGACGGACATCACCGTGACGACCCAGCTCGACACGGGCGCGATGATGCACACGGGGGCCGCCGTGGAGTCCAGGATGTAGGCGAGCTTCGCGCGCGAGACGCGGTGCTTGTCGGTAACCGGGCGCATGATGGTCCCGACGGCGAGGGAGTTGAAGTAGTCGTCGATGAATATCAGGAGGCCGAAGAACCAGGCGGTTATCTGCGAGCTTTTGCGCGTCTTCAGGTGTCCGCCCGCCCATACGCCGAGCGCGCTCGACGCGCCGGTTCGCGAGAGCATGCCGACGAGACCTCCGAGCAGGGCGCAGAAGAGGAATATGCGGATATTCCAGCCGTCGTTGAGGGCGGAGGCGAGCAGGTCGGTCGTCTTGATCAGGGCGACGGCGGGATTCCCCCCGGCCACGATGAGGACGCCGGAAACGATTCCGAGAAACAGCGAGACGATGACATCCTTGGTCAAAAACGCGAGGGCGATGGTGAGAAGGGGCGGTATGAGACCCCATGCGCCGAAATGTTCCATCCTGAAGCACTCCTTGGGAAACCCGCCGGGCGGGCGACTTGAACCGACTCATTGTAACCCGGAAAACCGCGCTTCTCAATAAATTTCGCGTCCCTCGCGCGCCGACTCTTCCAGCGAAGGCCCTTTTGCGGTATCCTCATCGTCAATGGAAACTAAGGTATGCCTTGTATTGACGGCCCCGACGCTCAGGGAGGATCTCGCCCTGGTCGAACTGTACCGTAAATGGATAGACATCGCGGAACTCAGGGTTGACTGCCTGTCGCCCGAGGAACGCCTCAACTTCCGGCGATTCCCGGAGATGGCGGGCCTGCCCTGCATCCTCACCATCAGGCGGAGGTCGGACGGCGGCCAGTTCCTCGAGGGAGAGGGCTCGCGGACGGCGATGCTCGCGCGCGGACTTGCCTTCGCGGACATCAATCCGGCCAAAAACTTCGCGTATATCGATCTCGAGGAGGACCTCCAGGTCCCGAGCGTGGAGGAGGCGGCGCGCGCCTTCGGGACGCGCATCATACGGAGCGTCCACAACATGACAGGCCCCGAGCCCGACATCCGGTCGCGCGTGCAAAAACTGCGCAGGACGAAAGACGAGATCGCGAAGATAGCTTTCATGCCGCGCGGACTCGGGGACGTAACCCGCCTCTTCCAGGAGGCGAAGCAGTGCGCCGGCGAGGAATACATACTCATCGCCATGGGACCGTACGGCCTGCCCTCCCGCGTGCTCTCCCCCATTCTCGGATCGTCGATCTGTTTCGTCTCGAGCGAGGAATCCATCCGGAGCCAGGGGGGGACGGGCAACGCCCTCGGGCACCTCGACCCGATAACGATCAACGAGATCTACAACATCCGGGGCTTGTCGGCCGCGACCAGGGTTTTCGGCGTGACCGGCAGCCCGCTCACCTCGACCTCGAGCCCGATCATCCACAACAAGGGCTACCGCAAGCAGGGCATAGACGCCGTGTACTTGCCGATACGCGCGGACACGATAGAGGAAGCCCTTGAGTTCGCGGACGCGACGGGGATCAACGGCCTCTCGGTAACCTTCCCCTTCAAGGAATCGGTACTGCCGAACCTTGACGAGATATCGGCGCAAACCGGGGAGATCGGGGCGTGCAACACGATCGTCAGGAACGGCGACGGCTGGAACGGCTACAACACGGACGCGCCCGGCTTCTCGCGCGCCCTGCTCGGATTCCTCGGACGGAAGGACCTCAAGCGGCTCCGCGTGTCGATCATCGGGGCGGGAGGCGCGGCGCGCGCGGTGACGCACGCGGTTCGCGAGCTCGGGGGCAAGGCGTGCGTCTTCAACCGGACGACCGACAAGGCGCGCGAACTCGCGACGAAGTACAACTTCAAGTGGGCCTCGCTCGACGCGGGAAACCGCATCCTGCTCGAAAGCTACTCGGACGTCATCATCCAGACGACCAACGTCGGCATGGCGCCCGACACCGACCACGATCCGATCGATTTTTACTCGTTCAACGGCCACGAGGCCGTGTACGACGTCATCTACCATCCGGAGCGCACCAGGATGCTCCGCCGCGCGGAGAAAGCCGGATGCAGGGTCTGCAACGGATACACCATGCTGCAATACCAGGCGTACCTGCAGTATCGCCTGTTCACGGGAGCCGAATATGACGAATGAACCGCTGTCCCCCGCCGACCAGAAAAAACTCGCGGCCCGTTTCGCGATCGACGACCTCGTCGCCCGGGGGGAGATCGCGAACGGCATGAAACTCGGCCTCGGCACGGGATCCACCGCCATGCCCGCCGTCGCGCGCCTCGCGGAGCTTCTCCGTTCGGGGTCGCTCTCCGGAATCCGCGCCGTCGCCACGAGCTTCCAGACGACGATCGCCTGCGAGGAGCTCGGAATACCCGTCTTCTCGCTCAACTCCCGGGAGATAGGCGGATGCCTCGACCTCGCCATAGACGGGGCCGACGAGATCACGCCCGACAAGCGGCTCATCAAGGGAGGGGGCGCGGCCCTGTTGCTGGAAAAGATCGTCGCCTACAACGCGGCGAGATTCGTCATCGTCGCGGACGCCTCGAAGGCCGTCCCGTCGATCGGCGTGAAGTTCCCCCTGCCCGTCGAGGTGGTCGCCGAGGCGCGCGTCAGCGCGACGCGCTCGCTCGAGCGGCTCGGCGCCGAGGTCCGCCTGCGCGAGGGCGTCAGGAAGGCGGGCCCCGTCGTCACGGACAACGGCAACCTCATACTCGACTGTCTCTGGAAGCCGGGCACTGCGGGCGCGCGGCCCTTCGACCCGGACGAGATGGAATCGCTCATCAACGCCGTCGCCGGCGTCGTCGAGAACGGTCTCTTTACCCGCAACGTCCCCGCGGTCTACATCGCGCGGGCCGACGGCTCGGTCGACCGCCGCTAAACCCCGGCAATCAGGCCGCCACGCGGATTTCAGGCCGCCACGCGAATTTCAGGCCGCATCGCGGCAATCAGGCCGCCACGCGGATTTCAGGCGCGCCACGCGGCAATCAGACGCGCCGGTGTCAGCGGCCGGTCAGGCGGCCCAGAAGGGGATCCTTCTGCCGCCAGTTGTGGTTCACCTTCACCTGCAAGTCGAGATTCACGCGATAGTCGAACAGCTTGTTGAGGTCGCGAACGGCCTCGAGGCGGATCTTCTTGATCATCGACGCGCCCTTGCCTATCACCATCGACTTCTGGCTTTCCCGCTCCACGACGAGGAAGGCGCGCGCCCAGAGTTCCTTGCCGCCCTTTTTCATCTCGAGGTCCGCTATCTCGACGTAGATCGCGTGGGGGATCTCCTCCCTCGTGTTGAGGATCGCCTTCTCGCGGATCACCTCGGCTATCCGGAAATCGACGGCCTGGTCGGTATAGTATTCCTCGGGGTACATGGCCTGTCCCGCGGGCGCGAGGTCCATGAGGCGCGTCAGCAGGGCGTCGACGTTGGCGTCGGTCTTCGCGGATATCTCGAACACGCGGTCCGCGCCCAGACCCGGCAGGGCCACGGAAAGAAAGGTGCGGACCGAGGCGGGTCTCGCCTCGGCGAGGTCGGTCTTGTTGATGGCCACGACGACCCGGTCCAGGTGAGGCGCGAGCAGTTCCGCTATCAGCGTCTCCTCGCGTCCGGCCTCGCGCGTCGAGTCCACGAGATACAGGAGGAGATCGGACTCGCCGAGCCGGTCGCGCGCGAGCGCCTTGAGCCTGATGTTGAGCTTCTTGTCCGATTCGTGGTAGCCGGGCGTGTCGACGAAGACGAGCTGTCCGCGCTCCGCGTTCACGATGCCGCGAATCGCGTTTCTCGTCGTTTGCGGCACGGGAGAGACGATCGAGACCTTCTCGCCGCAGGCCGCGTTGAGAAAGGTGGACTTTCCGGCCGAAGGCCGGCCTATTATGGCGACGACGGCGGACTTTTTCAGTCCGCCGCCCGCGTTGTCGTTTCCAGGTATCGAAGTATCGGTGGTTTCCGGCATTCCGCCAGACTACCCCACCGTGACGGTTGTTTCAAGCAAGGCGAGCACCTTCGTGGGACAATTCCTCACGCATTCGCCGCAGGAGTCGCAGACGGAGTAATCCACGACGGGAATTCCGTTCGTCACCTTGATGCACGCCTTGGGGCAAACCTTCTCGCACTTGCCGCACTTGATACAGCCGACCTTGCAGTCCTTGATGACCTGGGCCTTGCGCGTGTTGCGGTTCGAACACAGGGCCACCGCGCCCTTCCGCTCCGTCGGAAAGAGGGAGAGTATGCTTTGAGGACATTTGGCGACGCATATGCCGCAACCCGTGCACTTGGCGTAATCGACGTGCGGAATGCCGTCTTCGAGGACGTGTATCGCGTCGAATGGGCAGGAAACCTCGCAGTCGCCGAGCCCGATACAGCCCCAGTCGCAGAGCTTCGTTCCGTTGACGGAAAGCTTCGCCGCCTGGCAGGTCTTGACCCCTACGTACTCGGCCTTCGGTTTGCATTTGTCGTTCGCCCCCTGGCAGAGGAGGACGACCGCTTTCGTTTCCGCGGAGGCCTCGACTCCCAGGATGCGCCCGACCTCCGCCGCGACGGCGGCTCCGCCGACGGTGCACGCGTTCGCCGCGGCATCGCCCCGGGCTATGGCGGCGGCAAGGCCGTCGCAGCCGGGATACCCGCACGCGCCGCAGTTGGCGCCGGGAAGCGCCGCGCGTACGGCCGCCTCGGTCGGGTCGACATCAACGTGAAAAACCTTCTTGAACACGCCGAGAAGGAACCCGAGCATCGCGGCAAGCGCGAGCGACACGACAAACGTATAGATGATGGTCTGCATGGTACCTTCCCTTACTTGATGAGCCCGGAGAAACCGCCGAACGCCATTGCGAGCAGGGCGGCCGCCACGAAGAGTATCGGCGTGCCCCTGAGGAACGCAGGAACCGGCGCGATCTTGATCCTCTCGCGTATGCCCGTAAGGAGCAGGAGCGAAAGGAGGAATCCCGCGGCCACGCCGATCGCGTAGACTATCGACTCCGCGAAGGTGTAACCCTTGACGATGACGTCGAAGGTCACCGCGAGGATCGCGCAGTTCGTCGTGATCAGCGCGAGATACACGCCCATCGAGCTGTAGAGCGCGGGGGCCGACTTCTTCAGGTAGAACTCCACGAGCTGCACGAGCGAGGCGATGACGAGAATGAACGTCAGTATCTGCAGGAACTCGAGCTCGAGCGGAACGAGAACGAAATTGTACAGGGGATAGGTGACCGCGGTCGCGAGAACCGTGACGAAGAGCACCGCGGCGCCCATGCCGGTCGACTTCTTGACGTCGGTCGACATCCCTATGAACGGGCAGAGCGCGAGAAAGCGCATCAGCACGACGTTCTCGATGAGCATCGCCGAAATGAAAATCTTTGCGTAGTGTGTCATGCCTCGCCACCCTTTTTGACGGCCGCGCGGGACGTCGCGCGATGTATCGCGAGTCCGACCGCTATCATCATGCCGAACACGAAGAATCCCCCGGGGGGATTCGCGAAAAACTTGACTTGGTACCGCTCCGCGAGGACCGCGATCCCGAAGAAGGATCCCGCGCCGAAGAACTCCCGGATGATCGAGATGGCCACGAGAACCCAGGTGTAGCCGACGCCCATCCCGAGCGCGTCCGCGAGGCTCTCTCCCACCGTCCTCTTGTACGAGAACGACTCGACGCGCCCCATGATGATGCAGTTGACGACGATGAGCGGGATGAAAACGCCCATCGACTTCGACAGGGCCGGCGTATAGGCCTTCATCACGAGGTCGACGATCGTCGTGAATGCGGCGATGACGATGATGAAGATCGGTATGCGGATCGACGAGGGTATGAGACGCCTGAAGCCGCTGATGATGAGCTCGCTCATGAAAAGGACGAAGGTCATCGCGAGTCCCATGCCGATTCCGTTCGCCACCGCGGTGGTGACGGCCAGCGAGGAACACAACCCTATCATGAGCATGAGCAGGGGGTTTTCCTTTAGTATGCCGTTCGTAAACAGCTGCGCGTATTTGTTCATTCGCCTTTCCTTATTCCTGTTCGGGCAGTTCATTGAGCGAGAACGGCCCGGCGCCCGCAGGAGCCGCCTTGCCGCCCTTGCCGTCGGCGAGCCAGGCCGCGCCGGAGAGGGCCGCGACCTTCACGATATTGGCGACGCCGAGCGTCGTCACGGTAGCCCCGGAGATCGAGTCGATTTCGCCCGCGTCCGCTTCCGCTTCAGCGACCGCTCCGCCGGCCCGCACGGTAAAGCGCGCGTCCACGGACATGCCGGCGAATACGCCGTAAAACTCCGGGTTCAGCATCTCGTAGCCGTAATTCTTCGAGTCGCTCGTCGCGCTCACGCGCATGCCGGCGAGGGTGCGGTCAGGCCTGACGCCGACTATGAGGGTCGAGGCCTTGTAGGTCTGTCCGCGCGCCTTGACGGCGACGCCGGCGGTCTTGCCGTCCTTCCTCGCGACCCACGCCGCGTCGAAGACGATCGTCCGCTCGAGTCCGTTCCCGAGATCGCCGACCGGCTCGAACTCGCAGTCGGGGAAAAGCTCGGCGAGTGCTTTCTCGTCGCCCATCGGCGCGAGCTCGGCGACAACGGGGGCCGCTCCCTTCCCGGCGGGCGCGCCGTGCGTGGAGGCGAGGTATTCGCCCGCGGCGTAACCCGCGACGCGCGCTATGAGCGCGACGCCCTTGGACGAGATGGTCGCCCCGGATATGGCCTGGATGTCCTTGCCGACGGCGTAGGCGTCGTCGAGGGACTTGCCCGCGAACTGGCCGGCGAAGGGCTCCTCGGAGGTCTTGGTTCCGAGCCCGGGCGTGTCGGTGTTTTCCATGAACACGAGCGGCCTGAGGGCGCGCTTCATGTCGACGCCGACGAGCAGCGTCGTGCTTTTGTAGGTCGCGCCGGTGGCCTTGACCACCATGCCGAGCACCCCGTCGCCCTTTTTGGCGAGGAAGGCGCCGTTGAACGCGATCGAGGAGGAGGGGCTCTCAACCTCGTCGGTGACCTCGACGAAGTCGTCGGCCTCCGGGAAGATGGCGCCGAGGGAGGCGTTGACCTCCGCGCGGGCGGCGGCGGCGATCCTCGGGGCGGTCAGGATGTAGACGCCGGCGAGGGCGACGCAGGCTATCGCCGCGTAGATCCCGAGCACGAACGAAAGTTTGACCATCGTCTTCATTTGTTTCCTCCGGCGCCGTTCGCGCGGGCGGGTTTCACCCAGCCGTACTTGCGCGGGATGATTCGGTTCAGGAAGGGAACGAGGGCGTTCATGATGAGTATGGAGAACATGACCCCCTCGGGGAATCCCCCGAAGACGCGTATGAGCGCGGTTATGAGGCCGGCCCCCGCGCCGAACGCGAGACGTCCCGCCGGGGTGACCGGGCTCGTCGCGTAGTCGGTTATCATGAAGGTCGCGCCGAAGAGAAGCCCGCCCGAGAGCACCGTCAGGAGCGGGTCCACGCCCGCGAGGGCGGCAACGAGCACGGCGGAGGCCACCATGGCGAGAGGCGCTCGCCAGTCGATGATCCGCGTCAGGGCGAGGAAGGCGAACGCGAGAACGATAAGGAAGATCGACGACTCGCCGATGCATCCGCCGCGGCGGCCGAAAAAGAGGTTCCAGTAGAGTTCGCCCGCCGAGAAGAGTCCCGTCTTGTCGGCGATGTCGGCCGCGGTCGCGACCGATCCCTCCGCCGCCTTCATCCAGGCGAGTGGCGTCGCGGTGGTAACCGCGTCGACGGCGTCGGTGACGCCGCCCGCCCTCGGGGAGAGCCAGGTGGTGAGCGGGGTCGCGAAGCTCACGAGCAGGAAGGCCCGGCCCGAAAGCGCCGGATTGAAGACGTTCGCCCCGAGGCCGCCGAAGAATTCCTTGGCGACGACGACGGCGAAAAGGGCGCCGAGGGCGGTCATCCAGGCGGGGGTCGACGGCGGCAGCACGAGCGCGAGGAGAAGCCCGGTTATCACGGCGGAGAAGTCCCCAGCGCGGGATTCCCTGCCCGTCACGAGGCGGAAGACCGTCTCGAAGACCACGCAGGAAGCGACGGAAACGGCGAGCGTCACGAGCGCGGGCGTTCCGAAGAGCCATACGCCGTAACCGGCGATCGGAAGAAGGGCAAGCACGACGCAGAGCATCACGTGCCTCGTCGTCGCCGCCATCGAATAATGCGGGCTCGACGAAAGGTATATCTCGTTCTTATCGGACTCGGCCATCACCGCTCTCCTTTGGTTTGTTCGGCCCGCGCCGCGGCGGCCGCCGCGCGCGCCTGCGCCCGCTGGGCCTCCGCGCGCACGAGCGCCTTGCCGACCCGGAAGCGCTGGACGAGCTTCACGCGGGCCGGGCAGACGTAGGCGCAGGTTCCGCACTCGACGCAATCCATGAGCCCGCACCGCTTCGCCTCATCGAGGTTGCCCCCGTCTATGGCCCGCACGATGAGCACGGGCGCGAGACGGCAGCTGCACGCGCGTATGCACGCGCCGCATCCGATGCAGGGCGACTCCTCGAGAAGCGAGGTCTCCTCCTTCGTCAGGAAGAGCACGCCCGAGGTGTTTTTCTGCACGGGGAAGTCGGCGCCCTTCATGGACACGCCCATCATGGGGCCGCCCGCGAGTATCTTCGCGACGCCGGGATTGAGTTTGATCACCGAGGGAATCAGGTCTCCGACGAGCGTCCCGATGGGGACCTCGAGGTTCTTCGGTTCCGCGCACGCGCCGCCGGAGACGGTCAGGGCGCGGTCGACGAGGGGCTTGCCCTCCCTGAAGGCCTCGGACAGGGCCTTGAGCGTGCCCACGTTCTGCACGACGCAGCCCGCGGCGGACGGAAGGCCGCCCGACGGAACCTCGCGGCCGACGACGGCCTTGATGAGCATCTTCTCGCCGCCCTGCGGGTACTTCGTCTTGCACAGCCGAACCGATATGTCGCAGGCGCCCGGTCCCACGGGATTGCACCGCTGGGAGGCGATGGCCTTCTCGAGAACGGGCGCGAGATCGGCCTTGTTGTCCTCGAGGGCGATGATCCCGGCGGGGGCGCCGGTAAGGCGCATGGCGATCGCGAGGCCGTCGACGACCTTTTCGGCGCTCTCGGCCATGGTGCGCGCGTCTACCGTGAGGTAGGGCTCGCATTCGGCCCCGTTCGCGAGGACGTAGTCTATCCTGCTTCCCTTCGGGGGATTCATCTTGACGTGCGTCGGGAAGGCCGCGCCGCCCATGCCGACGAGACCCGCATCGCGCACGCGCGCGAGGGACTCCTCCCGCGTGCACATGAAGGGATCAAGCGGGGGAAGGAAGGCCGTCCGGTCGGAACCGTCCGCCTCGATCGCCACGCACAACGCGTCGACGTTGCCGGTGACGAGCCTCGTCTCGATTTTCTTCACGGTTCCCGCGACGGACGCGTGAACGGGGGCCGACATGAAGGCCTCCGAGGAGGCGATCTTCTGGCCCCTCGCGACGACGTCGCCGACCGACACGACGGGCGTATTCGGGGCGCCGCCCTGCGTTACCGGGATCCAGACGGTCTTTGTCTGGGGAAACGCGGACTCTATGCCGAGATGTTCGGAGCGCGATTTACGTTCGGGCGGATGAACACCGCCCTTGAAGGATGTGACACTCATATGGATAATACTATCGATCCGCCGTATACGCGTCAAGACAATAGGGCTTTTTTTATCTATATATTATGAATTATTAAGTATATATAAAGAAAAGTACCGTCGTAACGGATTATTGCGGACACGTGTTATCATATCAAGGAAAGTTGTCCGAGGAGGATACCATGACCCGACATCCCAGACGTCTCGCCCGTATCGCGGCGGGATTTGGAGCCGTACTGCTCATCTCAGGCCTCGCGTTCGCCTACAACCCGCCGCTCGGCGGAGACTCGGCAATCGCCCTCTTCTCCCCCGAACTCCTTGGCGGAAACGCGAGCGCGGCGGGCGGGGCCTTCGGACCCGCCCTACCCGGCGAACTGCTCGTCAACCCGGCCCTCTCGGCCGGCGAACAGAGGATCGCGCTCGACGCCTCGTACGCGGCCATCATCAGCGCGGGCGACCAGTCCGGGCTCGGCCACGTCATCAATCTCGGCGCGCTCTACCCCACCCGATGGGGCGTACTCTCGGGAAGCTTCCATTTCGTGACAAGCCCGTTTGACACCCTTCCGCTCGGCACCGCGGGCTTCCTGCACGCCGGCTTCGCGAAGGACCTCACCGACAGCCTCTACGTCGGCGTCGGCGTCCTCGGCGGCGTCGGCGAGGGCTGGGGCCTGACCGGCGACATCGGCATGCTGTATCTCGCCGGCGATCTCGGCGCGTTCCACGACGTCCGTCTCGGCCTCGCCGTTACCGGCCTCGGCCGCTCCTTCACCCCGGACACCTGGGGCATCAACGGCGGCGATCCGACGGGATACCCCTCGGCCTTCACGCCGCGGCTCGGACTCGCCGCGACGCTCGTCGACGTTAACGGCTTCAAGCTCGGAGCCTCGACCGACCTGTCGCTGCCGACGTTCCAGAACGTCGTCTTCGACGCGGGACTCGAGGCCCTCATCAAGGACATCGTTACCGTCCGCACCGGCTGGACGTACAACATGAAAGAAAGCTCGGAGGACGCGCAGACCTACATGCCGTCTTTCGGCATCGGCATAAACCTCAAGCTCGACTCGACCGGCAAGGACACCTTCCTTTCCAGAAACGGCTGGGCGCAAAGCGAGGTCACCCCGTCCTTCGGCGTCAAGCCCCTGTACAAGGACCTCTACGCGGTCGGCGGCGGCGTCAACGCGCGTCTCGGCGTGAAGGACAACAAGGCTCCTGAAATTTCCTTCGACTACGAGAAGCCGCTCTACATCTCCCCGAACGACGACGGCACGCAGGACGACCTCGTCGTGCCGGTGCGCGTGCGCGACCAGCGGTACGTCGTCGCGTGGACCTTCACGGTCGAGGACGAGGCAGGAACGGTCGTGCGCACGATCGCCAACAAGGAGGACCGCCCCGAGATGCAGGACTTCAAGTCCGTCTGGAAGGCCCTCAAAAAACCGAAAGAGGGAATCCAGGTTCCCGAATCGGTCCGTTGGGACGGACGCACCGACTCGGGTGCGGTCGCCCGCGACGGCGCCTATACCTTCCGCATGACCGCGGTCGACGACAACGACAATCCCGGCGCATCGGCGCGCCATTCCGTGTACGTCGACACCACCGCCCCCGTCGTGACCGCGGCTCCCCCCTCCGGCGCGAACGCCATGATCTTCAGCCCCGACGGCGACGGCAACAAGGATACCTTCCGCCTCGCGCAGACGGGCTCGGCCGAGGACCTCTGGAAGGGCGAGATACTCGACGGTTCCGGTAACGCGGTCCGCGCGTTCGAGACGAAGGACGCCTCCCCCGCCGACGCGGTTTGGGACGGCAGGACCGACTCGGGCGGGATAGCCCCCGACGGCGTCTATTCCTATCGCGTCTCGTCGACCGACCGCGCGGGCAACGCCGCGGTCGCGCGCGTCGACAACATCATCGTCGACACCGTGAAGCCCGCCATCAACGTGACCATCGACACGGCGCATTTCTCGCCGAACGGCGACGGCACGACGGACACCGTCGCGCTCACGCCGAGCATCCCGGTCCTCACCGGCCTTTCCGGCTGGGAGATGACCGTAGTTTCCCGCGCGGGCGCCGTACAGCGCGCGTTCTCGGGCACGGGGGCCGTGCGTCCCTTCGCCTATGACGGCACGTCCGATTCCGGCGCGCGCCTCGCCGAGGGCGAATACCAGGCCATCCTCTCGGCCAAATACGTCAACGGGCACTCGCCCGTCGCCAAGTCCCCGTTCTTCACCGTGGACGTCACGGCTCCCGAGGCGCGCGTGCGCGCCTCCGGTCCCATCTTCTCGCCCGTCGGCGACGGCAAGCTCGACACGGTCTCCTTCACCCAGCAGGCGAGCCGCGAGGAATCCTGGCTCGGCGAGATATTCGCGCTCGACGCCTCCGGCAACCCGCGCGGCCAGGCGATCCGCTCCTTCCGCTTCGGTCCGGTTCCCGACGCCTCTAAGGCGTGGGACGGACGCGACGAGTCGGGCAAGCTCGCGCCCGACGGACGCTACGGCTACCGGCTTACCGCGACCGACCTCGCCGGTAACCCGGGTTCCTCGAACCTCGCGGTCGTCGAGCTCAACACCGAGAAGGCGGACGTCATCCTGCAGGCGAACCTCTCGGCCTTCTCGCCGAACGGAGACGGCTCGAAGGACACGATCGTCTTCACCCCCGTCATAAAGGCCAGCACCGCCGTCGAGCGCTATAGCCTCGTGATCTCCGACAAGTCGGGCAAGGCGGTAAAGACCTTTGCCGGCACGGGAAGGGTTCCCGCGACCCTCGCGTGGAACGGCGTCGGCGATCCCGCGCCCGGCGCCACCGCCGGCGAGCGAAGCGCCGACGGCGTCTATTCGGCGAGCCTCGAGGTTACGCTCGTCAATCAGCAGACCTCGCGCTCCGCGGCCCCCGACTTCGAGCTCGACACCCGGTTCCCGTCGATAGAGATATCGGCCCCGTGGATCGTCTTCTCCCCCAACGGCGACGGGAAGCGCGACGCCCTCCCCGTTGCGCAGAAATCCTCGAAAGAGGACCTGTGGACCGCCTCGGTGATCAACGAGCGCAAACAGCCCGTCCGTTCCTGGAAATGGGAAGGCGAGGTCGCCAACGTCGAGTGGAACGCCACCGACAACTCTGGCAACCGCGTTCCCGACGGCACCTACGCCTACGTCGCGCAGAGCGAGGACCGCGCGGGCAACCGCACGACCCAGCAGCTTGCGGGAATAGTCGTCGACGCGCGCGTCCCCAAGGCCTACGTCACGACGCAGCATTCGGCATTCTCCCCCAACGGGGACGGCGTCAAGGACACTCAGCGCGTCTCCCTCGTGACGAACGTAGCGGAGGGACTTGCCTCGTGGAGCGTTTCGATCAGGCCCGACGCCGCCGGCAAGGGCGACGCGAAAGCCGCAGCCGTAAAGGTCTGGAGTTCCGCGGAGACGGCGACGCTTCCCGCCGCGATCAACTGGGACGGTCTCGACTCCTCTGGTAATGTCGCGCAGGGCAGGTTCGTCGCCGAGCTCTCGCTTGTCTACGAGAAGGGAGACGCGGTAACGGCGGCGAGCGCCGCGTTCGTCTCGAACGCCAAGGCCCCGACGCTCGGCGTGCGCCTCAACCCGAGGTACTTCAGCCCGGACAACGACGGGCTCGACGACGAGCTCTTCATCTCCCTTTCCGCGGACTCCTCCGTTGCGATCTCCGAATGGTCGTTCGAAATCCGCGAGCCCGAGGGCACCGCGGGCAACGTGTTCTGGAAGACGGGCGGCTCCGACAAGATCGCCGACCGCCTCATCTGGGACGGCCGTTCGCTCAAGGGCGAGCTCGTGCAGGCGGCGACCGACTATCCGTTCACGTTCACCGTGCGCGACGAGGTCGGCATGACGAGCGTGGTGCGCGGGTACGTTCCGGTGGACGTGCTCGTCATCCGCGACGGCAACCGCCTCAAGATCGCCGTTCCCTCGATCATCTTCCGCGAGAACGCGGCCGACTTCAACGGCCTCGACAGCGCGGTGGTCGACAAGAACGTGCAGGTGCTCAAGCGCATCGCGGAGATCCTCAACAAGTTCCGCGACTACCGCATTCAGGTCGAGGGCCACGCGAACAACGTGACGGGCACACAGCGCGAGGAGGACGCGGAGCTCATCCCGCTTTCGCGCCAGCGCTCCGACGCGGTGCGCGACTTCCTCGTCAGGAACGGCGTCGACGGCTCCCGCCTCTCGACGGTCGGCTTGGGCGGCACGAGACCCGTCGTCCAGCGCGCCGACCGCGAGAACTGGTGGAAGAACCGCCGCGTGGAATTCATTCTTCTGAAGTAGGATGCCACGCGGGAAGGGAACCTTTGACAAAGGCTTCCCTTCCCGCGCCCATCCCTCCAAACCGCCCCGCTTGCGCAAGCGGGGTTTTTTATTGCCCGCGCGAAATTCGTGATATACTGAAGCAACGAGTTCTTTGACAACAGAAAGACGACGGGCGCTACCTGTGCGACTTCGAGATAATCCGGTTAAGTACATAGATCCCGATGGAAGGGAGAATGGGATACCTGAGGATATTGCCC
>LVBL01000103.1 GCA_001604405.1 Spirochaetales bacterium Spiro_10
GAACCGAAGCTCTCGGAAACGATACCGACGATGCCCTTCATCCGCGACTTCTACGCGAAGTTCATATACGATCCGCGCCCCGATCTCTCGGTCTCACTGAACGGCTTCTTCGGGAGCGACGGAGTCGGCGTCCGCGACGACGCGACCGACGACGGGGTGCGCACGCAAGTCGCCTTCGACTGGCTCAACCTCATGGGATTCGCGGCCGCCCGGGTAAAATGGATGCCGACGGACCGGATGCTCGTGAGGTTCGTCGGTGCGTACAACAACCAGACGATGGACCTCGACTACGAAGAGTCGGTGTCGGGAAGCCACGCGTACAGCCAGGCCTTTGTCGACCAGTACGGCCCGCTCCTCGGCGGGGCCACGACGTATTCCGTCGACGGCATCGAGACGGAAGGTTTCTCGCGACAGGCTCTCCACCAGGGACAGGTCAAGCTCGAGACGGACATCCAGCTTTCCAAGTCGGGCTTCCTCACCTTCGGCGTCGAGGGCGTCGCCCATTTCGCGTCCATCAGGGAAGAATTCACCGGGTGGGACGTCCTCGAGCTTCCCTCGGGGGATCTCGAGCTGACCGAACTTTCGTACCGCCTCGACGTCGAGGGCAACCGCGTGCTCAATTCCTCCGCGTACGCCCTGTGGTCGTTCGGCGGCGAAAACAGTTC
>LVBL01000104.1 GCA_001604405.1 Spirochaetales bacterium Spiro_10
GGCGAGCGTCTGGTCGTCTCGGTCTCCCTTGCGTCCACGGAATCGCGGGCCGGCATCATGGATTTGCTCGCCACCTACAAGAACAACGGGGACATACTCGGCTACCAGGTCGAGGGCGACACCGTCAAGATCGAGTGCGTCGCCGGCGCGGACGCGATCAGGTTGAGGAATATCCTCTCGGGCGTCGCGGAGTCCTGCGTCTCGGGCGGCATACGCAACGTGTGCGAAAACTGCGAGAGCACCTCGTTTCTCGACTACTACTCCAACCGGATTTCCGCGACGCTCCTGTGCAACGATTGCTACCAGAGGATCGTGAAGAAGATGGAAGAAGACAGGAATGTCCCCAACAACTATATCCGCGGATTTTTCGGAAGCCTCGCGGGCGCGCTTGTCGGTTCCGTCGTCTGGATAGTCGTCGGGGCCCTCGGGTTTTACGCGTCCCTCGCCGGCTACGCGATCTCCTTTTCGGCATTCAAGGGCTACGAGACGGTAAAGGGAAAGAAAACGACCGTCGGCGTGGCGTTGAACATCCTTGCCGTCATTCTTGCGCTCTGCGTCGCCCAGTACATAGGGGTCTTCATCGAGGTGCGCAAGCAGGTTCCCGATGTGGGAATCCTGCAATTCGTCCTGGTGACGCCGTCGCTTTTGTCCGACCCCGAGGTGCTGAAAGAACTGCTTCCGAGCATGGGCCTGGGCCTCGTGTTCGCGGCCCTGGGGTCGTATCGCACGATCAAGACGAACTACCAATACGCCAATTACGCCGAGAAGCTCACGATAGAGAAGGTGGTCGTGTAGGGGGCGAAGCCGCGCGTTCCGAGGCGAGGCGGTAACCGTCCCGCCCGTGCGACTTCACGTAGTACAGGGCCTCGTCCGACTTCCGCAAGAGGGTCGCGAGGTCGGCCGCGTCGTCGGGATAGAGGGCGATCCCGAGGCTTGCCCTCATGGGTATCGCTTTTCCGGAGAACTGGCAGGGTTCGTCGAAGTTGGCCAGGATTCTCGAGGCGACCTCGGCGGTTTCGGCTTCGCCCAGCGTCTCCCACAGGAGAAGCACGAACTCGTCTCCGCCGAACCGCGCGACGGTATCCAGCTTCCGGACGGAACAGGCGAGCCTTCGCGCCGCCTCCGCGAGAACGGCGTCGCCCGCCTCATGCCCGAAGGTGTCGTTGATATCCTTGAAGTTGTCGAGGTCAAGGGATATCACCGCCATCTTTTTTCCGTTTCGCGTCGCGTTCGCCAGCGCGACCTCGAAGCGGTCGTAGAACAGCCTGCGGTTCGGGAGCCCGGTCAGGGCGTCGTGCGACGCGAGCTCCCTCAGCTGCTCGCGCATCCGGGTTTGCTCGGTCACGTCCCCGATGCACGCGATTACGCAGGGTTGCCCGTTCAGGGATATGGTTTCCGCCGACAGCATCCCGGTCATGTCCGTACCGTCTTTCTTCCGGAATTCCGTCTCCATGTTCCGGACGCTGCCGTACCGTGACAGGGCGGAGACGAAGAGCTTCCTGTTATCCGGTTTTTTCCATAACCGCAGGTCTCTCGTCGTTTTACGGACGGCCTCGGTGTGCCCGTATCCCGTGATCTCCTCGAATCCTCGGTTGACCTCGATGATTCGGCCGTCATCCATGCGGGTCAGTACCATGGCGTAGGGGGCGGCGTGAAAGGCCTTGGTGAATTTCTCCTCCTGCGTCCGCACGTCCTCGAGAAGCCTCTGGTTGACCAGGAGGACGAGGGCCAGCACGAGGAACATCGCCAGGATGAGGTACGCGAGTATCGGCACTACCGTGACCAGGGTGGCGGAGGCGAAGAAGTCGTTGTTCGTCGACGGACGGACCAGGATGACGGCGATGCGCGCCGCGTTGACCGCGACGTAGGCGAGGGCGATGAGGCCCGTCAGGCGCGTCGCCGAGCCGCTCTCGCGGGGGAGGCGCACCAGCATGAGCCAGGCGATCTGGGCCGTGAGCGCCGTCATGCACGCGGAGAGGAGCAGGGTGCGCGCGTGGAGGTCGGGCGAAACGACGGCGGCGCGGGTGAAGGCGAGGGCGAAGGCGGTCAGGAGCGCGACGTTCGGCCATTGCGGGCTTTTTCGGCCGAAAAATTCGCGCAGGCCGACGAGGATGAGCCAGGTGCCGACCTGGACCGCGAGATTCGCGAGCACGATCGACGCGAAATCGGGAATCCTGCCGCGAAGGACGAAGAGGATGATGGCGATGGCCTGGAGCGCGATGTTCACCAGCCACTGGGAAAGCCCCCGGTACCGTCGCCGGTATTGGCCCCAGAGGATACCCATGATGACGAGGGCCACAAGATTGGTGATGAGATTCATGAGCATGAGCGTTCTGAGGTCCACGGGCATACCGTAAGTATCGGTAATACGGGGAAAATTTGTCAATCGGCGTTTGGCGGCCCGACGCGACGGGACACCGGGTTCCCGGGAAGGGGAATCAGCACGAAATCACCTTGCATTGCGGGGTGCCATGCATATGCTTATGAGTATAACGAGGAGGCGAATCATGGCTATTCGGGTGAATTTGCGGACGAGGATCGCGTTTGTCGTAAGCGCCATGGTTGCCGTATTACTCGGCTCCGTCGTGGCGATTATCGGAATCAGGCTTGACCGGGACATAAACGCCCTTGTCAGGGAGGAAAACATCCAGATCGCGACGGCCCGGGCCGCCGAGTTAGGGAGGATCCTCGATTCCTATTATTGGCAGCTTCGCGGGGTGGCGGCCCGGGACTTCCTCCAGTCGCGTGACCGGAAGACGGCCGAGCGCCGGATGCTGAACGAGGTGATCAAGAACGTCTCTCCCGATATCGGGACCTCCATGCTCGCCTGGCCCGACGGGTCGGCGCCAACCCTGGCGGGAACCTACGTGAACATAGCGGAGCGGGGCTATTTCAAGGCGGTCGTCAAGGAAGGAAAGGACTATGCCATCGGAGACGTCGCGATCTCCAAGGTCACGAACGACCCCGCGGTCATATTCGCGAAGGCCATCAAGTCCGCGGACGGCGCCGTCATCGGTATGGCCGGCTTCGAGATCAAGATGCAATCACTCTCCGCGGTCGCGGCCTCCATCAAACTCGGGAAGACCGGATACGGCTGGTTGGTCGACCAACGCGGCATCGTCATAGCCCACCCAAATCCGGAAATCATCCTGGCCCTCAACGTAAAGGATTCCGCGAAGGAAGGCTACGTCGGGCTGGACGCGCTCGGCGCCGAGATGCTGGCGAGCGAGGCGGGAGAGGGCGACTATCTCCGCGCGGACGGAATGAGGATGATGACCTACTACGCCCGGGTGCCGAACAGCCCGGGCTGGGTGCTCGCGCTATCCCTCGAGCAGCGCGAGTTGCGCTCGACGGCGTCGGGACTTCTCGCGCTTTTGTACGTCGTGCTGGCCTGCGGCGTGGCCGTCGCGGTATTCGTTTCCTTCCGAATCGCCCGTTCGATCGCGAAACCGATTCAGACTGTGGTTAGCGCCGTCGAGAACATCGCCTCGGGCGAACTGAGTCTCAAGGGCCTCGACGTCGCGTACACGAGGAAGATTGTGGCCCGCGCCGACGAGATCGGCACGCTCGGGAAAAACATGGACAAGCTTTTCGGAAGCCTGACGGCGATAGTCGGGGACATACGCATGGCGTCGGGAGAGGTCCAAACGGGCGCGGAGCAGCTGTCGGGAACGTCGCAAGCGCTGTCGCAGGGCGCGAACGAACAGGCCTCGAGCCTCGAGGAGCTGTCGGCCTCGGTGGAGGAACTCGCGGCGACCATAAAGCAGAACGCGGACAACACGGCGCAGGCAGATTCCCTCTCGCGCCGCGTCGCGCGGAACGCCGAGGAATCGGGCAAGGCGGTGGGCGAGACGGTTTCGAGCATGAGGGAGATCGCCTCGAAGATTTCGATAATCGAGGAGATCGCGCGGCAAACGAACCTTCTCGCGCTGAACGCGGCGATCGAGGCGGCGCGGGCAGGCGAGGCGGGCAAGGGCTTCGCCGTGGTCGCCACGGAGGTGAGAAAGCTCGCGGAGCGTTCCGCCGCCGCGGCGGGCGAGATAAACGTGCTTTCCACCAAGAGCACGACCGTGGCAGCCGAGGCCGGGAAACGGCTCGAGGAACTGGTTCCCGATATCCGGAAGACGGCCGAGCTGATCCAGGAGATTTCCGCCGCGTCGCGCGAGCAAGCCGACGGCGCCGACCAGATATCGAAGGGCGTGACGCAGATGGACCAGGTGGTCCAGCAAAACGCGTCGAGTTCCGAGGAGCTCGCGGCGACTGCCGAGGAGCTCGCGGGACAGGCGTCCAAGCTCGTGGAGACGATAGGCTTTTTCACGTCCACCGGAGTCGAGGCGATGGAGGCTATCGAGCGGGCGGGCGGTGCCTAGCATCCCGCCAGTGCGACGGAGGGGCGTATGCGGCTAATCGTCGTGTTGCTGTTGTGTATCGCGCTCTCGGGACGTTTGGCCGCCGATTCCCTGCGCATCGGCGTGTTCCTGCATTCTCCGCTTGTCATGCGGGATTCCCCCGACGGCGACCCGTACGGGCCCGGGGTCGACTACGCGAAGGCCGTGGCGCGGGCTCTCGGCTACGAGGCGAAGCTGGTGGTGCTGCCCGTGGCGAGGATTCTCTCGTACTTGTCCAGCGGGGAGCTCGACATGAGTCTTGAGTTCGGAATGACCGAGAGGAGAAAGGTCTTCTTGCTCTATCCGGACGATCCCTGTCTCGTCACGCAGCCTTCCCTGACCGTACGCGCGGATCACCGTCTTTCCTCGATAACCTCCGTCAAGGACATCTCGGGAATGCGCATCGGCTACATCCTCGACGCGTTTCCCGGAGACTTCTTCGTCGGAGCGAAGGATGTCCATTTCGACTATGCGCCGGGCAATTCATGGATCGCTCAAAACCTGGGAAAACTGCTTGCGGGAAGGATCGACGCCATCCTCGACCAGAACGAATTCTCGTGCCTCGAGGAGGCGCGCAGGCAGGGCGTTGAGGGGAGGGTACGCGTTCTCGTCCTTCCCGTCGAGGGATTCAAGTCGTACGTGGTGTTTTCACGCGCGTCCCCGAAGGGAGAGCGGCTCCTCCGGGAGTATAACGCGCTCGCGAAAACGCCCGATCTCGACGAGAACGAGATGTTGCGCGCCTACCTCCGGAGTACGGGGAGGTAGGTTCCGGTCCGGGGGAGGCGCAAGTTTCGCTGGACAGATCACGGCGAGCGGGGCCATACTGTGGCGTCGGTTCGCTCACGGGCCGGCCTGATCGGGGAGTTCATGGGAAGCGCGGAAGCGGCACGGCCAGTCATCGGATTGTTGATAAACCAAATTGAAGGGCGGTATCAGTCCCTCATCCGGCGGGGACTCGCGGATCTGGCGCGCGAACGCGGTTGCGTCCTGCAAACCTTCGTGGGCCGCTCCCTCGGGTCTCCCTACGGCAACGAGGATCTTTTCAACGCGATCTACGGCCTCGCGAGGGGACGTCCGGGCGAGACCGCTCCCGACGGCCTCGTGGTCGCCGCGGGCTCGATCGGCAGTTTCGTCTCTCCCGGAGCCTTCGCGGATTTCCTCGCGGGATTCCGTCCCATCCCCCTCATCACGATCGGCATGTCGGTTCCCGGCTTCGAGTGCGTCGGCACCGACAACCGCGCCGGCATGCGCGAACTCGTCGACCACCTCGTCACGCGGCACTCCTTTCGCCGCTTCGCCTTTCTCTCGGGACCCGCGCACAGTCCCGACGCCCTCGAGCGGCTTTCCGCCTGGAACGAGTCCCTCGACCGTCACGGCGTCCCGGCCGAGTCCCGCTCGACGTACGAGGGCGACTTCAGCTACGGCTCCGGTCACGCCCTTGCCGCGCGCTTCGACCCGTCCGCGCCGCTTCCCTTCGACGTGCTCTCCTGCGCCAACGACGACATGGCCCTCGGCTTTCTGCGGGCGATGGAGGCGCGGAGCCTCAGGTGCCCGCGCGACTTCGCGATAACCGGTTTCGACGACATCCCCGAGGCGGGGTTTCTCACGCCCCTGCTCACGACCGTGCATCAGCCGCTGTACGGACAGGCGCGCGAGGCCGGGCTCCGGCTTCTCGGCATGATGGGACAGGGCGCCTCCGGCGCGGGTATCGCCGTCTGCGCGCCGGTGATCCGCGAATCGTGCGGATGCGCGGACATTCCGCTTGCCTTCGCGCGGCACCAGGGCCCTACCGACCCGAAGTCTGTCAAGGAGACACTGGCCTTCCTCGTCGCGCGCCAGTCGAGTCTTCCCGAACCCTGCCGCGCGCAGGCGACCGAGGCCCTCTGGTCTCTGTGCGACGCGGCGACCCTCGATCTCCGGAAGTTCGTCGACCGTCCGCTTTTCCTGCAAACGCTGTCGGGATGGTTCGACGGGACCCTCGAGTGGGAGGACTTCGCCGACCGCTGGCACGACCTTTTGACGATTCTCCGGCAGGAGCTGACGCGCGACCCGTCCGACGCCCGCTCGAGACTGTACGTCGAGGATCTTTTCGTCGGGGCCTTCGCCCTCCTGTCGCGCAAGGGCGGAGAGCACCACGCGAGGCGGCTGTCGTCCCTGCGGAACGCCCTGCATCTCTTCCGCGGGCTTTCGACGCGGCTCGGGTACGCGCGGAGCCGGGAGGACCTGATTGCCGAACTTTCGCGCGCGGCTCCGGCGCTCGCCCTGGCGCGCGTTTCCCTCGCGTTGCACGGACGCGGCCCCAAACCCTTCGGCGACGTCGCCGACGGGGACTTTTACCGGGACGCCGTACGCCAGCCGTGCGTTGACGGGCCGGCGGGCGACGGGCCCGTCTGGCTGCCGCTTCTCGACCGCGACGAATCGTACGGGTACATAGAGCTGGACGGCGCGGGCGTCGATCCGCTCGTGTACGAGTCCCTGCGCGACCTCGTCTCACACACGCTCGGATCCATCGTCGCCCAGGACGAGCGCGTCGAGGTCGAGCGCGCCCTGCGGGAAAACGAGGAGCGGTACCGGGAGATCGCGGCGGCCGTTCCGATCATGGTGCTCGAAACCGACGTCATGTTCGGCATCCAGTACGCGAACCCGACTGCGCGCGAGGGGCTCGCCCTGCCGGACGGCGGCGACCTCGTCTCCCTGAAGCGCTATTTCGAAAGCGAGGACCGCGAACTCGCCGACGACATCGCGAGGCGGATGCCGGCCTTGCGCGAGCTTGACTATCCCGGCATCAGGCTCATGAGCCCCGAGCGGCGTCGGTATATCCCGGTCGTCCGGGTCTCGGGCAAGTTCGACCTGAAGGGGAACCTGGTGAGCCTCAGATGGAACGCCCTCGATCCCCTCCCGTTCCTGAAGGACGGCATCCTTCCCGACCGGAACTTCTTCGCCGGGCACAAGATAACCGAGCGCGAGCAGGAGATTGTCGAGCTCCAGTTGCAGGGCTACCGCATCAGGGACATCGCCGGAAGGCTCGGCATAGCCGAAAGCACCGTGAAGGGCCACCTTACGCAGGTCTACAACAAGCTCGGGATATCGGGAAAGGGCGAGTTGCTTCGCGTGCTCAAGGACGAGCGGGGCGGGAAGCTCGGTTTCAGCGCCTACGTCTTCTCGCTCGTCAACCGTCTGCTTTCGACCGAGGAGGAATAGTCCCGTGCGCGGGATACCCGACGCGCGCGGGATACCCGACGCCGCGAACCGGTACCAAAGGTAGTGTCCTGCCCGTTCGCCTGCCGCCCGCGGCGCGAGGCGAGGCGTAATCCGCCGCGTTTCCCGCCCCGCATGCGCGCGAAAGGCGCCGGTTTCGGACGGGACCAATACCTTTCGTACCGTACGATTCCTACCGCCCGTATCTGCGACGTTCTCCGGAAGCCCCCCACAATCGACAATAAGGAGAATGCGCCATGAAAAGAACTGTCGCTATCGTATTTGTAGTCACGCTCGCGCTCGTCGGCCTGCTCGCGTCCTGCAGCGGGAACACCGCTTCCGAGTCAGCCGGAGAGGCAATCGGCGTTTCGCGGGCCGTGCAGAATTGGTCTCTGTGGGATTCGATGGATTCGTTCAATTCCGGGGTCTGGAACAAGGCCGACTGGACGAACGGAGGGATGTTCAACTGCGGCTGGAAGCCCGA
>LVBL01000030.1 GCA_001604405.1 Spirochaetales bacterium Spiro_10
CCTCCTGCCGCGCGTCTACCAGATCGTGGAGGAGATCAACCGGCGTTTCCTCGCCGAGCTTCGCGAGCGGTTCCCCGGCGACTGGAAGCGGCAGAATTCGATGGCGATCATCGGCGACGGGATGATCAAGATGGCCTGGCTCGCCCTGGTCGGCTGTTTCTCCGTCAACGGCGTCGCCGCCCTCCATACCGAGATTCTGAAGAACGTGGCCCTCTCCGACTGGTACGGCCTGTATCCCTCGAAGTTCAACAACAAGACGAACGGGGTCACCCAGCGCCGCTGGCTTCTGTCGGCGAACCCGCGCCTCGCGCGGTTCATCACCGGCAAGATCGGCCACGGATGGGAGAAAGACCTTTCGAGGCTGAGGGAACTCGAGAAGTACGCGGACGACGAGGCCGTCCTCGGGGAGTTCATGGCCATCAAGCGCGAGAACAAGGTCGCGCTCGCGGCGTACCTGAAGGAAACGCAGAACATCTTCGTCGACCCCGATTCCATCTTCGACGTGCAGATCAAGCGGCTTCACGAGTACAAGCGCCAGCTCCTGAACGTCCTGCACGTGATGTACCTGTACAACAGGCTTCTCGAGGACCCGTCGTTCGATCCCGTTCCGCGCACCTTCATCTTCGGCGCCAAGGCCGCCTCCGGATACCGGAGGGCAAAGGCGATAATCAAGCTCGTCAACACCCTCGCCGACAGGATCAACAACGACCATCGCGTCAGGGGCCGGCTCCGCGTCGTGTTCGTCGAGAACTACCGCGTCTCGCTTGCCGAGCGGCTTTTCCCCGCGGCCGACGTCTCCGAGCAGATCTCGACCGCCGGCAAGGAGGCCTCGGGCACCGGAAACATGAAGTTCATGATAAACGGCGCCGTCACGATCGGCACGCTCGACGGGGCGAACATCGAGATCGTCGAGGAGGCCGGCGCCGAGAACGCCTTCATCTTCGGCCTGACCGCCGACGAGATCCACGCCATCGACGTGGAGCATTCCTACAATCCGCAGGAATATATCTCGAATAGCCCCGCCCTGGCCGCCTGCCTCGCGCAGCTCGTAGACGGGACCTACGGCGGGGGCGACGCGGCGATGTTCCGCGAGTTGTACGACTCCCTCGTGTACGGGGTGGAAGGACAGAGGCCCGACGTGTACTACGTCCTCGCCGACTTCGACGCCTACGTGGCCGCGCAGGCCGAGCTCGAGCGGGCCTACGCGGACAAGAAGCGGTGGTCGCGGATGGCGCTTCTGAACGTGGCCCGTTCGGGAAAGTTCAGCTCGGACCGGACGATCGAGGATTACGTGCGCGACATATGGAAAATCGGGAGAGTCGTGGTACAATAACCGGAATTTCCGGGCGTTTCGCGCCCAAGGAGCCTTTATATGAAAAGAATGCTGGCCGTTTTTTGCCTTTTTGCCCTCATAGCCGCGACCCTCTGCGCCCAGTCCGCGCCCAAACGCGTGCTTTCCCCCAAGGATATCGACGCCTTCGTGGCGAACTTCCAGGCGCTTTCGGACGAGCTGGACGCCTTTGACGAGCAATATCCGAATCTCTTCGACCCTGCGGAAACGGACGACGAGGACGTATCCCCCGTGGAAGGGCTCAGGGCCATGCGGGCGACGCAGGTTCCCGCCGAGATTGACGCCGTGTTCAAAAAGCACGGCTTCGGGGCGAACGGTTTCGAGAAATTCGTCGTGATTACCGCCTCGGTCGGTGTGGCGGGCGTCCTTGAGTCCCTTGCCGGTCAGCGGTCCGCCTACGCGGAGTATCCCGAGATGCTCGAATACATGGATCAGGTGAAGTCCCAGATGGAGGGGATGAAGGCCGAGATCCATCCCGCGGATTACGCCCTCGTCGATTCCAGGAAAGCCGAGATCCTTCCGTTGCTGGAGTCGGTTGACGACGGCGAGGAGATGGATTCGGGCGATGACGTGTACGGTTACGGGGACTACGAGGACTACGCGGAAGAGTTCGGGGAATAGGGCCGGGGGATACGGCCCGGTCTGAAGCAAACGTAAAAAACTTTCAGTTTCACTTCAATTTCTTCCTGTACAAGAGGGGAAGAGCCTTGCTATAATGAAGCGTTAGGGCTATATGATGCCAAAGATGGCATCTAAGGATTACAAAGGCGTAGTCCGGTTTGCTCAATGAGGAGTAATGATATGGCTAACGCGTACGTCAGCGACGTTCTCGCCCAGGTAAAGGCGAGGAACGCCCATGAACCGGAATTTCTGCAGGCCGTGGCCGAGGTTCTCGAGACCCTCGAGCCGGCCGTCAACCAGATGCCGGAATTGCAGAAGAACTCGATCCTGGAGCGGATCGTAGAACCCGAGCGCGTGATCATGTTCCGCGTTCCGTGGGTCAACGACGCGGGCAAGGTCTGCGTGAACCGCGGATACCGGGTGCAGTTCAACAGCGCCATCGGCCCCTACAAGGGCGGATTGCGGTTCCATCCCTCCGTAAACCTGTCGATCCTGAAGTTCCTCGGCTTCGAGCAGGTATTCAAGAACAGCCTCACCACCCTTCCCATGGGCGGCGGAAAGGGCGGTTGCGACTTCGACCCGCACGGAAAGAGCGACGGCGAGGTGATGCGCTTTTGCCAGAGCTTCATGACCGAGCTCTATCGGCATGTCGGCGCCGACACGGACGTGCCCGCCGGCGACATCGGCGTCGGCGGACGCGAGATCGGCTTCATGTTCGGCCAGTACAAGCGTATTACCAACGAGTTCACCGGCGTGCTGACCGGCAAGGGCCTCACCTGGGGCGGCTCCCTCATACGGCCCGAGGCCACCGGCTACGGCTGCGTCTACTTCGCCGAGAACATGCTCGCCGTCAAGGGCGAGACCTTCAAGGGCAAGGTGTGCGCTGTTTCCGGTTCGGGCAACGTGGCCCAGTATACCGTCCAGAAGCTCTCCCAGCTCGGCGCCAAGTCCGTGACCCTCTCCGACTCAGACGGGTTCATTTACGATCCGGACGGGATCGACGAGGAGAAGCTCGCCTTCGTCATGGACCTCAAGAACGTCAAGCGCGGGCGCATCAGCGAGTACGCCAAGAAGTATTCCAAGGCGACCTACACCGCGGGCAAGCGCCCCTGGTCCGTCAAGTGCGACTGCGCCTTCCCGAGCGCGACGCAGAACGAGATCTCCGGCGACGACGCGAAGGAACTCGTGAAGAACGGCTGCAAGCTCGTGGCCGAAGGCGCCAACATGCCCTCGACCCCCGAGGCCATCGAGGTGTTCCAGCAGAACGGGCTTCTCTACGCGCCCGGCAAGGCCTCCAACGCGGGCGGAGTGGCGACGAGCGGACTCGAGATGAGCCAGAACTCGATGCGGCTTTCCTGGAGCCGCGACGAGGTCGACGCCAAGCTCAAGGGCATCATGAAGAGCATCCACGACAACGCCTTCTCCGCGTCGAAGCAGTTCGGCAAGGAAGGGGACTACGTCATGGGAGCGAACATCGCCGGCTTCCTCAAGGTCGCCTCCGCGATGCTGGCCCACGGCGTCGTGTAAGCCTTCAGGCGGCGTAATCCGCTTTTTTTCGAGCCCGGGCGCGTGCCCGGGCTTTTTTTCTGGAAACGACAATGGAATGAAGGTATACTGTCCAAAACAAGCAGGTGGTTTTCGATGCGATTGAAATGCGTTCTCCCGGTGCTTCTCATGTGTTCCGGCCTTGCCTTCGCCCAAATACGCGACTATGTCTGCGTGGTTCGCCCGTCCTATTCCGAGGAAACCCGTTCCTTTCTTCTCGCCTCGGCGAAGAAGGCCTCGACCCTCGGGTACCGGGATCTCGGGGACGTCATTGCGAAGAAGACCAAGCCCGGTTTCGGGTCCGGATTCCTCCTTTCCGGGGCGGACGGCACGACGTACGTGGTAACCAACCGCCACGTGATCGTCGACGCGGACAGGGTGACGCTCGAGTTCGAGCGCGCCGACGGAACGAAGCGCACGGTGGAGAACTGCGCCGTGGTCGCCGTCTCGAACGACCTCGATCTTGCCCTCGTGTCCGTCGGAACGGCCGCCGGCCTTCCGAAGGGGCTCTCGCTTTCGGCGCGTCCGACGCGCGACGGGGCCGAGATATGGTCCGCGGGCTACCCGGGGCTCGGCGACAGCCCGTCCTGGCAGTTGGGCAAGGGGACGGTCACGAACAATTCCTCCCGCGTATCAGAGCTTATCGACCCCGCCATCTCGACGCTGATTCAGCATTCCGCCCCGATCGATCCCGGGAACTCGGGAGGGCCGCTCCTCGTTTCGAACGCCGCGCGCGCCTCGGGTTACGACGTCGTCGGTATCAATACCTGGAAGGCCTTCCTGCGACAGGCGACGAACTTCGCCGTTCCGGCCGCCGCGCTCTCGGATTTCATGTCGCGGGTAAACTCGCGGGAGTCGGTTTCGCAGTCCGCGCTGGAGTCGCGCGTCGACCTGTTCGCGGCCATCGTATCCTCCAAACCCGAGGATGCCGACGCGAAGACGGCGCGTCTCCGGAAGATCGCCAAGCTCGTTTCCCCCGCGATGACGCTTCGCGTCGGGCAGGACGATCTTTTCAACGCCCTCGCGGGTTCCCCGACGGCAGTCCGCGACGAGGTGATCCTGACGCTCGTGAACTCCTCCGTTCTCGACGCGATGCGCCTCGCGTCCGCATGGCGCCTTGACGAGGCCCTTCGCTCGGGCGGCTCCTCGGTCGCCATCTCCCGCGTTCCCGGGAAGCTTCCCGCGCCCGACGCGACGGGCGACGTTCCCGTATCCTTCACCGCGGGGGAGGGAAGCGGCGTTCTGGTGAAATGGCACGTGTCCCAGGCGGCATGGATGGTCGCGGAATACTCGAAGGACGGCGAAGGCGCGGCATCGGACGGCAAGGAAAAGGCCGTGAGCGAGACTCCCAAGAAGGAGAGCAAATCCTCGGGAACGACGAGCGTATCCTTCGAGAATCCCTACGACATCTGCCTCAGTCTCGAATACAGCCGACGGAGCGACTTCAATTTTTACGGCGCCACGTTCGGCATCGCCTTCGAGTACGTCCTGATAGGTTCGGGAGTTGCCTTCGGCTCGAGCGAAAGCTCAACCTCCGAGGACTCCGTGTTTTTCGGCGCCGACGCCATCGAGGTGTTCGGGCATGTGCGGCTGCAGTTTCCGATCAGCATGGATTCGGTGACGATAACGCCGTATGCCTCCGCGCGCGTCGGCATGATGATCCTCGCGGGTGATACCGAGACCTCGGGCTTCCGGCTTACGCCCGTGCTCGGCGCCGAAGTCGTTTTCGGCTCGACGCCCCTCTTTATCATAGGGGGAGGCTGGATACCGAAGATCGAGGCGACGAATTCGGACATGGCCGGTTTCATGATTACCGCGGGAATCGGGCTCTAGGGCCGGAGAAATACATAAAGGGGAGTACGTATGAAAGGACGAACGTGGAGGGCCTGGCGCCCCTCGCTTCTGCTCATTGGCATTATGATGTTGATGGCCACGGGGTGCATCACGAACGGACGGTCGATGCAGCCGCTCAAGAACAAGAAGACGCTCGACAAGAAGAAGATGGACTCTCCCGCCGAGAGCACGCTCATCTTCGGGCACATATACAGGGGCGCGTTTTACGGCAAGGCCTATTTTGACCAGCTCGAGTTCACGCAGATCAACCCCGAGAAAGAGCCTCAGTGGATCTTCCCCGGAACGGTGGGGACCATGTTTTATTGCACGCCGGTAACCCCGGGCTCCGTCCTTCATCTGGCGGAGTGGGGATACAGCTCCGGGAACACGTTTTATTACGCGACACTTGGTATCGGCAAGAACGACAGCTCCCTCGACTTTACCGCGAAGAAGCCCGGACTACAGTACGTCGGCGCGTATAACCACAAGGGAACGAAGATGGGCGAGGGCCTCATGGCCGGCTATACCTACGCCTTCGTGGAGGAAGAATCCCCCGACGAACTGGACGCCCTGGCGAAGCTGAAGCCCTTGCTGAAGGGTACTTCCTGGGAAGCCGTCATTGACGCCCGCATAGAGGAGCTGAGCAAATGAACAAAAAGACTATCCTCGTTTCCGTGATCCTGGCCGTGGCCGTTTTATCGGTGGCGTCCGCAGAGCAAAAATTTCCCAAGCCGAAAAAGACGGAGGTGGTCGTCATCGCGCGCGCCATCGTCGACCCGCCCGTCAACGACGAATTCTTCGCCAAATATCATGACCTTGAGTCCCGAAGCATCATCAAGGATAAAAAGGTCAAGGATTCGGAGAAAAAAACCTCCGTGTCCCTGGCCTGCGGATACGGCTACAGGCGGGCGTGGGGATTGGCGGAGGTCAACGACGGCACGTATGTCGCCTTGAAGGTCACAATCCCCAAGGACAGGATACTCAAGTTTCCCCTCTTTGCGTGTTATCCCGCGAACTACGCCTTTCTGAAGTTTTACCTGCCGGTTTCGGCGCAGATTATGGTGCCCGAGGGGGTAAACTACGTCTACCTCGGAACCTTTTCCTACAAGGTACGCGGCTTCAATTTCGACGTTGTCGACATGAAGCTGCTTGACGAATTCGACGCCGCCAGCGCCTTCGTGGCAGAGAAGTACGGCAAGGAAGCCAAGCTGATGCGCGTACCGCTCGGACCTATCGGGGACGCCGCCGAGCAGGAATAGACTCTCCATAATCGTTGACTCATGGAAAGCCCGGGTTCGCGCCCGGGCTTTTTTTTACCCCGCCCTCGCGCTGGGCGGTGAATGGGCGTATACTTACGGTGTGCTTCCTTGCGGCATAGGGAGGGCGCGCGATGATCGAGACGAGACCCCTGGGCATATGCAATCTCGATGAGGCGATCGGCTTGTACCGCCAGATGATAGGCGAATACGCCCATCAGGACGCGCGTCTCGCGCGGGTGGAAACCGACGACCGTTCCCTCAAATCCATGCTGCAATACAGCTTCGACGTCGAGGACGAGCTGTTTTTCGTCGCGTATGCCCACGCCGAGGCGGTGGGGTTCATCGACAGCTCCCGCATACTCGTGGACGGCGGGGCGGACGAGTGGTACATCAAGGCCGTCTATCTCACGGAACGGTTCAGGTCCCTCGAACGCTTTGCCCAGCTCGTTTCCCGCGTGGAGCGCGAGGTCCGCTCCCGGGGCGTGGGCTTGATCTTCAGCAACGCCCTCATGGACGACAACGAGGCGAATACCCTCTGGGAAAGCCTCGGGTACGAAATAGGGGACCGCAGGCGGACAAAGACCCTTCCGTGAGCGGCCGGCATTGAAACGGACGGCCCGTTCGGTGTATAGTACGTACGTTGTCGATCCGTTAGCTCAGTTGGATAGAGCGGCTGCCTCCTAAGCAGCAGGTCGGACGTTCGAATCGTCTACGGGTCAAAGTACGAGCCCCCAGCTTTCCCATCCGCTCACGGGCGCCCCGCCGCGCGAGCGGTAGAACCCCTTGGCTCCCTCGTTCCATGAAAGGACCGACCACTCGACCCGCCCGAAGCCCTCGCCCCGGGCCTTATCCAGAACGAAGTCGAAGATCTTGCCCCCGACTCCGGCCTTGCGGTCCTTCTCTCGCACGTAGATGTCCTCGAGGAAGAGAACCCGCTTTCCCGCGAAGGTCGAGTACCGTTCGCAGACCACGGCGAGGGCCGCGCTCTCGTTTCCGCTTTTGCCCGCCCATTCCGCGAGATACGCGCGGGCCAGCCCCCTTTCGAACACGTCCGTCCTCAGCGTTTCCTCGGTAACGGTCATGCGGTCCGAAAGCCGCTCGAACTCGGCGAGCTCCCTGAGGAGGGCGTGTATGGTCCGCGCGTCCCCTTCAACGGCCTCGCGGATTACGAGTTCCCTCACGGCGCGACGACTCCGGCGCCGCAGGACGCGCAGGAACCGCCGCAGGACGTCGTGTCGCAGCCGGATCTTGCAGCGCACTCCCCCGCGACGAGGCGGTACCACTGGCCGAGTTCGCGGATTTCCGCGGCCTCGTCCTCGTCCGCTGCGCGAAGCTCGACGCTCCTCAGCGCGTTTCTGACGTCGTCGTCCGTAAAGGAGAAACCGCAGTCGTCCCAGAATTCCCTGACGGCCCTGCCGTCCTTTTTCCCGTTTGCCCCCGCCCTGAAGGCCTCGTCGGAACGGCATCTCGCGATAAACCTGAACGCGTCGATCATCGGCATACTCACGCCTCCTTGTTCTTCAAACCGTATTTGGAAATCCTCAGGCCCATTACCCGCTCCGTCATGCCGAGCCGCTCGGCCGTTTTGGCGATGTTGCCGCCCGTCTCCTCGAGCGCCTCGCGGATGATCTCCCGCTCGATGGCCTCGAGCGTGGCGGTCAGGGACGCGCCGCCCACCGATTCCCCGCTGGCCGAGGGCTGGAGGTTCGGCGGGAGATGATGGGCGTGCACGGTCTCTCCCGTCGCGAGTATCACCGCGCGCTCCATGCAGTTCTCGAGCTCGCGGACGTTGCCCGGCCAGTCGTGCGCCATGAGCGAGCGGACGGCCGGCGGCGAGAGGCGCCTGATGTCCTTGCCGTGCTCGCGCGAGAACTTCTCCGCGAAGTGGTTCGCGAGGAGGATGATGTCCGTCCTCCTCTCGCGCAGGGGCGGGACCACGAGCGGAAAGACCGCGAGGCGGTAGTAGAGGTCCTCGCGGAAGCGGCCCGCCTGAATGAGCGCCGGGAGGTCGCGGTTCGTCGCCGCGATGATCCTGACGTTCACCTTTATCGTCTCCGAGCCGCCGATGCGCTCGAACTCGCGTTCCTGGAGGACGCGCAGGAACTTTGACTGCGCCCCCAGCGGCATCTCGCCGATCTCGTCGAGGAAGATGGTTCCGCAGTCCGCCATCTCGAAGCGTCCCCGCCTGAGGGAGGTCGCGTCGGTGAACGCCCCCTTCTCGTGGCCGAAGAGCTCGCTTTCTATGAGAGACTCCGGGATGGCCGCGCAATTCACCTTGATGAAGGGCTTTCCCGCCCTCGGGGAGCCGTAGTGGATCGCGTGCGCGATCTTCTCCTTGCCGACCCCGCTTTCGCCGAGCAGCAGCACGGTGGCGTTCGTCGCGCTCACCTGTTCCATCTGCCGGTACAGGTCGCGCATGATCTTCGAATTCCCGATCACGTTCTCCGGCTTGTACTTCGTGTGAAGCTCCGCGTGAAGCCGGCGGTTTTCCTCCCGCAGATTCAGGATCTCCTCCTGGTTTTCCTGCCTGAGGCGGACGGCGAGGCTGATGGTGGAGGCGATGACCGTGAGCACCCTTACGAGATCCTGCAGGTCGCAGTCCGCCTGGAACCTCCGGTCAACGCCGATCGCGCCGATCACGTCCGAGTCGATCTTGATCGGCACGCAGACGAAGGAGATGTCGCGCTTGTCCTGGGCCTTTCGCGCGCCGGTCCGGTCGAGGAAGAGCGGCTCCTCCGCGATGCGCGGCACCGCGACCGGCTCGCCCGTGTCGATGACCCTGCCAGTGACCCCCTCGCCGACAAGATATATCCCGCGGGCGACCTCGGATTCGTCTAGGCCGTAGGCCTCCTCGATCGCGATCTCTCCCGTCGCCCGGTTCAGGATGGTGATCGTTCCCCGGAGGCAGTCGAGGTGGCGGGCGATCTCCCCGAGGACCGCCGAGAGCGCGCGGCTCATGTCCGAGGATTCCGACAGTACGGTGCAGATGTCGTAGACCAGGTGCATCTCGCTCTGGGCGTGGGGATGCTCGTGTTGGGGATGGTCGTTCGGTGGGTTGTGGTGCTTTTTTGCCGTATTCCCCGTCACCGGTCTCTCCTTTGGGCGGATCGATCCGGCGCGGCGGCGGACCGGATGTCATCCAGTTCCGCCTGAATAGCTGTGTCTTATAAGTGCAACAAATCGCGGATGATGTCAAGAACTGCGGCTGCCGAAAAGGGCGGGGCGGGCCGCATGAATCCTACCAAAATGTAGGACTTCACTGGTTGTGCCTACGAGAATGTGTGCCCGCGGGACGATCCGGCACGCCGTAATAATCCGTAAATATATATCTGGTAAATAAATACGAAGATTGTCCTCGAGCCAATCCGTGTTGGCACGGATCTTGCTAATAGTAGTCGGGCAAAAGCCCCAAGAATTATCCAGGAGAGGAACAATGCGAAAGATTGCGATTTACGGAAAGGGCGGGATCGGCAAGTCAACGACGACGCAAAACACCGTCGCCGCGCTCGCGGAAATGGGCAAGAACATGATGATCGTAGGCTGCGACCCGAAGGCCGACTCGACCCGCCTCATATTGAACGGTCTTGCGCAGAAAACCGTCCTTGACACGCTCAGGCTCGAGGGCGAGGACCTCGATCTCGAGGACGTCGTCAAGGTCGGCTTCAAGGGAACCCGGTGCGTCGAGTCGGGCGGACCGGAGCCGGGAGTCGGCTGCGCGGGCCGCGGCATCATCACCTCGATCAACCTTCTCGAGCAGCTCGGGGCCTTCGATCCGCAATACAAGCTCGACTACACCTTCTACGACGTCCTCGGCGACGTCGTGTGCGGCGGTTTCGCAATGCCGATCCGCGACGGCAAGGCCGAGGAGATATACATCGTATGTTCCGGCGAGATGATGGCCATGTACGCGGCGAACAACATCTGCAAGGGTATCAGGAAGTTCGCGGAGTCGGGCACGGTGCGTCTCGGCGGGCTCATCTGCAACAGCCGCAAGACCGACCGCGAGGACGAGCTCATCATGGCGCTCGCCGAGAAGATCGGAACGCAGATGATCCACTTCGTGCCGCGCGACAACGTCGTGCAGCGCGCCGAGATCAACAAGAAGACCGTCATCGACTTCGACCCCACGGTCGGCCAGGCCGAGGAGTACCGAAAGCTCGCGCGCGCGATCGAGGGCAACACGAAGTTCGTGATCCCGAACCCGCTCGAGATCGAGGATCTCGAGAAGCTCTTGATGGAGTTCGGCATCGCCGACTGACGAGACGGAAACAAGGAAAGAGGAGAATACGATGATAATGATCAGAGCGATCGTGCGGCCCGAGAAGACGGATGCGGTGATGGAGCGGCTCATGGTGGAGGGATATCCCGCCGTGACGAGGATGAACGTGGCGGGTCGCGGAAAACAGCGCGGCATCAAGATCGGGGACGTGACCTATGACGAGGTTCCGAAGGAACTGCTCATGATGGTTGTAAAGGCGAAGGACAAGGACTTCGTCATAAAGACGATCATGGAGGTCGCGCGCACGGGGTCGAAGGGAGCGTTCGGAGACGGCAAGATATTCGTTTCCCCCGTCGAAGAGGTCTACACCGTGAGTTCCGGCGTGAAAGAAGCCGCCGAGGAGGCGTAGATGAAGGAAGTCATGGCGGTCGTCCGGATGAACATGATCAACCAGACGAAACGCGCCCTGAGCGCGGCGGGCATCACCTCGATGCACGCGAAGGACTGCCTCGGGCGCGGGAAGGGCCTTGTGGAGATGATCTCCCTCGGCGGCGCCGAGAAGCAGTACGAGGAAAAGATACAGGAACTCGGAAACGCCGGACGGCTCATCCCGAAGCGGATGATAACGGTCGTCGTCCCCGACAAACTGGTGAAGAAGGTCGTCGACACGATCATCTCGACGAACAAGACGGGGAAGTCGGGCGACGGCAAGATATTCGTGATGCCCGTGTCGGATTCGGTGCGCATACGCACCGGCGAGACGGGCGACGAGACGCTTGACGAATAGGAGGACGCGATGAGCGAACAGTACATGCAGGTTGATCCCGCGGAATTCAAGGAAGACGTCCTCACGAAATACCCCGCGAAGATCGCCAAAAAGCGGGCGAGGCAGATAGTAATCAACGCGAAGGACGAGGCCGGCAAGGTTCCGGAGATTCTCGCGAACACGAGGACCATACCGGGCATTCTCACGATGCGCGGATGCTCCTACGCGGGTTGCAAGGGCGTAGTGCTCGGCCCGACGAGGGACGTGCTCCAGATAACGCACGGTCCGATCGGCTGCGGATTCTACAGCTGGCTCACCAGGCGCAACCAGACGAGGCCGTACACTCCCGAGGCCGTGAACTTCATGCCCTACGCGATGAGCACCGACCTTCAGGAAGACGAGATCATCTTCGGCGGCGAGAAGAAGCTCAAGGCCGCCATCGACGAGGCGATCGCGCTCTTTCACCCGAAGGCGATCGGCATCTTCTCGACGTGTCCGGTCGGCCTCATCGGGGACGACGTGCACGCGGTGGCGCGCGAGATGGAGGCGAAGTACCCCGACGTGAACATCTTCGGATTCTCGTGCGAGGGATACAAGGGCGTCAGCCAGTCGGCCGGGCACCACGTCGCGAACAACAAGGTGTTTACCGACGTGGTCGGGCTCGACGACACGCCGAAGAAGGGCAAGTTCCGCTTCAACATACTCGGCGAGTACAACATCGGCGGCGACGCCTTCGAGATCGAGCGGATAGCCGAAAAGTGCGGGCTTACGATCCACTCGACCTTCAGCGGCAACTCGACGTACGAGGAGTTCATCAGCGCGCACACGGCCGATCTCAACACGATCATGTGCCACCGCTCGATCAACTACCTCGCCGAGATGATGGAAAAGAAGTACGGGATTCCGTGGTTCAAGATCAACTTCATCGGGGCCGCGGCCAGCGCCAAGTCGCTCCGCAAGATCGCGGCGTTCTTCGGGGATTCCGAGCTCATCTCCCAGGTCGACCGCGTGATCGAGGAAGAGATGGCCGAGGTCAGCCGCGTGCGGGACGAGGTCAAGGCGAGATGCGCGGGAAAGACGGCGGCCCTGTTCGTCGGCGGATCGCGGGCGCACCATTACCAGGAGCTTTTCTCCGAGATCGGCATGGTGACCGTCGCCGCGGGCTACGAGTTCGCGCACCGGGACGACTACGAGGGACGCGAGGTGATCCCGAACATCGTGATAGACGCCGACTCGCGCAATATCGAGGAGCTGTCCGTCTCGGCTGATCCCGAGCGGTTCAAGCCCAGAAGGAGCGAGGCGGAGCTCGAGAAGATGAAGGAAGGCGGTTTCACCCTGAGCGACTACGACGGGATGATGAAGGACATGAAGGAAAAGACGCTCATCATCGACGACCTGAACCACTACGAGTGCGAGAAGCTGATCGAGCACTACAAGCCCGACATCATCTGCGCCGGCATCAAGGAGAAGTACGTGGTCCAGAAGCAGGGGATCCCGCTCAAGCAGCTCCACAGCTACGACTACGCGGGGCCCTACGCGGGATTCAGGGGAGCGATCAATTTCTACCGCGAGATAGACAGGCTCGTGCACAGCAAGGTATTCGCCCTGGCGAAGACCCCCTGGCAGGACAGCCCGGAGCTCGCCGCGAGCTACGGCCACGCGGAATAAGGCTACGAGGAGGAAAAAATGCTCTTACGACACACACCGGATAAGGTCGTCGAACGGACGGCCCTGACCATAAACCCCGCAAAGACCTGCCAGCCCGTGGGGGCCATGTACGCGGCGCTCGGCGTGAGCAAATGCCTGCCGCACAGCCACGGCTCGCAGGGGTGCTGCGCCTACCACCGGAGCGCGCTGACCAGGCACTACAAGGAGCCGGTCATGGCGACCACGAGCTCCTTTACCGAGGGCGCGTCCGTGTTCGGCGGCCAGGCGAACATACTCGAGGCGATAACGAACATCTTCGCGCTCTATGACCCCGAGGTGGTGGCCGTGCACACGACGTGCCTCTCCGAGGTCATCGGCGACGATCTCTCCCAGATCATCAACAAGGCCGTCGCTGAGGGGAAGATCCCGGCGGGGAAGCGCGTCGTCTACGCGAGCACGCCGAGCTTCAAGGGGTCGCACGTTACCGGCTACTCGAACATGGTGACGAGCCTCGTGCAGAACTTCTCCGAGAATTCCGGCAAGAAGATCTCGCAGGTCAACATCATCCCGAGTTTCGTCGAGCCGAGCGACATGGCCGAGATCAAGCACATCGCCTCTGAAATGGGCGTGAAGTTCGTCATGTTCCCGGACACGACGGGGATACTGAACGGGCCGATGGACGGGAAGTTCAGGATGTACCCGAAGGGCGGGGCGACCATAGCCTCCATAAAGAGCGCCGGGGACTCCATAAAGACGATCGCCCTCGGACGGACGGGCGCGATGGCCGCGGCGAAGCTGCTGGACACGAAGTGCAAGGTCCCCTGCGAGATACTGGACCTTCCGGTCGGCGTCGGAGGGACGGACGAATACGTCGATCTTCTCCGCAAGACGTACGGCGCGGCGGTTCCCGAGTCGCTCCTTCTCGAGCGCGGACAGCTCGTCGACGTGATGACCGACATGAACCAGTACGTGAGCGGGAAGCGCGTTTCGCTCGTCGGCGATCCGGATACCCTCGTCGGCGTCGCGCGGTTCTGCGCGGAAAACGACATGAAGGTGCTGCATGTGGTGAGCGGAACTGCGCCGGGCCCCAAGTTCGAGCGGAGGATCCGCGAGCTGTGCGGCGAGAGCGTCGTCGTGAAGACCGGGGCCCAGGCGGACATGTTCTACTTCCATCAGCTCCTGAAGGGGGAGCGGCCCGACCTCATACTCGGGAACACGTACTGCAAGTATATCGCCCGCGACATGGACATCCCGCTCATAAGGATCGGCTTTCCGATCTATGACCGGGTGGGACATTCCTACTTCCCGATCACGGGGTACCGGGGCGGCTTGCGGCTTCTCGAGAAAGTCCTGGACACGTTCATGGACCGGCAGGACCGTGACGCGGCCGAGGAGTCGTTCGAACTGGTGATGTAATTCATGGCAAAGGGAGCGCGTTCGATGATAGAAATACTCGAGGAACGAAAAGGCCAGATAGTCGAGAAGGGAAAGGGCACGGGGGACATCGAGTGCGGAAAGGCGAGCGCCGCGGGTTCAGTGAGCCAGCGCGCGTGCGTCTTCTGCGGTTCCCGCGTCGTCCTCTACCCGATCGCGGACGCGCTCCACCTTATCCACGGGCCGATCGGCTGCGCGGCCTACACCTGGGACATCCGCGGTTCCATGTCGAGCGGACCCGAGCTCCACCGGATGAGCTTCTCGACCGACTTGAGCGAGAACGAGGTGATCTACGGAGGCGAGAAAAAGCTCCGCGCGGCCCTCGTCGAGCTCATCGACGCGTACGGGCCCAAGGCGGCCTTCGTGTACTCGACGTGCATCGTCGGTCTCATCGGCGACGACGTGGAGGCCGTATGCGCCTCCGTCGCGCGCGAGAAGGGAATCCCCGTGCTTCCGGTCCACTCCGAGGGCTTCAAGGGGACGAAAAAGGACGGGTACCGCGCCGCGTGCGAGGCCGTCTTCAACCTGACGGGAACCGACGAAGAGACGCCGGTTTCCCCGTTCAGCATCAACATCCTCGGCGACTTCAACCTCGCCGGGGAAACATGGATCATCAAGGACTACTACCGGAGGATGGGGATCGAGGTCGTGTCCTGCATAACGGGAGACGGCCGCGTCGACGAGATCAGGAAGTCGCACCGGGCCGCGCTCAACGTCGTGCAGTGCGCGGGGTCCATGACCCATCTCGCCAAGATGATGAAGGAGAAGTACGGACTTCCCTTCATCCGCGTGTCGTACTTCGGAATCGAGGATATGTCCAAGGCCCTGTACGACGTGGCCGAACGGTTCGGCGACGATAGGATAATGAAGGCGACGGTCGACCTTATCGGCGAGGAACTCGGTACCCTTCTTCCCGCGCTGGACCGGTACCGCGCGGACCTCGCGGGAAAGAAGGCCGCGATCTACGTCGGCGGTTCGTTCAAGGCATTCTCCCTCATCAAGGCCCTCCGGCATTTGGGCGTGTCGACCGTGATCGTGGGATCGCAGACGGGCACGCCCGAGGATTACGGATATCTCAAGGAGATCGTCGACGAGGGAACCGTGATCTGCGACGACGCGAACCCGCTCGAACTCGCGCGGTTCATACTGGAAAAGGGGGCCGACATCCTCATCGGGGGAGTCAAGGAGCGGCCCATCGCGTACAAGCTCGGCATCGCGTTTTGCGACCATAACCACGAGCGGAAAGAGGCCCTCGCGGGTTTCGAGGGGATGCTCAACTTCGCGCGGGAGGTGCACGCCTCGGCCATGAGCCCGGTGTGGAAGCTCTCTCCCGCGAGAATCTCCGCCGCAAGGGAGGAATAGCGTGAAAAAGGAAGCCGCCTCGTTCACATCGACAAGAAACGCCTGCAAGCTGTGCGCCCCGCTCGGGGCGAGCGTCGCCTGGTACGGCATCGAGGGGTGCGTGCCCCTCATCCACGGATCGCAGGGTTGTTCGACATACATACGGCGTTACTGCATCAGCCACTTCCGGGAGCCGATGGACGTCGCCTCCTCGAACTTCACCGAGTCGTCGGCGATCTTCGGCGGGGAGAAGAATCTCCGCGCCGCGATAGAGAACGTCGCCCGTCAGTACGCGCCCGTTTCCATCGGCGTCGCGACGACGTGCCTTACCGAGACGATCGGCGACGACGTCGCCCGCTACGTCTCCGAGTACGAGCGCGACCGCCTGGCCTCGGGCGGCGGCGGGCCCGTCGTGTTTCACGCGTCCACCCCGAGTTACCGGGGCACGCATATGGACGGCTTCCACGCGGCGGTGCTCGCCGCGGTCAGGAGGCTGGCGGTCAGAAAGCCGGACGACGCAAGCAGGCCGGCAGGCGCGGACCGGCAAACAGGCGCGGGTCGCGTGAACCTCTTTCCCGGCTTCGTCTCGAGCGAGGACCTGCGGGAACTCCGCGAGATACTCGATTCGTTCGGTCTTTCGTACGCGATGATACCCGACTACTCCGAGACCCTTGACGGCGAGTCCTGGGAGACCTTCCGGAAACTGCCCGGCGGGGGAACGCCGGTGGCGGCGGTCGCCTCGGCCGGAAGCGCGGCCGCGTCGCTGTGCCTGTATTCCGATTCGTTCGGGGACGCGGAGGCGGCCTCGTTTCTCTCGGGGGAATTCGGCGTGCCGGCGCGGTATGTCGGGATGCCGATCGGCGTGCGGAATACCGACGCCCTCTTTGCCGCCCTCGGCGTCGCGTCGGGTTCGGCGATGCCCGCCAAATGGGGAGCCGCGCGCGGACGGCTCGTCGACGCATACATCGACGGGCACAAATACTGTTTCGGGAAGCGGGCAGTGGTATACGGCGAGGAGGACTTCGTCCTCGCCCTGGCCTCCTTCCTGGACGAGATCGGAGTCGTGCCGGCCCTCGCGGTAACCGGCGCGAAAAGCCCCCGGTTCGCCGAGCGGCTGCGCGAGGCCACGCCGAACTGTCGCGTCGAGCCGTTCGTCTCCGACGACGCCGACTTCGCGACGGCGCTCGAGCGCGCCCGGGAACTGGACATAGACCTCGTCGTCGGGAACAGCAAGGGATACTACGTCGCCCGCAACCTCGGCGTCCCCCTCGTGCGGTGCGGGTTCCCCGTGCATGACCGCATGGGAGGGCAACGGATACTGCATCTCGGCTATCGCGGAACGCTCTCGCTGTTCGACAAGGTTTGCAACGCGTTGATGGAAGACCGCCAGGCCTCGGCAAAAAGCGGCTACACCTACATCTAGGTAAAGGAGACGACATGGACTTCGACAATCATCCCTGTTTCAACCCCAAGCTTCGGCACTCGACCGGGCGCATCCACCTTCCGGTCGCTCCCGCGTGCAACGTGCAGTGCAACTTCTGCGACCGGAGGTTCGACTGCGTCGGAGAAAGCCGCCCGGGCGTCTCGAGCGCCGTCCTCTCGCCGGAGTCCGCGGCCGACTATCTCGGAAAGGTGCTCGAGCGCGTTCCGAACATCTCCGTCGTCGGGATCGCCGGCCCGGGCGACCCCTTCGCCAACGCGGAACAGACCCTGCGGACGATGGATCTCGTGTCGAAGCGCTACCCCGACAAGATCCTCTGCCTCGCGACGAACGGTATCGCGCTCGCAGAGCACGTCGGGGAGATCTCGCGCATGCGCGTGTCGCACGTCACGGTGACCGTCAACGCGATCGACCCGGAGATCGCGTCAAGGGTGTACGCCTGGGTACGGCACGGTTCCCGCGTGTACCGGGGAATCGACGCCGGCAACCTCGTGGTGGCCCGACAGGAAGAGGCGATACGGCTCCTCAAGGAGGCCGGGCTGACCGTGAAGATCAACACCGTCGTCATTCCGGGCGTCAACGACGCTCACGTGGGGAAGATCGCCGAACGCGTCGCCTCGCTCGGCGCGGACGTGCAAAACTGCATCGCCCTCATGAACGTGGAGGGAACGCCGTTCGCCTCGATTACCCCGCCCGACGCGGGAGAGATAGGCGCGATCAGGCTGGACGCCGGACGCCACCTCAGGCAGATGAGCCACTGCGCGCGGTGCCGCGCCGACGCGGTCGGCCTGTTGGGCGAGGAGAACGGCGCCATCGTCGACGCCCTTCTTTCCGAGGCGAAGGGCGGAAAGCCCTCGGGGGACCGCAAGTACGTCGCCGTGGCCTCGCGCGAGGGTATCCTGGTGAACCAGCATCTCGGCGAGGCGACGGGCCTGTGGGTCTTCGGCCCGGCCGAAGAGGGCTATGCCCTCGTCGACAGGCGACCGACGCCCGCGCCCGGCGACGGCGACGGCCGCTGGGAGGCGATGGCGGACCGGTTCTCCGACTGCTTCGCGATCCTCTGCTCTGGTTTCGGCCCGAGCCCCGCGAGGATACTCGAGGCGCGCGGGGTCAGGGTTCTCGCGATGGAAGGACTTATCCGGGAGGGGGCGGGAGCCCTGCTTTCCGGAAGGGATATACC
>LVBL01000105.1 GCA_001604405.1 Spirochaetales bacterium Spiro_10
TACCCCTGCGCCAGACGGTTATGGATTCCTCATCACCCGCGACGGGTGCGGCGGCGAACTCGGGTCAGACCGGCAAAGTGGACCGTACGAGCAAGCTCTACGAGCAGGCTCTCGAGCTCGAGTCCTATTTCGTCAAGATCATGCTTTCCTCGATGAGAAATACCGTTCAAAAGACGGGCCTGACGGGAGAGACCGGATTCGCCTCGAACATGTACGAGGACATGCTCTACGACGAATTCTCCCGGACCGTGACGCGCGGAGCGGGATTCGGACTCGCCGACCAGGTTTACCTGCAACTCTCCAAAACCTCGCTGGAATAATCGACCCCGGCATGGTATAATCCCCGCGTACAAAAGATACCACGCGAGGTGCACCATGAATCCCACATACGCCGTAACGGCATTTCTCGGCAGGCATGATTTCCAGGCGGGCGGCCCCGCGGTCAATTCCGCCATCGACGCCATGATGTACGATATCGAGGAGGGCCTCAAGAGGGATCCTTCCTCTCCCCCCGGTTCGGGCCCCGCGCTCGACATGATCCCCACGTGGGCGGTACCGCCCGAATCCTCGCCAAAGAGCAAGACGGTAATCGTAATCGACGCGGGCGGAACCAACTTCCGTTCGTGCCTGGTCACCTTTGACGCCGAGGGAACGCCGACCATCTCCGACATGCAGAAAACCGCCATGCCGGCGACGGATCGCGAGTACTCGAAAAAGGAGTTCTTCGAAACGATCGCCTCCTTTCTGGATCACCTGAAGGACAAGTCCGACAGGATAGGCTTCTGCTTTTCCTGGGCCATGGCGATCACCCCGGAGGGTGACGGGCGCGTCATCCAGTTTTCAAAGGAAATCAAGGCGAAGGAGGTTATCGGCTCGCTCATCGGCGAAAGCCTTTCGGCGGCTCTCGTGGCGCGCGGCTGGAAAAAACCTTCGAAGATCGTCCTTCTGAACGACACGACGGCGGCCCTTCTTGCGGGCGCGTCTGCCGCCAAGAACGGCAAGGCCTACGACTCCTATGTGGGATTCATCCTCGGAACGGGCATGAACGCCGCCTATATCGAATACGGCGAGATCGCCAAGATCGCGGGCACGCCGGGTTCCTCGTGCAAGGAACAGATCGTCGTGTGCGAGTCGGGAAAGTGCAACAAGATAGCCAGAAGCGCCTTCGACGTCGAGCTTGACGGAACAACCAATTCGCCCGGCCTCTATGGCTACGAAAAGATGTGTTCGGGCGCGTATCTCGGGCCCGTCGCGACGATCGCGCTCAAGAAAGCCGTTTCGGAGGGCTTGTTCGGGGACGCGGCCTCTGTCGCCCTCGCCAAGGTTCAGGCGATAGAACTCAAGGACATGGACCAGTTTTTCTACGGTCCGTACCGGTCCGACACCAAACTCGGCCAGGCGCTTTCGTCCGGCACGGAGCGGGACAGGGAAACCGCCTTCAGGCTGCTCGACGCCTTCGTGGAACGCTCCGCGCGGCTTGCCGCGGCGAATATCGCGGCGGTAATCATCAAGTCCGGGAAGGGCAGGAATCCCTCCCGCCCGGTATGCGTCCTCTGCGAGGGCACGACGTTCCTCAAAACGCACTATCTTAAGGACAGGGTCATAGGGTATCTCAACCGCGCGTTGACCGAAGAACGGGGCATTTGGTACGAACTGGTCACCATGGACAACGCGGTGACGCTCGGTTCGGCGGTCGCGGGGCTTCTGTGATCCCTGTACTGCGGCACCCAGCTATGGTACAATGAGGCGCGATGACACCCTTATTGATTGCGCTCCTCGTATTGCCCATTCTCGCGCTCATAGCGCTCCTGATGACGGAGCGCGGGCTCGATATAAAACGGTACGCGCATTTTTTCATTACCGGGCTTGATTCGGGTTTCCGGCCCCGTCAGATAGCGTTTCTCGGCAGGATAGGAAAAACCGCCGGCATCGAGGACCTCACGACGCTGTTCTGGTCAGTCTCGGCCCTTGACCGCTGCACGGCCGAGATAGTCAGGCGTGCAAGGCAAACGGGAACCGACTACGAGCCGGGAACGCAGGCCCTGCTGTCGTCCCTGTACGCGTACCGGACGAAGATAGAGCTCGAGCAGTCAAAGAAGCGCCGCGGATTGGGCTCGACGCGCGACATCGACGTGAACCAGAAGGTACGGATACTCCTTCGCGGCGTCGGCGTGTTTTCGTCGCGCGTGCTCCGTTCTACCGCGCGCTACCTCGTTCTCGACTATCCCTCGCATCCCACCATTCCCGCCACATCGATCGAATGGGTCGGCAAGCAGATAAACGTGTACTTCTGGCGGCATGACGACGCGGGGTACGTATTCGATACGGTCATCGTTCCTGATCCCGTATCCGAGGGCAAGGCGGTCATAAACGTGGCGCATACCACCGCGCTCGTCCGCTCGCAAAAAAGGAAATCTGTGCGCGCAAAGTGCTCGATTTACGCGCAATTGTACCTGCTGATGCCGGATGACCCGCTGGAGAACGCGCTTGAGCCCGAACCCGGCATGAAATGCCTCATCGAGGACATCTCCGAGGACGGGGCCATGGTTACCATCGGCGGGCGGGCGGTAAAGGACATGAAGATAAAGTTGCAGTTCATGCTCCGGGACGTCCTGATCGTGATGGCAGGCGTCATCCGCGCCGTCGAATACAACAAGACGACGAACCAGTCGAGGATTCACGTCGAATGCGGCGAGTTGAATCCCCGCATGAAAAACTCGGTCCTGACGTTCGTGTATAACGTTCTTCCCGAAGAGGAAAAAGAGGAACTGGACGCGATCAGGCTGACAGAGGAAGACGGGATCGCTGACGGAGAGTCTCCCCGCACGATACCCGACCTTCCCGCCATCGACGAGGTCAAGCAAGGCCCCGAATTGCCCGATTTCGCGAACAAATAACTCGCGATAAGGAGTAGGTATGAAAAAAAAGTGTCTGTATCTTGCCCTTTTCGCGTTCCTGGCGCTGTCGCTGGACGCGTACGCCCAGTCGTCCGACCCGGTCGTGCTGTCGTACCAGCGGAATTTCATACGCGCGAGCATGGCGACAAAGATCGAGCTCCTTAACGACGCCTCGCGCATAACGAACGTTAACATGACACCGCTGTACGTTGACTCGATCGGCTTTGTCCTTTCCAATTTGACCGTTCTCGGGCAGGACGCGCAACTCGTGGAGATCGCCTCCGTGTCCGCGTCAAAACTCGCCCAATACCGTGACCCGTCAGCGATCCCGTCCCTGAGAAAACTGCTTGCGACGCTGACAGACCCGAAGGTGAGGCTTTCCGTCATCAATGCGTATTCCGTTTTGGCCAAGGATCGCAAGGATGACATCGCCTTTCTCGATTCATGGTTCGCCGGTGCGGTTGATCTCGCCCTCTCCGGGACGCCGGCCGACCAGCGCGTTCTTTCGGCCTGCGCCACCGCGCTCGGGAAACTCGGCGCAGCGTCATCCTTTCTCCCCCTGTTCAGGGCGTCGCTGTCCAACCTCGACAGTTCCGTGGTTCTCGCCTCGCAAAACGCGATCAACCAGATATCCGAGGGATATACCGACCAAATTCTGGCCATTATCCGCGAAAACCCCGTAAAGGACGTTCAGGCGGCATTCTCGCTCTCGACCAGGCGAGAGGGTTTGACGAACGCCGAACGCGGACAGATTGCGGAGACCGTTTTCTCGCGGTTCGCGGCGATCGAGGGCGAGGAGGCCGCACGACAGCCTACGAAGGACCTTGTGCGAGAATCCATGAAACAGCTCGCGGCTCTTTCCTGGTCGCAGGCGAGCCCCGCGGTCGTCAAGTATTTCTACCGGATTCAGGGCGAGTACAAGAACGGACAGTCGAATTCGGACATGTTGGTTCCCGTAATCGCCTGCATGGGTTCCATGGCGACCAACGAGGCGTCGCAGGCCCTTTCGATTTTCCTCGGTCTTCTCAATTCGGAAACCGAGCAAAAAAAGACGTACAACGAGCAACTCCTGCTCGCGGTAATCAAATCCCTGGGGGAGCTTGGCGACAAAACGGCCTTTGACTATCTTCTCTATGTGGGCTATCTCGAATATCCGGAAACCGTCAAACAAGCTTCTCGCGACGCGCTCGCGAGGCTTAATTGGTAAGAAAGGATTCACGGCACGTTTCATTCATAACACTCATCGCGACGTCGTCCCTGGCGGTCTTGTATGCCCTTCAACACGCGTCACACCCCTTTATATTCCGTATCGCCCTGATTGCGCCGCTTGCGGTCCTGTCGGTGGCCGTATCGCTTGATTCCGTCCCCGATTCTCGCCGTTCGCGCCGTCTGCATCCGCCCGTCGCGGTCGCCTTGTCGCTTGGAGCGATTCTTGGGACGGCAGCCTGCCTTCGCCTTTCGTACGAACGGACGTATTATCACTCCCTTGCTGATCAAGAACGCGTTACCGGGCTTTTTTGCAAGGTTCTCTCCGATCCCGTCAGGAGCGGCGGCGTCTTTCTCTTTCGCGCGCGCGTCGAGGCCGCCGGATATGACGACGGTTCCTGGTTTTCCTGCAGGGGGACCGTCCAGGCGGTACTGCCCGAAAACCTTGTCGGACGGTACTCCCCCGGCGGGCTTTCCGGCAAAGGTCTTTCGTTCCCGGTATATCCCGGAGCGAGGTTCGCCCTTGCGGGTTCCTTTACCGACGCTCCCAAGCGCGGAAAACCGTCGCGGCCGGACCTTCTGTGCTTTCGCGCCATGTCGTTCGCATACGGGCCTGCAGAGGGTATCCTCCCGGGTTTGGACCGCACCCGCGAGGCTGACGCCTTCACTCTCGCGCGCCTGCGTTCGTCCCTGAGGCTCTTTTTGACGAGGCTTCTGTACGGATGGGGAGGCGCGGGCGGTCTCTTGATCGCCTTGCTGTCGGGAAACAGGGAGTATATCGAGCCGTCGCTCGCGTGTGCGTTCAGGAACGCGGGCCTGTCCCATGTTCTCGCGCTTTCCGGCATGCACCTGTCGGTTATCGGCTTTTTCTTCGGGGCGCTCGGCGCGCGATTGGGCGGAAAACCGTTCGCTCGGGTGGCAACCGTCCTGTCATTGGTCGCCTTTGTGTGGCTGGCCGGCGACTCCCCGTCATTGAACAGGGCATTGACGATGTCCCTCGTGGCCATCCTCTTTGCACGGATCGGCCTTGACCGCCGAATTACCGCCCTTTTAGCCATCGGGGCACTCACGCAGATCCTGCGGGATCCGTCACGGGTTTCGGAGCTTTCCTTCATGCTTTCTTACGGCGCCCTTCTGGGCATCGCGACAACGGGATCCTTCCTTTCGGAACTCGCGGCTCCCTACGTTCCGTCCCTCGCGCGGGAACCGCTCTGCGCCGGAATCGGAGCCTGGAGCGCCACCGCTCTCCTGTCCGCGGTCACGTTCGGGGAGCTCGCTCCCGCGGGAATCCCGGCGTCGTGCGCGGTAACGCCGCTTGCCTCCCTGTACCTCCTCGTCGGCATCGTGGCGAGCCTCCTTGCCGCCGCTATCCCCTTCATGAATCCGTTCTGCGACGCGACGGTCAACGCGCTCTACAAGGCCCTTGTCGTCCTCGTAGGCGCGTTTTCCGGGGCCCCGCGTATCCAAACGCGGGACTTGTCCGCGCGTGTTCTCGTGGGTATACTGTCGGTCGCGGTATTTTCCCTCGCGCGGATCGCGCTCTCGAAAAACCGGAACTGGAGGTCTCCCGATGCGGGATTTGCCCGATTACGATTCACCCGGCGCCCTCAAACTCTTTCTCGAGTCGCGGGGAATGGCCATGCAGAAGAAGTTCGGGCAGAATTTCCTCGTAAACCGGAACGCGCGCCAAAGGCTCGTATCGGCGCTTGGACTTGAGCCCGGAATGACCTGCTGGGAGGTGGGTCCGGGGTTGGGGGCCATGACCGCGGACATCCTCAAGGCGGGCGCGCGCCTGACGGCCTTCGAGATCGACGCCGGTTTTTCCCGCGCTTTGGCCGAGTTCTTCGGCGACGAACCCGGTTTTTCGCTCGTGCAGGGAGACGTGCTTCGTACCTGGGAGGCAGAGCGCATCGCGAGGGGGACCCCGCACCGTTTCTTCGGAAATCTGCCCTACAACATAGCAGCCGCGATAGTCGGCGACTTCATCTCCTCGGGCGTCATCTTCGAGAGGGCGGTCGTAACGGTTCAAAAAGAGGTGGCCGCCCGAATGGTGGCCGCCCCCAATACCGAGGACTACTCCTCGTTTTCGGTTTTTTGCCAATGGGCCTACCGCGTACGCACGATTATGGATCTTGCGGGCGGCTCGTTTTGGCCGCGGCCGAACGTCGACTCGCGGGCGGTCGAGCTCGTGGGAAGGACGGACTGGCCCGGATGCGAAAACCCCGGAATCTTCCAGTCCGTCCTGCGCGCGCTGTTCTCCTCTCGGCGTAAAACCGTCCACAACAACTTCAAGGCCTGGCTTGCGGCCCAGGGCGCTTCAGTGCCGGCGCGTGGCGCCCCGAAGGGAGCCGTACCAGACCCGGACGTGCTTCTGTCTTCCGTCGGAATCGATCCCGGCTCAAGGGCCGAGACGCTTCCCCTGGAATCCTTCTTGCGACTTTCCGATGCGGTGGCGGGCGTATGGGCATAAGGGACAGTCTCGAACGGGTCGTTGACGCCATCCGCGAAACGGAGATCTCCTGCGGCCGCGAAACGGGTTCGGTGCGGCTCATGGCGATCAGCAAGTTTCATCCCGCCGAGGCGGTTGTCGAGGCGATCGGGGCGGGGCAGAGGCTCTTTGGCGAAAACCGCGTGCAGGAGGCGGCCGATAAATTCTCCGCGATAGTCGGGCGCTACCCGGACACCGAGTTGCATCTCGTCGGAACCCTGCAGCGCAACAAGGTCGGGAAGATACTTCCGCTCGTCACCTGCGTCCAGTCGGTTGACCGACTGGAGATACTCGCCGAGATCGACCGCAGGGCGGGCGTCCTCGGTCTTGTCACCGACGTGCTCTTCGAGATGCACACGGGGGAGGAGTCCAAGGCGGGCTATCC
>LVBL01000106.1 GCA_001604405.1 Spirochaetales bacterium Spiro_10
CGGGCGGAACCCTCCTCAAGGCGATGGAGTTCCTCAAGGAGCAGGGCGCGACCAAGGTGATCGCCGCGATCAGCCTCCCCTTCTTCACCGGGAACGCGATCGAGCAGTTCGACGAGGCCTACGCCAAGGGGCACTTCTACCGCATCATCGGGACGAACGCCGTCTATCACGAGGACCTCCTTACCAAGGAGTGGTACATCAAGACGAACGTCTCGGGCCTCTTCGCCCAGGTCATCTCGCGGCTCCACCACAACCAGTCGCTGTCGGACCTCCTCGACAACCGCAACATCATCGAAAAACTCGTCATGCAGGACAAGCCCGCAGAGGGCGAGTGACGGACGGGCGGGCGCCGGTCATGCGTGACGCCATTCTCGCGGTCGACATCGGGACCTCCTCGCTCAAGGCCGCCCTCGTGGACGCGCAAGGGCGCGTGATCGCCTCCGTACGCCGCCGCTTTCCCGACTCCCCGAGACTCCCGCGCCACTGGACCGCGGCCTTCCGCGAGGCCGCCGGGGATCTCGTCGCCGCCGCCTCGCGCGAGGCGCCCGGGGCGAAACCCCGCATCGCCGCCGTCGCCGTCTCGGGTAACGGCCCGACCCTCGTCGCGGTACCTTCGGACGGATCGAGCGAGGCGGGCCCGATGCTCCTCTGGAACGATCCGGTCGACGCGGTCAGCGCTCAGGGCGCGGTCAGCGCGCAGGGCGCCACCCGCTCGCTCTTCATCCCCCGCATCGAGGCCTTCCGCCGGCTCTTTCCCGCCGACTACGAGGCCGCGCGCTGGCTCCTCTCCGGCCCCGAATACCTCGTGTACGCCCTGACGGGCCGGGCGGTCACCATCCTGCCCGACCCGCGCTACGCCGAGACCTACTGGACGCCCGGCGACCTCGAACGCGCCCGGCTCGACGGATCGAAACTCGCGCCCTTCGTCCCGCTCGGGGCGGTCGCGGGCGAATGCCTCGCGCGGGAGGACGCCGCGCCGTCACCGCTCGCGGGCCTTCCGGTCGTCGCCTGCGGCCCCGACTTCCTCGTCGCGCTCGCGGGCACCGGCGCCGTGCGTCCCGGCCTCGCCTGCGACCGCGCGGGCACGAGCGAGGGCCTCAACGTCTGCGTCGCCTCCCCGGTCGACGGCGCCGACATCCGCCTCCTTCCCTCGTTCATCCCCGGTCTCTGGAACGCCTCGTATCTCCTCCCCGAGACGGGGAAGCGCTTCCACGAATACCGCGCGGCCGCCGGCCTCTCCGGAAGGGGCTATCCCGAGATCATGGCCGAGATCGAGGCGAGCCCGGTTACGGCCCGCCCCGGGGAGGCCCTCCATCCCGGCAGGGCCCTCGTCGAGGACATCGGCTTTTCGGTGCGCCGCGGGGTCGACGCCCTCGTGTCGGCGACGGGCTTCTCCCGCGAGCTCAGGCTCTCCGGCGGCCAGGCCCGCAACGAGGCGTGGAACCGCATCAAGGCGAGCCTCGCCGACGCGACGCTCCTCCTGACGGCCACGGCCGACGGGGAGCTCATGGGAAACGCCGCGATCGCCTTCGCGACGCTCGGCGCGTACCCGTCGGTCGCCGCCGCCTCCGAGGCGATGGTGCGCGTCGCGCGGAGGTTCGAACCCGACGACGCGCTCCGGGGGATCTACGCCGGGAAGTACGCCGCCTGGCTCGGGGACGCCCGATGATACTCCACCGGATCCCGGAACGGGTCGAGTGCGTCATCTTCGACATCGACTCGACCCTCTACACGAACGACGAATACGCCCGCGAGCAGGTCGACGTCCAGATCAGGCGCTTCGCGACCCTGCGCGGGATACCGGACGACGAGGCCCGCGCCCTCGTGGCGGGGCACCGCGACCGGCACGAGCGGGAGCGCGGCGAGAAGCTCAGCCTCGGGAACGCCCTCGTCTCCTTCGGGGTGCCGATCGCGGAGAGCGTCCGCTGGCGGGAGGAACTCCTCGAGCCCGCCGACTTCCTCTCGCCGGACCCGCTTCTCGCGCGAACACTCGAACGTCTCGCCGCCCGCTTCGCCCTCGTCGCCGTCACGAACAACCCCGTCATCCCCGCCCGCAAGACCCTCGACGCCCTCGGCGTGACGGGCTTCTTCCCGACCCTCATCGGCCTCGACACGACGGGCGTGAGCAAACCCCACGAGCTCCCCTTCCTCACCGCCTCGCGCGCAGCGGCCGTCCCGGTAGAACGCTGCCTTTCCGTCGGCGACCGCTTCGACATCGACATCGCCCTCCCGCTCAGGATGGGCATGGGCGGGATCCTGGTCGACGGCGTCGAGGACGTCTACCGCCTCCCCGGCCTTCTCGGCGCGTAGGCGCGTAGGCGCGGGTCGCCGGGCTTTTCGCGCGCGGTCAGGGCGCGAGCCGGCGGGCGTTTCGCGCACGGTCAGGACGCGAGCCGGAGGGCGTTTCGCGCGCGGTCAGGGCGCGGTTGTCAGAAATTCATGGAATCGATAAAACGGCGG
>LVBL01000107.1 GCA_001604405.1 Spirochaetales bacterium Spiro_10
CGGAATTCGTCGGTCGTCCCGGCTGTCGCGTCAGCGGGGACCTCCACCGTCACGAAAAAGGGCTTTGGCGTCCCGTCGCGTCCCGGCCTGTCCCGCTTGAGAAAGGTCCACACCTCGACGGGATGGAGGACGACGGCGGCGCTTTCGTTGCCGCGGCTCGCGACGAGCGTGCAGGAGCCCTCCAGAAGGGAAAAATCCGGGATTTCGAAACGCCATTCGTCGAGCGGAATCCCGCCGTCCCAGAGTCTCCCCGAGTACATCCTTCCGTCGCTGCGGCCGCGTCGCGCCGTCCCTGCCGCCACGGCGCGCGGATCCAGAAAGTCGCTCTCGCCAAGGGCGAGCCTTGCGGGAACGAAGGTCCACTCTTTGTCGAAGATCCCCTTCGACCAATACCCGGTATTTCCGGCCGGGTCGGCGCCTGCCACGCGAAGTTCGCGCGCGCCGTTTCCCTGCCCGTTTTGCAGTATCGTTATGCGCCGGCTCGCGCGGGCCTTTCCTTTCAGCGGCAGGGGTGGCTGTTTTCTCCAGGGCTCGGAGGGAAGGCCCCATGGCGTGAAGTTGGAGCGGTAATCGGCGCCCTTGAGGTCGGAGGAGTAGGGCTCGTAGGTGTACTTGAAGAACATGGGATCGCCGCCGACCGTGTCGAAATCCGCCAGACGCGTGTACATCTCGCCCGCCTCGCCGATGAGGAAGACCGTCGAGGCGCTCGCGGACAGGGCAACGGCGCGGAACGTGCCCGATTCGGGGCCGCGGATGTTGTGGCTGAAGTCGGTGGGGAGCCCGGTATCCTCGTACACGATCTCCTGTCCGTCTCCGAGCAGGACGTACGTCGAGGAGATGCCCATCGTGCCGTAGTGGTGCCCGTTCCCGAAGACGTCCTCGTAGTAGAGCACGTGCGAATTCCGCTTGCCGACGGCCCAGGAGAGGTTGTCCGCCGTCCGCTTGTCGAGGACCATCCCGGTGAGCTCGGGCCAGCCGTGCGTGTCGTACCAGTAGTTCTCCTTGCGCGAATACACCTTGTCGAAGGTGATGCGGTAAAACCGCCCCGCGCTCGAGAGCGCGACGAGTTCGTCGGCGTCGGCCGAGAGCTCGACGACGCGGTCCGCCGGCACGAAGCCCTTCTTCTTGCCGTTTTCGGGCAGGCCCGTTTTTCCGAAGAGCCGCCAGTCGGGCGGACCCTTCTTTCCGTCGAGGGTCTTGTACCATATCTTGCCGTCGCGCAGGGCGTATTGGTGGTAGGTGTTGAACGATTGTGTCCTCGTCTTGATGAGGATGCGGTCGGGAAGGTTGCCGTTGACGTTCTCTCCGGCGCGGTCGGGAAGGTTCAGCGTCTCGCCGGACGGGGGCGGGGCGAGTCCGTTGCCGGTCGGTTTCGGCATGGTGGAGCAGGACTGGACGGAAAGGGAAAGGACGGACAAAGCCGGGATGACGAGCGCCGCCGCCAGAGCGCGGGCGCGGAACCCGCCGCGGGGGCGGGATGTCGGCATGGTGATCGGGGTCATAGACCCGTACTATACCGCAATTCCCGCCCGGTTCAAAGGCGTCAGTACTCCACGAGCTCGCTCGCGGCGGAGACGAAGCCGTCGATCGCGCCCGAGGACTTCAGGCGGGCGACCGTCTCGTTGATCTTGGCGAGCAGGGCTGCTTCGCCCTTCTTGACCGCCACGGCCGAACCGCCGTCGTCGTCCTTGAAGGTATAGGAGGCGAGGGCGAGATCCCCGTTGGCGCCGAGATAGGCCTTGGCGACGGGCAGCTCCGCGACGATCGCGTCGATCTTGGAGTTCTTCAGTTCCATGACGAGGTCGGGAAGCTTGCCGAGTTCCTTGACCTGCGCGTGCGGCGCTTCCGCGTCGTCGTCGGAGACGCCCTTGATGCGCGTCTTGGCGAGCGTTACCTGGATGGCTCCCCGCTGGGCGCCGATCATGCGGTCCTTCAGGGAGGCCGCGTCGCTTCCGTACTTGGCGGCGTCCGCCTTGCGGATCATGACGCCGTGCTCGGCGTAGTAGTAGATGTCGGAGAAGTCGACGTTCTGCCGCCGTTCCTCGTTCGGGGTCATCCCGGCGATGACGAGGTCCACGTTGCCCGAGGCGAGCGCCGCGAGCAGTCCGTCGAAGTCCATGTCCTTGATCTCGAGTTTGACGCCGAGATCCTTCGCGATCTCCTCGGCGATCGCCACGTCAAAGCCGACGATGGCGTCTTTGCCGTCGATCTGCGCGTGGAATTCGTACGGCGGGTAGTCGGCCGAGGTCCCCAAAACGAGTTTGCCCGATTTCTTGATCGAGTCGAGTTTTCCGTCTTTCGCTCCCTTCGCGCAGGAGCCGAGAATAACGAGCGCGGACAGGACGACCAACGCCGCGGAAAGGGCCGCGAGTGCGTTTTTCTTCATAACAGTACCTCCCTTAGATACACGGGTAACAGTATAAACGCCGGCCGTCAGCTGGGCAAGGCGTCCGGATTTGTGTATAGTCGGTGTCGTTACGGAAGGATGTGATGGAAGGATCGACGGCATTGAACGGCACCTCGCTCGGCGGAATGGTCACGGAGCTTGACGCTTTGTACGGACAGATAGAAACGGCGCAGGCGGCATGGAAGCTCGCGAGCCCGTTCCGGTGCGCCGACGGGTGCGGCACCTGTTGCATCGATTTCGAGCCCGACGTCCTGCCGGTCGAGGCCGCGTATCTCGCCGTCTGGATGCTCGGCTTTCAGCGCGAGCGTGCGGTCGCCCTCGCAACCGGAACCTTCGAGTCCCCGCGGTCCGACCCCGGGCGCGGCTGCCCCTTTTTCGATCCCGGCAACGCCCATCATTGCACCGTCTACGGGGGGCGCGCCCTTATCTGCCGCCTGTTCGGCTATACGGGAGACCGCGGCAAGGACGGGGAGCCGCGGTGGAAGCCCTGCAAGTTCCTGCCCGTCGAGGGCAACGACGGATCGGCCCCGCGCCGCCGCCAGTACTCGGGCGCGGAACTCTTGGAGCGCTTCGGCGCGATCCCACCGCTCATGTCGGATCTTTCCGCCCGCGTCGTTTCGATCGACCCGGTCAATTCCCACCTGCGCCGGCCCCTCCGGGAGGCCGTCGCCGACGCGATCCGCCACGCGCTCCTCATGGAACGGTTCTCGTCGCCGCCGGAACCGAACACGCCGGCTCCGGACACGCCCGCCCCGCTCGCCTCCTGAAGTTTTCCTTGCCGGTTCCCGGCCTTCCATGGTATCCTGACGGGCAAACGCGCGCGTCAGGTGCGCCTGATCCGGCCGCGCGCAAGATACACAGCAAGGAGCCTCCCATGTCACAAAAAATCGTGGGCGTAAACGAACGCCTGCCCCTCGTCAAATGGATTCCCCTGAGTTTCCAGCACGTCTTCGCCATGTTCGGCGCGACGGTGCTCGTCCCGCTGCTTACGGGCCTGAGTCCCTCCGCGGCCCTCTTTACCGCGGGTTCGGGAACCCTGCTCTACATCCTCATCACCGGCGCGCAGGTTCCGGCCTTCCTCGGCTCCTCCTTCGCCTTCATCCCCGCGCTGATCGGCATCGGTTCCGCCTACGGGATGCAATACGCCCTCGGCGGCGCGGTCGTGGCGGGCCTCTTCTATACGGTCGTGGCCGGCATCATCAAGGTGTCGGGCCTCAAGTGGATCGACCGCGTCATGCCGCCGGTCGTCATCGGCTCGGTCATCATCGTCATCGGTCTCAACCTCGCGCCCGTCGCCATGGGCATGGCCATGAACGGGGCGGACGGGGCGTACAGCCTCGTGACCCTCTCGATCGCCGCCTTCACCCTGCTCGTCGCCATCGTCGCGACGATCTTCTTCAAGGGCTTCTTCAACGTCATCCCGATACTCATCGGCCTCGTGGCTGGGTACGTGTTCACCCTGGTGATGGGCGCCTTCTTCCCCGCGTACGCCATCATCAACTTCGATGTCGTCGCGAACGCGCCCTGGCTGAGCCTTCCGACCTTCATGCTGCCCAAGTTCAGCCTCGTCGCCTCGCTCACCTTCGTCGTCGTTTCCTTCGCGACCATCTGCGAGCACCTCGGGGACATCATGGTCACGAGCCGCGTCGTGGGCGCCGACTTCTACAAGAAACCCGGCCTCCACCGCACCCTCCTCGGAGACGGCCTCGCGACCGCCTGGGCGGCCTTTTGGGGCGGCCCGCCCAACACGACCTACGGCGAGAACATCGGCGTCATGGCGATTACCCGCGTCTATTCCGTCTGGGTCATCGGCGGAGCGGCCGTCATCGCCGTCCTCCTTTCCTTCGTCACCAAGGTCGGCGCGATCATCCAGACCATCCCGACCCCGGTCATGGGCGGCATCTCGATGCTCCTCTTCGGAATCATCGCGTCGAGCGGACTCAGGACCATCGTCGAAAGCGGCGTCGACTTCAAGTGCAAGCGCAACCTGACGATCAGCTCGGTCATCATGGTCATCGGAATCGGCGGCGGCAAGCTCGCCTTCGCCGTCGGAGACGGGCTTACCTTCCAGCTCGCCGGCGTCGCCCTCGCGACGCTCGTCGGAATCCTGCTCAACCTGGTTCTCCCCTCGACGATAGATACCGTCAAGGACTGAGCCTTTGCCGGGCGGGCCCCGTGCCCGCCCTTTTTTTTACTTGCCCTACAGGAGTTTGCGTACATGAAACGCCGAATCGCGACCGTCCTTTGCTGTCTGATGTTGTGTCTCCCGGGTTCCGTGTACGCAAACGTCTCCTACGACGGAATATGGGCGTATTTGATGGCGGGCGAGGAGCAGTTTCTCGACG
>LVBL01000108.1 GCA_001604405.1 Spirochaetales bacterium Spiro_10
ACAGGCACACGCCGACGCAAGTGGGGGTGCGATATGGAACAGGACGTTATTGGACATCTCATAGACGTCGAGCGTCTCGCGTATGACCTTCTTCTGGACGCGCAATCCGAGGCCGATCGCAGGAAGGCTGGGGCGAAGGAACAGGCCGAGAGGGAATTCCGCGCCGAATACGAAAAACTCATCGACGAACTGGAATCGGAAAAGGCGTCCGCGATCGCCTTGTGTGACGAGCGACAGGCGCGCGAGTACGCCGAATTCGACGCCCGTCTCGCCTCCATCAACCAGGACCGGACAGCCTTCAACGACTATCTCGATTCGGTATTCGCCGGACGCTGACCCATGGACAGAACCGCGGCCGATTCATATGTGTACGCAAAGGCGTGCGGTATGTACGCGCGCTCCTTCGTCGGTCCGCGTTCGCGCAGGCTGTTCGAGCCGAAGCGGTTGCGCGACCTTTGGTCGCTGTTGTACGGCGGCGAGGTCCCGCTCGTCCCGGAAGGCCTGCTCGCGCTTCTTCTCGAGAGGAAGAGCGAGGAGAACGCGGTCAGGGACGTCATCACCCTTCTTTCGGCCTATGACACGCCCGATCCCCTCACGCGCGCCCTTCTTTCCCTGTACGACTACAACAACCTGAAGGCCGCGTCGGCCTGGGCCGCGCTCGGCAGGGCCGACCCACCCTTCATGGTCAATTTGGGCGAGTTCGCGATTCTGGACTATTCCGCCTGGCCCGACATCGCGGCCATGACCCGGGCAAGCCCGGTATCCTGGTTTGACAGGGTGCCCGATGCCTCCGAGCAGATGGAATGGGAGAGCAGGCTCGATCACGAATACTACCGCTCCCTCTGGGCCGCGCTGACCTCGGTTTCGTCACGCGACAGGGCCGCCACCGAGGAACTCATCAGGGAAGAGATCGTCCTGCAGAACATCGTCTGGGCCATACGGCTCCGCGTGTATTACCGGAAAACCGAGGAAGAGATACTGCCTTTGCTCGCCGGTCACGACGAAGAGGAGCGCGTGCGCGACCTCTTGTGCGGACCCGCCCTCGACACGACGCGCCGCGCGCTTGACTCGTGGGATGAGTGGAAGGGCTGGAAATACGCCTGGCTTCTCAATCCCAGCGATGAGGGCGTGCCCTGGGAGATCGACCCCCGTTGGGTCCAGTTCGCCTCGGACAAGCATCTCTACCGCAGGGCGCTCAGGCTTTTCCATCTACATCCGTTCACGCTCGGC
>LVBL01000109.1 GCA_001604405.1 Spirochaetales bacterium Spiro_10
CTCTTTCGACCAGGTCCGCTCTATGACGCGTTCGGTCTGCTTGTCCATTCTTTCCTCCGTGGTCGGCCTTTTTTCGCTCGCCGCCTACTGAAAGTGTAGTTCCCGCCTTTTGCCTGTCAAGGGCGGGATCATTTTTTCTTTTCGTGCATGTCCAGAAAGCTTTTTCCGAACGCTGCATAGTCGCCCTCGTGGCTCGTGTCGACGGTCGCCTGTGCCGACTTGAACATCGAGCGGAAGTACGCATCCACGTAGTTCCTTCTCCGGAGGAAATTCCCCACGACTGTTTTGACGGTATCGTCGCAATCATCGCACCAGCCCCGAAACGCCTCCTCGGCGAGTGACGTCGCGTCGCGCTCGGAGATTTGCGCGAATGCCTGCAGTCTCGGCTCGAACGACGATATGCACACGCCGTCGAAGTTGTCGGGACGCAAAAGCGTCAGAAACCGCGTTTTTTCCTCCCGATGCCAGCCGAACTTGTCGTCCGTTCCGGTTATCTTCATCGCGGTCGAGCACAGATCGGCCTTGTCGTAGTCGATCGCGACGACGAACGGCTTGTTTGCCTTGTTCGTGATCACGAGATAGTTGTTCGGGTTTCTGTCCTCGTCGAAGTATATCCATCGGTTGATGAGATCGGACCTGAGTATGCCGATGAACGGCTCCTCAAGGTAGTTGTACGAGCTTATTTGCACCGCCTTTCGGACCACCTTGCTGATCCTGTATTTTCGCCCGTCGATGAGAACGGCCGTCGTTGGCGCGGCGAGCGTTCCCGTGGCGTGATCCAGTAGGTACGCGATCGCGCAGGCGCGGTGATACGTCATTTCCTCGTCGCTTGCAACCGGCTTCGCGATCCAGGGATCGCCGTGATCGTCCCTCGCCGCCAGGTAGCTTTTTACCTGGGCGTTGAACGGCACTTCCTCCTGAGAATCGACGAGCTCGAAACGCATCGAATCAATGTGGGAAAGAAGCCCCTTCGTGGGCCTGTCCAGATAGAAATAGCGTATGATCTCATCGTCACCGACCATCCTCGCGAGATTTACGTTCTCAGACATACCGATACTCCTCCTGCGCGACAGGCAATGCGTGCCGTACCGCGAACTCGCCTTCGATGAAAGTTATATACGGGGCGACGCTTCCGTACCCGGAATAGAGGATGTGATGATTCTTGATGCCGACAACGTCTATCCATACGCCCGTCTTGTTTCCGTCGCCCCAAATCGGATTGTGCCCGACGATGAAATGCGCGTCGGCCGGCATATCGAGAAGCTCCAGGGCCAGACGAATGTCCCGCTCGCCGTATTCCTTCAGGCTTGGGTTGCCCCCATGGAATTCGTTTACCCTCGTCCAAATAAGCTGGTGCAGTTTCTCCGGGTATTTTTCTATGTTTACCAGCTCCTCCCGCACGATTCCCCCCCTGGGAGGGCCGGCGTGCACGATGACGTACCTTTCGCCGATTACCGCGTAGGGCATTGCGTCGAATAGCCTGCCGACGGCGCCGACATAGTCGGCTCCCCTAAGGCGAAAAATCGCATGCTTGAGTTCGAGTCCCTGCAGTATCCCGCTTTTTCTCAGCCGTTCGTCGAAGGTGTCGTGATTTCCCCTGATGTAATACACCTTGCCAGGGTAGCGCACGAACAGATCCAGGATATCGTCGAGCAGGTCTATCGAAGACTCCATGTTCTTCATATGACCGGTGCGGTCGTCGTGAAACGCGTCTCCGATGAAGATGCAGGCGGCCTTCCCTGACTCGAGATCCTTTGCGTTGTCTCCGTGCGCGAGGATATACGACAGGTTCTTGCGGTTCGCGTGGAGGTCCCCGATTACGATGGGCCGCAATTTCTCCGGAAAGAGGACGAGTCCGCCGGGTTTACCCTCGTCGTTTGCGAGCCTGCCGGCGGCCGTCGTCAATTGGTCGACGGCGTATTCGACCAGGGCGACGCTTCCCTTCGGGGGAGGGGACTTTGTCCGGGGTGCCGTCTGCCTTGCCGTGGTCGCGTTGCTGGTTTTCCGCGGCATCACTCCTCCTTATCCTTTTGATCGCCGGTGAATCTGCCGTGCACGTCCCGCCGGGACAGGCGGCGTTTGCGCGCCAGATGCTCGTAGTCCTCCTCCGGAGGCGTTCCGGTTACGTCGCTCATGCGTACCAGCAAAGGTTCCGGAATGGCATCGATCAGGTTCCTGGTATGATCGAAGTAGGCGTAGCGCACGCTAAACGCGTGTTTGGAGATGACGCTTTTCGCCTGTCCGCCGTAGTAATGCCCGATATGGGTCATCTGGTCGAGTATGTCGAGAATCGTCCGGTTAACGGCATTGTCCTGCGGCTGCTCCTTGATAAGGTGCTTTCCGAGCGCGTTGACATCCATGATGCTCAGTGGCCGTATCTCGTACCCGTCATCCGGGTCGAAGTACGCGTTTTGTATGATCCCGAGCACTGCCTCGAGCGACTTTCCGTATAATTCGTCGGGATGTCTCGAATAGAGCGTTTCGAACGCCGCGTCGATAAGCTCGCGATCGGGCCTGATCGTCGAGAATAGAAGGCGGGGCGAACGCTCGTGCGTGAGCTCGTCCACGACCCACGGGTTGTTCGTCATGACGAGGCGCATATAGAGCCAGTAGTTGTCGTTGTTGATGCCGCAATAACTCAGGTACCGGGCAAACGCCACGGAACACTCGACTTGCTGGCTCGAAGCGCAGGAAAACAGCGCGTCCCGTATCGTGTGTGAATGCGATTTGACGAGCTTCCGGTCGTTTTCCTGCAACAGGATGCCCGTTCGCGGTGCGGCATCTCGCGCCTGAGCTCGCTCTTTCCCCTCGGCGGATTTTTCGCCCCGCTCGGGACCCTGTCGATCTTGCGTTGCCATTCTTCTCCATCCGCCTCTGTGCGGCAATCACGGCCGTCAGCCTGCCGAATTTTTATAAACGACATAATGCCCTATGCCGATTTTTTTCGCGTCCTGCAACGCCTTCTTGGCGTTCGCGAAGGTCTTTTTTCCCTCGTTGACCGGTCCTCCGGCGGCCCCGACGGACCCGCCGACCCAAACTACGCCCGATGGCAACTCGACGGGCCTCTGCATGAGCTCGGCAAGCTTGCCCGCCTGCGTGGCGGCGAATTCTTCGAACGCGTTCGGTACGACGGTCGCTATCGCCGCGAATTCCCCGCCCTCTATTCTCGCCGCGATTCCGTCCGATCCGACGCATGATGATACCCTTCGCGCCAGCTCCACCAGTACCGAGTCCGAGACCGACGTGCCGCGTTGCCGGGCGATTTCCTCGAATCCGTGAAGGTCCGCGGCGACGACGATGATCCCCTTGCCGTCATGCTCCGTTCTCGCGCCTTTCTCGCCGAACCAGGCCATCAGGCCGTTTTGGTTCGCCAGGCCAGTTACTGGGTCAATCCTGTCGGGCGAGACGGAGTCCTCGGCCGGACGGGCCGTCTTGCGTCCCGAACGCGCGGATCGCAGGATGTCCGCCCCGGCGAGCGCCGCCATGGCGGCGAGCCCGCCGATTACGGCCGTCACCGCGGACGCGCCCAGTCCGTTGTGTACGGCCATGATTCCGCAGGCGATACCCGTAACGGCTGCCGCGATTCCCGCTATGAGGCGCGAGTAGGGATTCGATCCAGTGTCGGCTGTCTTCATGACTAAAGTATCGAATGGCGGCGGCCAAATTGCAAATCCGCCCCGGCCGGTCAGGGCGCGAGAGCGGCGAGCGGATGCCAATCGGGAACGAGTCGTTTGCTGAAAAAGACCGCTATCGCGACGGGCTTCCTTGCGATCCCCGAAGCGATGATGCTGAACGCCTCTCCAAGTTCCTTCGAAACGCATTCTCCCCCGCGCACGACCAACAGTAGGGGGATGCGGCGAGATGCCCTGAGCGAAAGCGCGCGTACGAGTCCGTCCGCGGTCTTGCCGAACTCCGAGACGCCTGTTGCCGCGGGCGATCCGTGCTTGCGAAATGCCTTCGAAAGCATGAGGGAAAAATCCGCGATGTCCGCCGAGCCGAAACGCGCGAAGCTGCCCGCGTTCACGTACAAGGAAGAATCCCCGAGGGTTTCCAGTAGGTCGAAGACGCCCGAAGGACCGTACACGTCCGTCGGCTCCTCGATGAATCGCATGCTGCCGCGCCCGGTCTTCGCGAGATCGACCGACCTCCTGAGTATCTCGCGAATCTCCGTTACCCGAACGCTTTGCCTCATCCAAGACCGCTTGGGAACCGTAGGAGCCTTGGCCTTCTTTCGCGCCTCTCTCTCCCGAGTGGGCGTTCCCGCTACCGGTGGAGGAGCAGTACTCCGATCCGCATGCGGTTTTTTTCCGTCGGGAAGCAGGTGCTCGATCGTTTCCCGCCGGATCTCCGGATACCGCGCGTTTGCGGCCCGTATCCGGATCTCGTCCGGGCTCGTCAGAAGCGACGCGGTCCCACCGCTCATGGCGGGGACGTCGTCCTCCTTCTTCGTTGCCGCCGGAGCCGGCGGACCTTTTGCGGAAAGCCCCGCCCTTGGCACGGGCTCCCGTCCGAATACCGTGCGAACGCCCCATTCCATGTAATCGTCAACCGACCACGAGTTCTCGGCCGGAACGCGCCTGCAGAGTTCCGGAGTCACAAGGACGAAGGCGGAATCGTCAGCGGGAAGGCTCCGCGCGTTTTGGGGCATGTCCGTTCCGCCTTCCCCGATGTCCTTGAAATACGAGGACATCGCGATGGCCCGACCCGACCGGGACAGCTCGGAAAGGGCGTCGTCTTTCGCGGTTTCGTGCTTTTCGCGTGATACCAAGTCCGTCAAATCGGCAATGAGCTCCGCGGCGGTCCCGTACCGCAGGAGCGGGTCGGACATAAGACACCGGGTAATGACCCGGGCAATATCCTCGCCGACACCGCCGAACAGAAGCGACGCGACGACGAACTTCGTCGAGGCGGCGCCGTTCCGAATCGTTTCCTCGCCGTCCGGAAAGGGCAGTTTTCCGGTCGCGCACCTGAACAGGTTCATGCCTACGCCGTAGATGTCGCTCGCCGCGTCCGGATCCTTTCCCTTTTTGCACTCGGGCGCGATGTAGGCCCTGGATTCAACCAGATAACGTTCATTACCGGGCAGCGTCGCCATGAGCGAATAGAGTTCGGGCTTGACGACCTTGACGATGGGAACGCGCTCCCGACGGTCCATGTACAGCACGTTCTCCGCGTTCAGGTTACCGTAGAACGCTCCCATGGCATGAAACGACGAAAGGGCCTCGGCAAGCGATATTCCGGTATGCGCCAATCCGAGGGGCGTCATGCGCTGGCCGCGCTCTATCGCGCGGAGCAGGGTTTGTTCCTCGACGTATTCCGAGGCGATGAATGCCCTGCCGTTCCAGAGTTCAAGCTCCACGTAATCCGCAATCGTTGGGCCGCAGATGCTGTAGGACCGCAGAGAAGCCTCGCGAAGCCTCGCAACGATATCTGGTCGGTTTTCGGTTCCCTTGATGAACCTCAGGAGAAACCGCTTCGCCGAATAAATAGCCGTTGCGATCCATCGCTCCGTCGTGGAATCCTCGCCGATCTGGGAAACAAGCACGTAACAATCGTTGATGACCGTCTTTTCCGCGAGCATACGCAGCGACACGCGCTTGTGATACCGGGCCGCCGGCTAGAGGACGATGGCCGGAACGATCGGTTTGACGATTCCCGCGGAATAGTCGCCGCGCTCGAGCAGCACGTCGGGGATCGCCTCGTTGAGGTTCTTGGTCATGTCCAGGAACTTGCCGCGGATGTTGTT
>LVBL01000110.1 GCA_001604405.1 Spirochaetales bacterium Spiro_10
GTGACGGGAACCTCGCCCTCAAGGCGACGGACAATGGCGCATAACGCCGCAATCTCTCCGCTTGACGGGGCAATCGGTATCGGCGACGCGGAATTCCGCGTCATTTCGGATATCCTGTACGACAGGTTCGGGATTTCCCTCGGGGAGCAGAAAAAGACGCTCGTCGCCGGCCGGCTCGGGAAGCGGCTCCGCGAACTGGGGCTTCCCTCCTTTTCGGCGTATGTCGACCGCCTGGTGGCGGATTCGACGGGCGGGGAGCTGAGCGAGCTCATAGACAGGATCACGACGAACCATTCCTTTTTTTTCCGCGAGAAGGACCATTTCGACTTTCTCCGCACGACCGTGTTGCAGGACGGGCAAGGCGCGAAGGCGGGCCCGTATCCCCGCCGCGTGAGGATATGGAGCGCCGGATGCGCGACGGGCGAGGAACCTTACTCCCTTGCCATGCTCCTCCGCGAGAGATACGGAGAGGACTTCGGCAGGATAGACGCGGGGATACTGGCCACGGACATCTCGCTTTCCGCGCTCGAGGAGGCCAAGAGCGGGCGTTACGACGCCGCAAAACTCGCGGAACTTCCGCAGTCGTACCGGCGCGCCTGGTTCGTCGAGGAGGAGGACGGGCGGTTCTCGGTTTCCGACGAGATCAAGTCGATGGTCCTTTTCAAGCGCCTCAACCTCATGTCGTCGTCGTATCCCTTCCAGGGGACGTTCGACGCGGTCTTCTGCAGGAACGTCATGATCTATTTCGACCAGGAATCACGGGCCTCGCTCGTGCAAACCCTCTATCGCTACGTCAAACCGGGCGGGTACCTGTTCATCGGGCATTCAGAGTCGCTCAACCGGGAAACGTGTCCCTTCGCTTACGTCAGGCCCGCCATATACAGAAAGGGAGGAAACGACCATGGAGAATGACCGCGTCATCGCCGTCGCGAACCAGAAGGGGGGAGTCGGCAAGACCACGACCGTCATACAGCTGGCGTCGGGTCTCGCAAAACGGGGCGCGGGACGCGTGCTCATGATAGACGGCGACCCGCAGGGAAACCTGAGCCTCTTCTTCGGATCGGACGGCAAACGCGATTTCGGCGAGCTCCTCGCCGTACTCCGGAACGAGCGGCGCGTCGCGCTTCCGGAATTCGTGCGCCGCAACGTGAGGAGAAACCTCGACCTGATTCCCGCGGGAAACAGGGACCTGAGACACGAGCAAAGCGACGCGGACATCGTCGCGACTTATGACGTCTTCACCGCGTTCGTCCGCTCGCTCAAGGAACGCTACTCCTACATCATAATCGACTCGTCACCCTCGCACAGCCCGCTCGAGCGCCTGCTCATACGGTCGAGCGACGCGGTGATCGTCCCGCTCGAGTTCCAGCTCTTCTCGGTGTCGGGGCTCGAGTCGATCATCGACGAGGTTCGCGCGTGCTCGGAGGGGACGGGACGCGATATCAGGGTACATTCGCTCGTGTTCACCAAGGCCGAAAACAAGCTCAACCGCGTCAAGTCGTACCGGGAGATATTCTCGGCCTTTCACCTTCCCGTCTACGAGGTATGCAAGTCGGAGTACATCACGCGCTCGCTCGAGAAATCGCGGACGATTTGGGAATGCGGACCCGCGAGCTACGCGGCGCGCGACTATCGCGAGATTCTCGCGAAGGGATTCCCGGTAGCGCCATGAAAACCAAACGTCCGGAAAGCCTCGTCGAGGGAATCGCGTCCAGGATTTCGGAGTCGCTCGCCGCAGCCCCCGGCGAAAGCCGGTATACCTACACGTCCATGCGGTCCGACCCGCTCGTCGCCGACCTTTCGGGAATCTGGAACGTCGTCTCGCACGAGATCGGCGGTGCGCCCTACGAGCGGATATTCGCCCGGACGGCGCTCCGGGAGGAGACGCTTGAGGACGTCGACTATTCCGCCACGTACGAGTTCACGGGGTCGTCCTGCGTCAAGCGGGTGCGGGTGTCGGCCCTGGTCCGCGGCATGCCCTACGAGTACCGCCTTGGCGTCACCCTCTCCTGGCGTCTTTCGGGAAACCGGATGACGGCGCATCCCCTGTCCGGTTACCAGTACGTTACCCTCGACGGAACGGTGTATCCCGTCAGCGAGCTTGAGACGTCCCGGGCGCCGTTGCACATCGACGTAACCGCGGACGGCGAGAGGATCGTCCTTCGTGACGGCGATGACGTGAAGACGCTTCAGAGGCGGCGCGAATGACGAGGCGTCAAACCGTCAAGGTACTCGTCGTCGACGACTCGGCTATCGCGCGCGACCTCCTGTCGCGCGGCCTTTCGATGGCTCCCGGAATCGAGGTCGTCGGGAAGGCGTCCGACGCGTGGTCGGCCCGCGACAAGATCGTCTTTCAAAACCCGGACGTCGTTACGCTCGACGTGCAAATGCCCGGAATGGACGGCATCGAGTTCCTCCGCCGCCTCATCCCGCAGTATCCCCTGCCAGTTGTGGTCGTGTCCTCGGTTACGGGCGAGGGATCGGCTCGCGCGATGGAGGCGCTTGCCGCGGGAGCGGTCGCGGTGGTTCCGAAGCCCTCCGCGAACGACGCGGCAGGTCTCGCGGGCATGATCGAGGAGCTCGCCGAGGCGGTCAGGGAGGCCTCCCTCGCCGACGTCAGGAAGGTGGTTCCGGCAATCTCGCGCGAGGCCGCCGGGGGGCAGGTCATTACGGCAGCCCGCGCGTCGCCGGGGCGGAGCGACAAAAAAATCATAGCCATAGGCGCCTCGACCGGGGGAACGAACGCCCTCGCCGAGATAATCCCGCTCTTTCCGCCGGACACGCCGGGTACCGTGATAGTGCAGCACATGCCGCCCGTATTCACGAGGCTGTTCGCGGAGTCGCTGAACCGCGTTTCGCGGGTCGAGGTACGCGAGGCGAGGGACGGAGACGAAATCGGACGGGGACTCGTCCTCGTGGCGCCCGGCGACTCCCATCTCCGGGTCGTCCGGTCGGCGGAGTCCCTGAGGGTTCGCCTTTCGGGCGAAGCGAAGGTCAACGGGCACCGTCCGTCGGTCGACGTCATGTTCGAGTCCGTCGCGGAAGCGGCGGGCGGCATGTCGGTCGGCGTTCTGCTTACCGGCATGGGCAGGGACGGTGCCTCGGGGCTCCTCTCGATGAGGAAGGCCGGCGCCCGGTGTCTCGCGCAGGACGAGGAGACCTCGGTCGTGTTCGGCATGCCGAAGGAGGCATGGAGGATCGGAGCCGCCGAACGGCTCGTCGGCGTCGGGGAGGTGGCGCGCGCGGTGCTCTCCTGCCTGTCGTCCGCGAAAACCGCCGCCGGCGCGGGAGAAGGGGCGTAGATGGCAACGTTAACGGTGGGAATCGGGGAATGGGCGGTATCGCGCGACCCCGAAGACGAGATCAAGACGTACGCCCTCGGATCCTGCATCGCGGTTGTCATCGTGGACGTCAAGTTGTTCGTCGTCGGGCTCATACACATAGCCCTGCCCGACTCGACTATCGACGCGGAACGCGCGGCAAAGACCCCGGGCTACTTCGCGGACACCGGCCTTCCGCTCATGATCGAGGAGATGAAACGGCACGGCGCCGTTCGGCAGAACGTCCGCGTGAAGCTGGTCGGCGGCGCGTCCGTCATGGACGACAAGGGCATCTTCGACATCGGCAAGCGCAACCTGCTCGCGGCGAAACGGATACTCTGGAAAAGCTCGCTCGGCGCGGTCGCTGAGGATACCGGAGGGGATATCTCAAGAACGGTCACCGTACGGGTCGCGGACGGCACAACACTCATATCCTCGGGACAGAAAAGATGGGAACTATAGGAGAATGCGGGATGGGATACGAAACGGTCCTGATCGTTGACGACTCGCCGACCTCGCGGATGATCATCCAGAGATGCATGGAGATGGCGGGATTCTGCGCGCGCGAAACGCTCTTCGCGGAAAACGGGATTGACGCCCTCGCCGTTCTTGAGGAACGGCCTGACGTCGACCTGATCGTTTCCGACATCAACATGCCGAAAATGGGAGGCGACACCCTCATCCGCGTGCTTGCCGACCGCAAAGACGGGCATGATCGAAGGATCATCGTCACGTCGAGCGTTGCCGACAGCTCGGTCGAAAGCGACCTCAAGGGTCTCGGAGTGAGCGCGATCATCAAGAAGCCGGTTTCGCCCGAGAAGATCGCGCAGGCGCTGGGAGGCATCGCATGACTGAACGCATGGACCGCCAAAGGGCGGAGGAACTCCTCGAACGGGCGACATCGTCGGTATTCGCCGAAATGGCCTTCGTCGACGCGATACCAGCCGACGGCAAACCGCTCGGGGACGGACGGCGCGACGCGGAACCGACGCGGTCGGCCGTAATCGACGTGCTCGCGCCTCTTTCATGCAGGATGGAGCTGAAGATGACGGTCGCGCTCCGCGACAGGATCGTCGACACGCTCTTCGCCGACGAGCCGGAGGAAACGCGCAAAAAAAGCGCCGACGACGCGCTTCTCGAGACGCTTAACGTAATGGCGGGAGAGTTCCTGTCGTCGTATTTCGGCGCGGGCACGGAAATCAGGCTGTCACTTCCCCGCTACCTGTATGACGGAGAGTCGCTGCCTGGAGAGCCCGTCGCGGAGGCGCGCATGGACGCCGAGGGAGAGCCCCTCGTCGTCACGCTCGACTCCGTCAGATACCGCTACTGATCGCCTGCAAGAGAGTCTCTTTCTGGAAGGGCTTCACGATGAAGCCCTTCGCGCCCAGCGACAGGGCCTCGTCCCGCAGGGCGGCCTCGTCCTGCGTGGTAAGCACGAACACGGGTATGTCCGAGTATCCGGGAGTCTTCTTGCGCTCGCGCAAAAACTCGATTCCGTTCATCTCCGGCATGTTGATGTCGAGCAGTATGCAATCGGGCCGCTCGCGCTTGAGATAGTCAAGCGCGCCGATCCCGTTTTCCGCCTCTTCCACGGAATGGCCCACGCCCTTGAGCGCGAGCGCGATTATCTTCCGCATCGTCGATGAATCGTCCACCGTCAGAAATTTCATATCCGCACCTCCATAAGCGCGCTTTTTTCCCCGTTTGTCTTCGCCGCACGCACGAACCGCTCGCGGATCTCCGCGAACCTCGACTCGATCAGCCGGCGATCCACATTCAGACCGGCGGAACCCATGCAGCCCTCTATCCTATCCATCAATTCGCCCAGTATGCACTCAGCGCCCTCCATCATCTGCCGCGTTATGTCCTGGAACTGCATCGACTCGAGCACGCCGTCCATGTCGCGGTTGATGGACTCCGCCATGCGCGCGATATCCCTCGTGAAATCCTCTGTCCGTCCCGACGCCGATATCAGCGTCTCCACGGCGCCCTCCGCCGCGTTGATCCCGCGCTCGACCGAGTCGACGACGGCCTCGGCCTTCACCTCCATGTTGTGCACGAGGGCCTCGTTGTATTGCCTGAATTTCCTCATGACGTCCGTTACCTTGCGGGAGAAATCGAGCGTGCGGTCGTTGAGCTTGTGCAACTCCAGAATGATGACCTTGAAGCCGGCGCCCTTCTCGCCGATTCTCGCGGCCTCGACCGACATGTTGAAGGCGATGAGCTTCGAGCGCGCGGTGATGTCCTCGATGTTCTTCAGGAGATCGAGGCCGGTTTCGATCTCGCGTCCCATGGCGAGCAATTGCTCGTGGTTTTCCTTCGTGCAGGAACGCAAGGCGGCGATCACGGATTTTTCGTCCGAAACCGTCTTTCGCGAGATCTCCGCCTCGCGCCGTATGGATCTTCCGCTCGCCTCGTTCTCGAGGTCCTGCCTGAGCTCACGCGCGGAGGAGGCGGCCGCACCCGTTGCTTCCTTGACGACGGTAAACCGGTCCATGACGACGAAGGCCGCTTCCTCCGTCTTTTCCGGAACGGAGCGGATCACCGCGGACGCGAGGGGCAAGTACGAGAGCATGTCCGGAATGAGCGCGCCCGAGACGGCGGATATCGAGCGTTCCATGTCCCCAAGCCTGGCGCGCGCCTCGTCCCGTTCCCGAAGCGCGCGTTCAAGCTCCGCCGAAACCTCGTCGGGAAGCAAACCCGCGCCGCGCCGGCCATCGGCGAGTTCCCCGGATCGTGTCGTTCCGGATTCCGGTTCCGCGAAACCGTCCGCGGACTTGTTATGCGCACAGGCCGCCGTAAAGGCGCCGAGAACCGCGAAGGCCAGCGTCATGAGGGCCCTGGAGGGAGCGCCCGGCACGAAGCCGAAGGCGAACATCGCGCAGGAGGCCAACAGGGCCGCATATACCGCCTTTTTCCTGACGTTCATATCCTCGAGTATAAGTGAGCGCCGGGCAAAATTCCAATTAACGGGGACTTTTTACTGGCCGTACCCGTGCCTCAGGAGAACGACTGCAAGCCGCCCTTTTTGACCTCGAAATGGCTGAAGGCCATGGCGAACGACGCGCGACCCTGGGTAACCGAACGGAGCGCCGTCGAAAAGCCGAACATCTTGGCCATCGGGGCCTCGGCGTGAACGACCTCTATCGAGGGCTTTGACTCGAGGCTGGAGATAATCCCGCCGCGCTGCGTTACCTGGCTCATTGCCTCTCCGACGAAATCCTTCGGGCAAAGTATGTCCACTTCCATTACCGGCTCGAGCAGTTCGGGGTCGGCCTTGCGGCACGCCTCGTCAAAGCCCATCGAGGCCGCGGCCTCGAACGCGAACGACGTCGACGTCAGCTCGTCGTACTCGACGGCGAGAAGGGTAACCCCGACGTCGACGCACGGATAGCCGTACTGGATGCCCGACGAGAAGGCGCTCGTGATCGCGCGCTCGATCGACTCGAAAACGGCCTCGGGCACCTGCGCCTTCCTGCACGCGTTGCGGAAGGAATTGCCGGTTCCGCGCGGAAGCGCTTCCACCTTGAGCGTGACGCCCGCGGAGGTTTCCTTTCCGCCGATCGCCTTGCGGAAGGACTCGGAATGCTCCACCGTCTTCGTCACCGACTCGCGGTAGGTGACCTGCGGGTTTCCGACGCGGGCCTCGACCTTGAAATCGTCGACCATCCTCGTGACGAGCACGTCGAGGTGGAGCTCTCCCATCCCGGATATGATGAGCTGCCCGGTCTCGCTGTCTTCCCGACTCGTGAACGTCGGGTCCTCGCGCGAGAGTATCTCGAGCGTGTCCTTGAGCTTGTCCCGCTCCGAGAGGGTCTTTGGCTCCACGGCGACCGAGATGACGGGCTCGGGAAAGTGCATCTTCTCGAGGAGGATCGGCATGCCCTCGCTTCCGATCGTGTCGCCGGTCTGCGCGGTCTTGAAGCCGATGAACGCCGCGATGTCTCCCGCCTCGACGGAATCCATCGGGTCCGACTTGTTCGAGTGCATCCGCAGTATGCGGTTGACCCGCTCCCTCTTTTTCTTGCCGACGTTGTACACCTGGTCGCCGGCCTTGATCTTTCCCGAGTACATGCGTACGTAGCACAGCGCGCCGGCTTCCCTGTCGTGCTGTATCTTGAACACGAGGCCGAGCGGCACGCCCGAGACGTCGCAGGGAACGGGCGTCTCCTGTTCCTTCTTGACGTGAAAGCCGGCCGCGGGGGGAACCTCGTCCGGAGCGGGCAGGTATCTGACGACCGCGTCGATCAGCGGCTGAATGCCCAGGTTGCGGCGGGAGGCGCCGCAGAGAAACGGGACTATCTCGCGCGCGATCGTCGCGCGCCTGATCTCGGCGAGCACGAGTTCGCGCGGTATTTCGGCGCCCTCGAGTATGAGTTCGGTGATCTCGTCCGATGACGCGGACACCGCGTCAAGGAGCCGTTCCCGCCATTCGCCCGCCTCGGCGGCGCGGCTTTCCGCTATCGGCGACTCATCCATCCGCTCGCCTTCCGTTTCGGCGTCCCAGCGGATTTCCTTCATGTCCACGAGGTCGATGACGCCCTCGAAGTCGCCTCCCTGGCCGATCGGTATCTGAAGGGCGACGCACTTCGAGCCGAACTTCGCGCCGACGTCTGCCATGGCCGCGAAAAAATCGGCGCCGACGCGGTCCATCTTGTTGACGAAGCACACCCGCGGGACGCGATACTGGTCGGCCTGGCGCCAGACCGTCTCGGTCTGGGGCTGAACGCCGCCGACCGCGCAGAGCACGGCGACCGCGCCGTCAAGCACGCGCAGGGACCGTTCGACCTCCGCGGTGAAGTCGACGTGCCCGGGGGTGTCTATGATGTTGATCTGGTGATCGAGCCAGTAGGTCGTAGTGGCCGCGCTCTGGATGGTGATGCCGCGTTCCTGTTCCTGGGCCATCCAGTCCATCGTTGCCATGCCGTCGTCTATCTCGCCTATCCGGTGGATCTTGCCGGTATAAAAGAGTATCCGTTCGGTTGTCGTGGTTTTACCCGCGTCGATGTGGGCCATGATCCCGATATTGCGCATCGTATTCAGCATGAAAGACTCCTGGTTCGCTCTTTCGGCATAGTACCCGTTTCCGCGGCTTTTCTCAAGTCCGCGCCCGTCACGCCCTTCCGACCGATCCGAAAACCTGGATCTTCTCGGCGACCGCCGACTCGACCGCGGCTACCTCGAGCGGTATCAGGTCGGTCAGGCCCGCCGCTCCCGAGGCAAGGGCCCTGCCGCACGCGGCGGCGGCCGCGAGATTTATGTCCGTGAAAACGTTTACCTTGGAGATGCCGCGCGCGATCGCCTCGGCAAACGCCCGGTCGGAAAGGCCCGACCCGCCGTGCAGAACGAGCGGGACCTCGGTCATGGAGGCGATGCGGGACAGCCGCTCGTAGTCCAGCCGGGGCTCTGCGCGATAGGTCCCGTGCAGGGTCCCGATCGCGATAGCGAGGGCGTCGACGCCGGTCGCGCGGACGAAGTCGAGCGCCTGGTCGGCGCTCGTGTACCAGTCCTCGGGTCTCCCGGCGGAGTTGTCCGCGCGGCCCTCGGCCGAGTCTCCCGCGTTGCCGACGTGACCGAGTTCGGCCTCGACCGTCGCGCCGTGCGCGTGCGCGAACGAGGCGATCTCGGCGGATTCGCGGACGTTATCCGCGTACGGCTTCGAGGACGCGTCGAGCATGACCGAGGTAAAGCCGAGCCGTATGGCGCGCGCGCAGGATTCCGCCGAAAGGCCGTGGTCGAAATGAACCACGACGGGAACGCTCGCCCTCCTCGCCATGTCGACGAGAAGCGGCGCGAGATCCTCGAGCGGACCGAACGGAAGCAGAACCTCGGCGGTCCCCATGATAACCGGAGAGCAGAGCCGCTCGGCCGCCGCGATGACGCCGCGGGCGAGCTCGAGGTTGACGGCGTTGAAGAGTCCGACGGCATATCCGCCGCGCCGCGCGCGGGGCAAAACGTCATTCAGGGTCGCGAGCATGTGGTACCTCCGGAGGCGCGCTCTCGTATCGTTCATCGTTCCGTTCCCATCCCGCGTCGATCTTGCCCTCGAGTTCGGCGAAGGGTTTGAGGCCGCCGAGGGCGCCGTAGTCCTCCACGCAGGACGCGCCCGTCGCCGCGGCAAGGGCGCAGGACCGCTCGAAACCGTAGCCCGACAGCGCGGCCACGAGAAAGGCGGCTATGGTCGTGTCGCCGGCGCCGGTCGCGGAACGAACGCGCCCGGGACGGAAGGCCCGCTCGAAACGCGAACGCGCCACCCAGTCGCTACCCGCGGGGCCTCCCTTGCCCCTGATCCCGGCCATGACGCCCTCGTCTCCCGTCGCGACGTAAAATCCGCGGGCGCCGCACTTGACCATCACGACGCCCGCGCCGAGTGCGAGCGCCATGCGCGCGAGAGGCTCGACGTCCCGCTCGACGGAAAGGGAATGGCCGTCTCCCGTCCCGCCCGCGGTCAGGCGCCCGTAGAGCGGGCGGTCCAGCATGTACGCGAGTTCCTCGAGGCTCGGCAGGAAAAAATCGACGAGCGGCAAGACCTTCCCGAGAATGGCGCGCCAGTCCTCCTTGCCGGCCTCCGAGCGCTCGTCAACGGCGGCGAGATCGAGCGAGGTAAGCACCCCCCGGGAGCGCACGGAGGCGAAGGTCTCGACGAGTCCCGACCCGCCGTTACGGTACATGGCCGCCATGAGCGGGGGATAGCCGAAATGAAACAGCCTCGAGGCTGCGACGAGCTCGATATCTATGTCGGCGGGACCGAGGCTGTCATTCGCGCCGGGCGCGTGCAGGAAGACACGGTCGTTGCCCGGAACGGCAAGCACCACGGTATAGGAGGTTGTCGCGCCGGGATCGACGATGAGGGCGCGCCCGCCTTCCTCCCGCGGCCGGCCGCCGCCCCCGAGGAGGTCGAGGATCATCCGGCCGAAGACGTCGTCTCCGATCTTTCCCATGAACGAGACGCTCGCGCCAAAGAGCTCCATCGCCAGACCCACGTTCGCGACGGCCCCGCCCGGATGCACGTCGACGCCGTCAAGACGTACGAGCGAGCCGGGCCGGATGACGTGCTGCAGGGCGCGCGCGTCGGATGAGGGGGGAAACACCGGGGTAACGTCGAGACAGATATTTCCGGCCACGACAATTCTGAGTTGGTTCACGTCGCCACCTCCCGCAGCACCGAGTATATAGGGTCGCGGGAGAAAACGCGATAAGTAATCGTTTTTTGCGAGTATGCGGGTTATATACCTACCGGTAGGTATATAACACCCCTGACCGCTCATGGCTTGCAAAAACCGTCAATCCATCCGATAATTGTTTTTCATATAAACATTTACCCGTCAGGAGTCCTCATGCACGATCAATCACGCCCCTGGACCGATACCTCCCTTCCCGCGGAGCAACGCGTCGCCCTTCTCCTGTCCGCCATGACGCTCGAGGAAAAAGTCGCGCAGATGGTGCAGATCAGCTATAGCACCGTCACTCCGGACGAAGCCGATCGATGGGCGAAGCTCGGAGCCGGTTCTTTCCTACACACGCTTGGCGACAACGCGAGGAGGCTTCAGCGCCTCGCTACCGGGACACGGCTCGGCATCCCGGTCATCTTCGGCATCGACGCCATCCACGGGCACGCCATCCACAACGGCGCCACCGTGTTTCCCACCCAGCTCGCGCTCGCCGCGAGCTGGAACCCCGCGCTCGCGGAAAGGATGGGCGAGATCACCGCCCGCGAGGTAGCCGCCGAGGGCCTTCACTGGGCCTTCTCCCCCGTCTTTTGTCTCGGACGGGACCTCCGTTGGGGACGGATCGACGAAACCTTCGGCGAGGATCCCTGCCTCGCGGGAAAGATGGGCGCCGCCGTCGTCCGCGGATACCAAGGGTCCGATCCCTCGGATACCGACCGCATCATCGCGTGCGCCAAGCACTACATAGCCTACGGGGAGAGCACGGGCGGACGCGACTCGTACGACTCGCCGGTATCGATGCGCACGGTGCGGGACGTCTTTCTTCCCCCCTTCGAGGAGGCGGTCAAGGCAGGGTGCGAGACCTTCATGGCGGGATACGAGAGCGTCGACCGCGTTCCCTGCTCGGCCCACGGAGAGCTCATCCGCGGCGTGCTCAAGGAGGAACTCAAGTTCGACGGTTTCGTCGTGACGGACTGGTCGAACCTGACGAGCCTCGTGAAGCGCCAGCGCGTCGCGCGGGACGCGCGGGAGGCCGCGCGAATCGCGGTCAACGCCGGCAACGACATGATCATGACCTCCCCCGAATTCTACGAGGCCGCGCTCGAGGAGATCCGCGCGGGGGCGATCCCGCTCGACCAGATCGACGACGCGGTACGGCGCATCCTTTCCGTGAAAATCAGGGCCGGCATCTTCGACAACCCGGACAAGGTAAAGACGACGCCCCTGGCCGAGGACCCGCTAGCCCGGAGCGCGGAGGCCGTATTCAACTGCGAGAGACACCGGAGGGAAAACCTCGAGGCGGCCCGCGCGTCCATGGTGCTTCTGAAAAACGGCGACGTGCGCGGAAAGCCCGCGCTTCCGGTCAGGGCAAGGGGTGACGCGGGAGACGGAATGGCGGTTCCGCCGTCGCGCGCGAGAGAGGTCCGGACGATCGCGGTAATCGGCCCGAACGCGGATTCCGTCCGCGCGCAATTCGGCGACTGGACCTTCTTCACGCACCCGGTTCCCCATCTCGACGCGGTCCCCTCCTTTCGCGTCATCACGATGCTCGAGGGATTCCGCGCCCTCGCGGCGGAGCGCGGGGTGCGCGTCCTGCACGACAAGGGATGCGACATATTCGACCCGGACAACCACACGATCCCGCGGGCGCGTCGCCTCGCGGCGAAGGCGGACATCGTGTTCGTCTGCGTCGGGGATACCCTGGTTCAGACCGGCGAGACGCACGACCGCGCCGACCTCGCCCTCTCGGGCGCCCAGGACAGGCTCGTCGAGGAGCTCTCCGCCGTCTGCTCGAAACGGGGCATACCGCTCGTCTCGATACTGGTCAACGGTAAGCCGCTCGAGTTCGCCCGCGTCGTCGCGGCGTCCGACGCCGTGCTCGAAACCTTCAATTCCGGAACCGAGGGCGGCACCGCCGCCGCCGAGATCGCCTTCGGGAAGTACAACCCGAGAGGCCGCCTTCCGATTTCGTTTCCGAGAAAGACAGGGCAGCTCCCCGTGTATTACAACCAGCTCCCCGGCTGGCACGAAGGCTCCTATCACGACTGCCCCGGCGACCCCCTCTTCGCCTTCGGCGAGGGGCTTTCCTACTCGCGTTTCCGCTACGGCGCGCCGCGACTCTCCTCCGCGCGCGCCCGTGCGACCGATACGATACGGGTGTCCGTCGACGTGACGAACTCGGGCGACTGCGCGGGCACGGAGACGGTACAGCTGTACGTCTCCGACAGTTTTGCCTCCATCGTCACTCCGGTCAAGTCGCTCAAGGCCTTCGCGCAAGTCGACGTACCCGCGGGAGCCACCGTAACCGCCGAGCTCGCGCTCGAAGTCGGCTCGCTCGCCATCGTCCTGCCCGACGGAAGGAAGGTCGTGGAGCCAGGGGAGTTCGACATTCTCGTCGGCCACGACTCGAGGTCCGGAAGCCTCGCCTCGGCGACGCTGACCGTGGAGGAATAGCCGCGTGACGGACGACGCTACCGTCCCGCGCCTCGAGGCGAAGTCGGGGATCACGAAGGCGTCGCTGCCCGATCCCTTTTTCGCCTGCCTGCACCGCGCGCTCTCGGCGTACCGCGGGTGCGCCCACGGATGCGCCTACTGCGACGGCCGCGCCGAACGGTATTACGTCGACGGCGTCTTCGACCGCGACGTCGCCGCGCGCTTCAACGTGGCCGAGGCGATCGGCCGCGACGCGGACCGGGGTTTCGCCTCCCTCGAGGAGGGGGCGATCGGCGTCGGTTCCGGCGTGACGGACGTATACCAGCCGCTTGAGGCGCGACTCGCCCTCACGAGGGCCTCGCTCGAGCGGATGGCCGATACGGGCCAGGGCATCGTTATCCTCACCAAGAACACCCTCATCCTCCGCGATTTCGACGTGCTCTCGCGCTTCAGGAACGCCCTCGTCATGGTCACCGTCACGACGCTCGACACCCGTCTCGCGGCGCTTCTGGAGCCGGGGGCCTCGTCCCCGGCCGAGCGGCTCGCCGTGGTCGAGAGCGCCCGAAAGGCGGGCTTCCGCTCGGGCGTCATGGCGATGCCCCTGTGTCCGGGACTCTCGGCCGAAAGGGAGTCGGCGGACCGGCTCTTCGCCGCCTGCAGGGATTCAGGCGCGCAGTTCATACAGCCCGGCGGCCTTACCCTCAGGCCCGGACGCCAGAAAGAACACTTCATGACCGCGCTTTCCGGCTATCGCCCGGACCTTCTTCCCCTCTACGGGGACCTCTTCTCGGAAAACAGGGCGTCGGGCATGCCAAAAACCGGAAATCGCGAGACGGAGAAGATGACCCGCTGGTTTCGCGTCCTCGACGAGTCCGGGATGCCGACGAAAATTCCCCATTCGATCTACCGCGAACACCTCTCGCTTCCCGATGCCGTATTCGTGCTGCTCTGTCACATGGCGGATCTCTATGGCACCCGTGGCGTGTCCACGGCCCGTTTGCGGGCATCCCTTGACCGGTACGCCGAGTGGCTCGCCGCCGAGCGGACGGCGCTGAGGCGCAAGCGGATTCGCCCGTGTCCGACCGATCCGTTTCCGCTGACGCGGGAACTGACCGGACGGCTTGTATCCCTCGCGTCGGAGGATTCCGCCCGGAGGGAGAAGCCGGCGGTATCGGGACCGGACATCTCGCGGGCGAAATCCCTCGACGACATCCTCGATAACGAGCGGCTCTCGTTGTTCCTCGGAGACGTCATCCTGAATGGCGCCGTATTCGATTACCCTACCCTTTCCCTTTCCGTTTCGCCGTAACCGTCACTGGACGTTTTCCGCGCCCAACGTGCTATACTGGAACGCATGAAAAACCACCTTCGTTTCGCGATCGCGGGCGCGGCCATGGCCGCCGCGGCAGTTGTATGCGCCGGATTTGTCCTTTTCGGAGCCGGCGCGACCCCGTTCCCCTCGCAGGCGCTTGACGGCGTCGAGGAGATAACGGTCAGCAGGATCGGGCGCATGGATCCCCTGACGGTCAGGTTCATCGAGCCTATCGCGGCGCCCGACTCCCTCGGGAAGGCCGTATCGCTCAGTCCGCGCCAGGACGGCGCATGGAGCCTCCGCGACGAGCGGACGATAGAGTTCGTCCCCGCGCGGCCCTACCGGGCGGAATCGACGGTGACGCTCTCGGTCGACACGGGGCTTCTGGCGGGCAAGGAAGCGCGCGAGCGCGGATTTTCGGCCAAATACAGCGTCGCGCCGGCCTCGATCAGGGTCGTGCCCGAGGGCCTTACCGCCGACGACGGCGCGAACGGCACCCTGACGCTGAGGGGCTACGTCCTTTCGGATATCCCCATCGCTCGGAACGAAGCCGAGAAGAAAGTCAGGGCCCGGCTCGGCAAGGCGAAAGGCGGCGAGCGAATCGGCATAACGTGGGAAACGGACGGAGTGTCCGCGCGCCACGATTTTTCCGTGCCCGCGATAGCGCGCGGCGACGCGACCCGGTACCTCACCCTGTCCTGGGAGGAAGCCTCAGGTCACGGGGGAACACGCGACAAGACATGGCTCATTCCGAAGCGCGAGGAATTCCGGGTGCTCGAGATCGCGTCCGAGGATCCCTCCCGCATCCAGGTACGTTTCTCCGACAGACTCGACCCCCTTCAGGACGCGCGGGGTTTCGTGCGCGTCGGAACCGAGATCAACGTGCGCTATTCGATAGACGGCAACGTCCTGAACCTCTACAGCGCGGACGGATGGAAGGCCGATTCCGAGGTCTCCGTGCTCGAGGGAATGAAAAGCGAATCGGGCAAGGCCCTCGCGATCCCGGTCTCCGCCAGGATCAGCTCTCAGTGGGAAAAACCCGAGGTCCGGTTCGCGACCGACGGGGTCATCCTCCCCAAAACCGACGGGGTCATCGTTCCCCTGGAGACCAAGAACCTGCGCGGCGTTCTCGTGCAGGCCTACCGCATATACGGCGACAACGTCCTGCAATTCCTGCAGGTTAACGAGCTCGACGGCACGCGCGAGCTCTATCGCGTCGGAGAGCCGGTATGGTCGGGATCCTTCGATTTCGACTGGAACGACGGGATGAAAAACCGCTACGTCCCGCGCGGCATCGACCTGACGGGGCTTGTCAAGCAGGACCCGGCGGGGATGATACAGCTCAAGGTTTCCTTCAGGCGGCGGCACGTCATGTACGAATGCGCGGCCGACCATCAGGATTTCTCGTCCCTGCCCATGCCGTCTGACGGGTTCGCTTCGGACGGAGACTCCGAATACAGCTACTGGGACATGATCGGGGACCTGCCCTGGGAGATCCGGCGCACCTACTGGCAGTACAAGGACGATCCGTGCCATCCGGCATACTACATGAGCGGTTACAACTCGGGCTCGCTCATAACCAAGAACGTTCTCGTCTCCAACCTCGGCATTCTCGCCAAGCGCG
>LVBL01000111.1 GCA_001604405.1 Spirochaetales bacterium Spiro_10
GCATTCCGCGCCGCGCGCCTGAGGGCCTCAAGGACGGTAGCGGGTCCGAGGGGGACGTGACCGAAGGCCGAAAGGGCCGAATGTATCATGACGACCGGCCGACGCGCGAGTTTCCCGTCCGGAAAAAGTCTCCCGGCGTCCCGAAAAACGGAAGAAAAAAAGGAAAGCAAATTGTTGAAAAAAGAAACAAATCGGTCCTGGTTTACTTCCAATTTTTAAACGACTCCGCTACACTCGGGATAGCGACATACTACAGGAGTTTTCATGGCATTTCCACCTGATTTCGTATGGGGCGCGGCTACCGCCGCGTATCAAATTGAGGGGGCCTGGGATGAGGACGGGAAGTCCCGGTCCATTTGGGACGTATTCTCTTCCGAACCGGGAAAGACATATAACGGGGATACCGGAAAGGTAGCCTGCGACCATTATCACAGGTACAAGGACGACGTCGCCCTGATGAAGGAGATAGGCCTGCCTGCATACCGGTTTTCCGTCGCCTGGCCTCGCGTCGTCCCCGCGGGCCGCGGGGCCGTAAACGAGAAGGGCCTCGATTTCTACTCCCGGCTCGTCGACGAGCTCCTTGCCGCGGGGATCGAGCCCTGGTGCACGCTTTATCATTGGGACTTGCCGCACGTCCTTCAGCTTGAGGGCGGGTGGTGCAATCCCGCCATATCGGACGCCTTCGCGGAATACGCGTCTGCCGTGGCGAAAAAGCTCGGCGACAGGGTGTCGAACTGGATGACCTTCAACGAGCCCCAGTGCTTTCTCGGCCTTTCGCTGCTTCAGGGCGTTCAGGCGCCGGGGTACAAGCTTCCCCAGGCTGACGTCATACGGGCCGCCCATAATTCGCTCGTCGCCCACGGAAAGGCGGTCGACGTACTGCGCGGCATAGGCGGTGACCGGTTCAGGATCGGATACGTGCCGACCACGCAGACGATGATTCCCGCGACGGAGAGCCCCGCCGATATCGAGGCCGCGAGGCGCGCCCAATTCTGCCACACGTCCGCCCGTCCGCTTTTCTGGACCGTCTCCCTCTTTTCCGATCCCGTGTTCCTGGGCGCCTACCCCGAGGACATCCTCGCGGAGATTTCTGGGTCGTTGCCCGGGGGATGGGAGAAGGACCTTCCGCTCATTTCCCGAAAACTCGATTTTTGCGGGATCAACCTCTACTCCGGCAGGCACATCAAGGCCGACGAGAACGGGAATCCCGTGGTAGTGCCGCAGAAGAGCGGGTACCCGCAAACCGCGATCAAGTGGAACGTCGACGCGGACACCCTGAGATGGGGACCGAGGTTCCTGTCGGAACGGTACGGTCTTCCGGTCATCGTCACGGAAAACGGTCTTTCGCTCAGCGACTGGGTCCACCTTGACGGAAAGGTGCACGATCCCCAGCGCATCGATTTCACGCGGAGGTATCTGCTCGCGCTCGAGAAGGCCATCGAGGACGGCGCGAACATCGCCGGCTATTTCCACTGGAGTCTCATGGACAATTTCGAGTGGTCTGAGGGATACAAGGAGCGGTTCGGGCTCATTCACGTCGATTTCGAGACGCAGAAGCGGACGATCAAGGACTCGGGCTACTGGTATCGCGACGTCGCGAAGACGAACGGGGCGAGCCTGCACTGAACCACGGGCGGCTCAGAGCCATTTCTTCCGCTTGAAGAAGACGATGAGCGCGCCCGCGACGAGACCCATTCCGGCGAGCGCGGCGGGATATCCCCACCGCGATCCTATCTCCGGCATGTGCACGAAGTTCATGCCGTATACGCCGGCGATGAAGGTGAGCGGGATGAAGATGGTTGATATGATCGTCAGGACCTTCATCACCTCGTTCATCCTCGTTGATAGCGAGGAAAGGAACACGTCCTGTATGCCGGACGCGGTTTCGCGGTAATTGTCGAGCACCTCGATGATCTGTATCGCGTTCTCGTACAGGTCGCGGAGGAACGGCTCGAGCGTCTCGCCGATGAGCGGGGTTTCCGCGTGCAGGAGCGCGCTGATCGAGTCGCGTACCGGCCAGAGTATCCTCCTCAGGTGGTTTAGCTCCGATTTGAGGTTCTGCATTCCCCTCATGAATTGCCGCGAGTCCGCCGCCGACACGCTTTCCTCCTCGAATATCTCGAGTTGCGCCCCAAGACGCTCAAGGACGTCGAAGTAGTTGTCGACTATCACGTCGAGGATGGCGTAAAGGAGATAGTCGGTTCCCGCCCGCCTGAGCCGGCCCGTTCCCTTTATCCGGTCGCGCACCGGGTCGAGGAACGTTCCCGGCGTCTCCTGGAAGGTGACGATCGCGTTCTCCGTGAGTATGACGCTGATCTGTTCGTATTCGACGGTTCCCGACTCGCGCATGGATATCATCTTCGCGATGACCAGGAGGTAGTGTCCGAAATCCTCCACCTTCGGGCGGTGTTTCGTGTTGACGATATCCTCCGCCGTAAGCGGGTCGAGTTTCAGGTATCCGCACAGGCGCCGGTAGTCTTCCTGCCTCGCGAAGCCGTTCACGTTGATCCAGTTGATCATGTCCGGATCCTGCATCAGGATGGTTTCCTCGAGGCTTTCGGGCGTAACCACGGACGCGGTAGTCTGGTTGTACTGGATCAGCGAGTAGGTCGCCTCGGCCGGTACGCGGTCCCCGATATAGATGGGCGTTCCGGGCGAGGATCCGACGCCTTCCGTGCCTACGCTCTTGAAAATGGGAGTAATGCGCCGTCGGCCCTGTTTTCGATTCGTTACGCTCATATACTTATAGTAAAGGCCGTTGGGGATGCGGCGCAAGTACATGTTTGGGGGAAACGATGCGAATAAAAGCCCTTTTCCGGGTCTTGGCCTTGGTGGCGGCCTGCGCGCTTGCCGTCTCCTGCTCCACCTCGCCGTACCGCAGCAGGGGGAGCCTGAGCGACGCCATGGACAAGGCGCGGGACGATCATGAAGGCTCACGGCGCGTACCCGACCGCGCGCGCCCTCCCGACTATGATCCCCCGCCGTATCGCGGTAGCGGCGGAAACGACAGCCCCGCCGACGACCTGGACGATTCCCCTGGCGAAGGATCCGGCCTCACTCAGCTGAACTACGGCATTCGGGGTTCTACGGCTATCCTGTCGTACGGGGATTGCGGTCCTGACTGGGCCGCCGACTTCGTCGTGTCCATGAGCGGAGAGGGGTCCCTTTCCGGCGCCGTATTCGTCGGGCTTCGCTCGATCGAGCCGAAACCGGGCAGCGACCTCGACCTTTCCGTGGACGGAAGTCTCTACTTCCTGCGCGCGGGCGGCGAGGCAACCTACCTGCCGTTTCCCGAGTGGCGCGTATTTTGCCCCTATCTTACCGCCGGCGTCGGCGGCTTTCTCATGCTCTGGGAGTACGAGAACACGATAATCGCCGGGTCCGAGCGCATCGATTCGGATACGCTCGGTGGCGTCATGCTGTTTTGCGGCGTCGGCATCTATCCCTATCGGGGCGACCGCCTCCGCCTCTCGGTCGGCCTGATACCCGAGATTTACTTCTTCGGCACCGTTACGAGCGAAGGCTTCG
>LVBL01000031.1 GCA_001604405.1 Spirochaetales bacterium Spiro_10
ATCCAGTCTACAAGACCTGATCCCGTTTCGGACTCGATAAAATGGTCTTTGAGCGACATAACCGCGTCGCTGAGATCCGAAAGGAGCAAAAAGTCTCCCGTCTCGTAGTTCATCAGGCATCGGCCGATTTCGGTAAAAAGCGCCTCTTTGTCCATTGAAGATCCTATCCGTTCCGGTTTTCCAAAACTGCCATAAGAAAACTGTAGGTTATAGAAAATCCGTTGTCAAATAATGCAAGGGAGTAAAACTATTTTTTTTATTTGTATTTAAGGTCTGATGTTTACTTGTCAATATGGTGTATGCAATTGTAAACAATTGCTTTCTCGCCACGCATGCCTATACTTCATGGTTATAACACTGAGGAGGCTCAAGATGAAACGTTTTTTGGCGATTCTTGCTTTCGTATGTATCGGTTCCGCGCTCGGTTTCGCGGAGGATATCGATCTCGGAAAATTTCCCAAGGGCAAGTGGCTTGACCCGAACTGGAACGCGGTGTGGGAGTTCGGCGCGAACTCCATCCGTCTGCTCGATACCTCCGGGAATGTCGTGTTCGATTTCAAGGACAAGATAACGGATTTCAAGGTGGATGTCGGAGCTTCGGAGGCGAGGATCTCCTTTACGTGCAAGGAGGCCGAAAGGAAGTACGTCTTCACCAAAGGTGTGACGGATCTCGATCTCGTCATGAAGATCGACCCCGACTGGACCGCGACCGATTATACGGTTACCATGAAGATGCGAAACTAGCCGACATGGCGCCGGTTCAGGCCGGCGCCCGTAGTGTCGCGCTGTCAGGGACGCGCGGGCGAGAGGCGGTATAAGGCCCCGTCCGCCGAGTCGGTGAGGAGATAGACGGAACCGTCGGGGCCTTCGCGCACGTCGCGGATGCGTCCGATCGCGCCGACAAGGAGCGTCTCGGCTGAGGCTATCCGTCCGTTCTCCGTCGTCAGGCGCACGAGACGCTGACCGGCGAGGTTTCCCGAAAAGATGCTGCCCTTCCATGCGGGAACGTTTTTCCCCGAGTGCACCATGAGACCCGAGGGTGCGATGGACGGCGTCCACTGCATCAGCGGGTTTTCGATTCCCGGCTTTGATACGCCCTCGCCGATCACCGCGCCCGATCCGTACTCGCGTCCGTGCGTCACGACGGGCCATCCGTAATTTCTTCCTGGACGTATGCGGTTGATCTCGTCCCCTCCCTGCGGTCCGTGTTCGGTTGCCCATATGTCCCCGTTCCGGGGATCGACGACGAGTCCCTGTATGTTGCGGTGACCGAGACTGTATATCGTGGGAAGCGCCCCCGGCGTCGCGACGAACGGATTGTCCGCGGGAACCGATCCGTCCTGTCCGATCCGATGCGTCTTCCCCGCCTCGTCCGACAGGTTCTGGGCGCGGTTCTGCGAGCCCCGGTCGCCGACGCTGAAGAGCAGGGTAGCGTCCGGCAACACGCGTATTCGCGATCCGAAGTGATGGCCCGCCTGGGTTTTGCCCGACATCTCCCAGATGACCCGCAAATCCTCGAGAACCGTTCCGTCAAGACGGGCTCGCGCTACGGCGGTGCCCCTGCCCTCCGAACCTCCCGCCGAGTAGGTCATGAACACCGTTCCCCGTTGCGGGAAGTCCGCGCCAAGGGCGATGTCCAGAAGGCCTCCCTGGCCGCCCGCCGCTATCTGGGGCAATCCCGTAACGCGCGAGGCGCGAACGTTTCCGATACGAAGCAGGTTGCCCCGTCGTTCCGTAACGAGCAGGTCCCCGTCGGGAAGGAATTCGAAGGCCCAGGGATGATGCAAGCCGGAGACTATTTTCGTGAGCTGCAGCGTGCCGGCCTCGGACGGAAACGTTCCGGCGGGCCGCTCCATAACCGTTACCCCTTCCGCTCCGTACGCCGCCACCGGGGCCGCGCACGACAGAAGAAAGATAGCGAAAATGTTAGCCGTGTATTTCATCCCGATACCTCCGCTGTAATGCTACTGAGAGCGGCGTGGAGAGGCAACGAAATTCACGCGCGATCAGGCCCCGAGGCGGCTCCGGAATAAACCGTTAGTAAATTGGCCTTGAAGGGTCTATACTTATTGGTGATACGACGAAGGGGTGTGCCATGAGAGCAGTGCGCGACGAAGAGAGGATTATCGCCCAGTATCCCTTGCTCCACGATATCTTTGTCCATATGCCCTGCGCGGCCGCGATGCACAAGATCGTGTGCGATTCGGACGGTACCGCCGTCGACTATTACACGACGGAGGTGAATCCCCTGTTTGAGAGATTGCTGGGCGTCGACGCCGCGTCTGTCCTCGGCAAACTCGCCAGCGAAAAACTGCAGCACGAGGAATTGCGCCACTGGCTTTCGATTTTCGGTCCCGTCGCCCTCGAGGGTCACGCGCGCACCTACGTCATGCATTCCTCGCTCAACGACGCGGCCTTTACCGGTACGGCCCTCTGTCCCCGGAAAGGCTATTTCTTCGTCATGTTTACCCGGCAGGGGGAAAAGCCGGTCCATTAGCCGGACGCTCAGGTGGCGGCGTGCGACGCCCAGTTCCATGGATTCGTGAAACGCTGTTCCCTCGGGCGGAACAACTCGGTCGAATCCACCTCGAGCGCGACCGCGATACGCTCGATCATCTCGGCTGACGGGAATTTCATGCCACGCTCTATCAACGCCACGTAGTTTCCCGAGATACTGGCTTTCTCGGCGAGTTGCGCCTGTGTCAACTGGGAGAGACGGCGAAGTTCCTTGATGTTGTGTGCCAATACTTCCTGAATGCGTGTCATGTGCACCCCAAGTATATCATGTCCAATACGTCCGGATGTGACCCAAAGAGCAGATAATCCCCAAAAAAGTGCTTGAAAAGTAACCAAAAGGCATTATAATGACGGTAGAATATAACTTATAGATATATAGTCGTATCTAGAGAAGTATTCCAGACAAAATAGTGCAATGACCGCGCAGGAGTATATATGCGAATCCTGAAGGTGCGTCATTACAAAAAGTGTCCTTGCGAAACGCTCATTCACGACGTCCATATACGTGGGCCTGGTTCGCGCTTTCACGAGATACCTCTCATACCGTTCGCTGCCCGGCGCTTGTTTCAGGCGGCGCCGCCATGAATCACCCCGCGATCGATTTGGAAAGCAAGGTGTTCATGACCGCTCCCATCGGACTCGCCATCATCAATTCGGTGACCGGAACGATCATGCGCGTCAATGACGCCTATTGCGCGATGTTGGGACGCCCGAGGGACTGTCTCGTCGGCAAAACCTGGATGCAGTTCACGCACCCGGACGACCTCATACGGGACGTCTACTTCATCTACAAAATGCGCGACACGGGCGAAAGCCAGATGGACAGGACGAAGCGGTATCTCAGGCCCGACGGCGCGGTCGTCCACGCGACGGTCACGGCGACTCCCCTCGGGAAGGCGGGAGCCGACGACGCGCATATGGTGATGATCCAGGACGTTTCGGCGAATATCCACCTGAAGGACGAGTTGCGCACGCGCAAGAGCGAACTTCGAATGACGAGGGAGGAGATGCTGAACGCGCTCGTCATAGTCGCTAAATTCAGGGACCGCGAGACCGGCGGACACCTGCAGAGAATCAGGAAATACGTGGAGATACTGCTCTGTTCGCTCGCCCGCTCGCATCCGTTCTCCAGTCACGGCATCAGGCTCATTTCCCACGCGGCGATGCTCCACGACATCGGGAAGATAGGCATCCCCGACTCGATCCTGCTCAAGAAGGGCTCCCTCGACGATGTCGAGTTTTCCGTCATGAAAACGCACACCACGCTCGGGTCGGCGGCCATGCTGGAGTCGATGAGGCACATCCGCGGCGACTCGTCGCTCATGTACGCGCGCGAGATCGCCGAGGCGCACCACGAGCGATGGGACGGCACCGGGTACCCCCACGGGATTTCCGGAAGGGATATTCCCCTTACCGCGCGCGTGCTCGCCGTGGCCGACGTCTACGACGCGCTGATCTCGAATCGTCCGTACAAGGAGGCGTTGCCCCACGCCGACGCGGTCAGGATCGTCTCCGAAGGCTCGGGGTCGCATTTCGACCCCGAGGTCGTGGACGGTTTTCTCGCGAACGAAAAGGAGTTCGCCCGGGTATCCGAGGCCATAGCGGACGACTGAAGCGCGTGCGCGGTATTTCCTTTTTCGCGAAATCGGGATATTGTGGCATCGGCTAACGGGTCCGGGTTGCGGGAGGATCGGTGTGATGGAATTCTACGAGAAGAGGCACGCGCCGCGCATTGGCCGCGAGCGCTTGCCGGAGCAGTACGGGTCCTATTCCGTGCGGCTCTCGGGCGGACTGATCGAGGTTCGCGCCTACGACGCGAGCATCACCGGTTTCGGTTTTATCTCCGTTCTTCCGTCCCGCGAGTTTCCGATCGGCGCTGAGGTTGTAGCGTATCCCGTCGGGATGGAGTTTCCCGTGCATGGCGTCGTACGCTACGCCACGGCCGTACCGGGCGGAACGCACGTCGGCCTTTCCCTGCTTGTTTCCGGCGGACTCGCGTTCTATCGGCAGGTTGTTTCCGGGCTCGTCCCGGAGGCATGAGGACTTGACCGTGCCGCGATCGGGACATCGCAGCAGGCCATCGAACGAAGGGGACGAAACATGAACCAGCGTGAACGAATGCTCGCGGGATTGCCGTTCAAGATTTGGGAAGACGGTCTTCTGGACGATTTGAACCGGGCGAAAAAACTGCTATACAAGTACAACCGCTGCGATCCGACGAAGTGGAGGCGGCGGAAAAAGATCCTCACCCGTCTTTTCGCCAGGACCGGCGAGTGGATATGCGTCGATCAACCCTTCCACTGCGACTTCGGAAAGAACATATCCGTCGGCGAGGACTTTTACGCGAACGTGAACTGCACCATCCTCGACTGCGGGCGGGTCACGATCGGGGATAACGTCCTCTTCGGGCCGAACGTGTCCGTATTTACCGCGGGCCACCCCATTCATCCCGAGTCCCGGAATTCCCGGTATCAGTACGGTATCGAGGTAACCATAGGGAACAACGTCTGGATCTGCGGAAACGTCGTGATCAATCCGGGCGTGCATATCGGGGACAACGTCGTCATCGCCTCGGGAAGCGTCGTTACCCGGGATGTCGAGAGCGATTCGCTGGCGGCCGGAAACCCGTGCCGCGTCTTGCGCAAGATCACGGATGACGACAGGAAATACTACTTCAAACGCCGCGAATTCGACGTCGACGATTATACCGCCCCGAGCCGGTAGGGGCGTTCCGCCCATTGGGTTTCCTTCCCGTTCCCTTCCCCGAGCTTGACCGCGCACCTCCCCGGGTTTATCTTTATAAAGACAACATATTTAGTAGGAGTTTTTATGAGGATATCCACGAGGGGACAATACTCGCTCGAGGCGCTGTTGTATCTGGCCTCCCTTCCCTCGGGTGAATACGCGAGCATACGGGCACTGTCGGAGGCTACCGGCATTTCGGACGGGTATCTCGAGCAACTGTTCATCGGCCTGAAAAAACAGGGCATCGTGCAGGGCATCCGCGGCGCCCGGGGCGGCTATGTAGTCGGCCGCGATCCTTCCGAGATAACCGCGGGCGACGTATTGCGCGCCGTTGAGGGAACCCTGGAGCCCGTGGCCTGCCTTTCCGCCGGGACCTGCCCGTCCGAGGCGGCGTGCATCACGCGGCATACCTGGGCCCACCTGTATCGCGAGATACGCGACGTCGTCGATTCCGTCACCTTGGCGGATCTCGCGCGGGAATACGACGCGGAGCTGATGGCCGAAAAGGGATACACCATATGAAGCTTTCCACGCGGGGACGTTACGGCATACGCCTTCTCATAGACCTTGCGGAGCATATGGACGAACCCCATGTGTCCCTCGCGAGCGTGGCGGAGCGGCAGGCGATATCCGCGCGCTATCTCGAGCAGGTCGCGGTCATCCTCCGTCGAAGCGGCTATATCCGGTCGGTCAAAGGGGCCTCGGGAGGGTATACCCTCGCGCGAAGGCCTGAGTCGATCGTCGTCGGGGACGCCCTTCGGGACCTGGAGGGCGATATGCTCCTCGTCGATCCCCTCCGTCCCGGAGAGACCGAGAGCGCCCTGCGCCGGTGCATCAGGAGGTCCGTGTACGACCGGCTCAATGAGCGTGTCGCGGGCGTAATCGACCGGATTACCCTGGCCTCCATGATCGGGACAGTCGATCCGGACGAGTCATATATGTACTTCATATAGAAGGAATGTTCGTAAAAGTATAATAACCTACTAAAACGGTATAAATAATAAAAAAAAAGACTTGACAGATAAACTGCTTATGCTATAAATTACATCGTAATAGTAAGATATAAGGGATGATCGAATATGGAGGTGCATATGGCTCGGTCTGAAAGGATTACGGATTTGATCGGGAACACGCCCTTGGTGCGGATCAACCGCATTAACGAGGGCGGGGCGACCATCTACGCAAAAATTGAAAGTTTCAATCCCTTTTCGAGCGTGAAGGACCGTATCGGCCTCGCGCTTATCGAGGCGGCCGAACGGGACGGCAAGATAACGAAGGATACCGTCATCATCGAGCCGACGAGCGGCAACACCGGGATCGCGCTCGCGGCGGTGGCCGCCGTCAAGGGGTACCGCATCATACTCACCATGCCCGAGACGATGAGCGTTGAACGGAGAAAGCTCCTTGTAGCGTACGGGGCCGAGCTCGTACTGACGGAGGGCGCGAAGGGGATGAAGGGGGCGATCGCCAAGGCGGAGGAACTCGCCGCGCAGACGCCGAATTCCTTCGTCCCCCAGCAATTCAACAATCCCGCCAATTCCGAGATTCACCGGCTTACGACGGGACCCGAGATATGGAAGGACACCGACGGGGCCGTGGACATACTCATAGCGGGCGTCGGTACGGGGGGCACCGTGACCGGGGCGGGGGAATTCCTCAAGTCGAAAAAACCGTCCGTGAAGGTGATAGCGGTAGAGCCTGCCGCCTCTCCCGTGCTGTCCGGTGGGGCTCCCGGGCCGCACAAGATTCAGGGGATCGGCGCGGGTTTCGTTCCCGGCGTGCTCAATACGTCGGTCATAGACGAGATATACCAGACGGACGACGTGAAGGCCGGAACGGTCGCGCGTCGCGCCGCGAAGGAAGAGGGTATCCTGGTCGGGATATCCTCGGGCTCGGCGCTCGAGGCGGCGCTGACCGTGTCGAAGCGGCCCGAAAACGCGGGAAAGACGATCGTCGTCGTCCTTCCCGATTCCGGCGAACGGTATCTGTCCACGTGGCTGTGGGGAGAATGACATAGGGCGCGAAGGCGGACCATGACGCCCTGACGGGGCGGCGGGTTCAGCGACTACATCTCGAAATGGGGGAAAAGGTATGGCAAAAGCGTTTCGTCTGGAGACCGTGGCGGTTCACGGGGGGCAGAATCCCGATCCGACCACGAAGGCCCGCGGCGTGCCGGTATGGCGCACCACGGCGTACAACTTCGATTCGGCCGAGCACGGCGCGAATCTGTTCGCGCTCAAGGAGCTCGGATTCATCTACACGCGTCTCGGCGACCCGACCGGGCAGATCCTGGAAAACCGGCTCGCGATGCTCGAGGGCGGCGCAGCCGCGGTAGTCACCTCGTCCGGCACTGCGGCGATCCATTACACGGCGCTGGCGCTCGCGCGCGCGGGGGACGAGTTCGTCTCCGCGAGAAATCTCTACGGCGGAACCTATACCATGTTCACCGTTCTCCTCAAGGACCAGGGAATCAACGCGAGGCTCGTCGACGCGCTTGACCCGGAGAATTTCCGCGCGGCCATCACGGACAAGACCCGGTTCCTCTTTGTCGAGACGATCGGGAATCCCGCCCTCGACGTGGTGAACATCAAGGCGATCGCCAAGATAGCCCACGAGAACAGGATACCGCTCGTGGTGGATTCCACCTTCACGCCCCCGACGAATTACCGTCCGATAGAGGACGGAGCCGACATCGTCATCCACAGTCTCAGCAAGTGGATCGGCGGGCACGGCGCGGGGATCGGCGGTGTTGTCATCGACTCAGGCACCTTCGACTGGAAGTCCTCTAACGTGCCCCTGCTCACCGAACCCGATCCCGCGTACCACGGACTCCGCTGGGCTGCCGACCTTCCCGATTCCTTGAGGCCGGTCGCCTTCGCCCTGAGGTTCCGGACGGGACCCTTGCGCAACCTCGGCGCCTGCCTTTCTCCGGACAATTCCTGGATATTCCTGCAGGGTACGGAAACCCTTCCCCTCAGGATGGCCCGGCATAACGAGAACGCGCTCAAGGTGGCCGAGTGGCTCTCGGCGAATCCGAAGGTTGCCTGGGTGCGGTATCCGGGGCTGCCCGGCGACCCGTCGCACAAGGTCGCGTCGGGGCAGTTCAAGAACGGCTTCGGCGGGATGGTCGTGTTCGGCATCAAACCGGACGGGGCGGCGAGCGGGCGCGAGAAGGGACAGCGCTTTATCGACTCCCTTTCGCTTTTCTCGAACCTTGCGAACGTCGGGGATGCGAAGAGTCTCGCCATACACCCGGCGAGCACCACGCACTCCCAGCTGACCGACAAGGAACAGCTCGACGCCGGACTTCCGCCCGACCTCGTGCGCCTTTCGGTCGGAATCGAGCACATCGACGACATCATCGCCGACCTCGAACAGGCCCTCGCCAAGGCCTGACGGGCCTTCCGCACCTCTCAGCGCTTTGACGACCGCCGCCACGGCGGTCGTCTTTTTTTTGGGTCCGCCCCGCCGACTGTCATCCTGCTAAGTTAAAATGTGAAATCCGAATATCCGTGATATACTACGGGCTAAGGGGATTTACCTATATGACGGATGGAACGAACAAGGCCGCCGACGAGGCGTTTTGCAGGTCATGCGGCGCGATAATCAAGAAAGAGGCGGAGATTTGCCCGAAGTGCGGCGTACGCCAGCGGCCGGCGCCGATAGCCTCCGACATATCGTCGAACTGGCTCGCGACGCTCCTGTTGTGCCTCTTTCTCGGATCTCTCGGGGTTCACCGTTTTTACGTGGGCAAGGTCGGTACGGGAATCCTCATGCTCCTCACCCTCGGCGGTTGCGGCGTATGGACCATCATCGACCTGATACTCATCATAACCGACAAGTTCACGGACGCGCAGGGCCAGTTCATCAAAAGGGTCTAGCGGCGGAATGATCCGGATCAGGCTGGAAATCTTCAAGAGGATTGACGCGACGGCGGCCAGGTTCGTCCTGGCGGCGCTCGCCGCGTGCGTGTTTTATTCGATACCGAAGGACTTCCTCGGCGAGCGTTTTCCGTTGTGCGCGTTCAGGATCCTTACCGGACACGAGTGCCCGGGGTGCGGAACGACCCGGGGCGTCTGGTGCATCCTTCACGGAAGGTTCCCGGAGGCCTATGCGCATAACCCGCGAGTTTTCGTGACCTTCCCGCTCCTCGTTCTTTGCGTTTCCGAATGGGTCTTCCGCTACAAACGGCGGGTCGTGGCCTTCGCGCGCTCCGTCGCGCGGGGCGCATCGGCCGGTCGGGGCGTATCGGCCGGTCGGACCGCGGGGAGGATCAATACATGAGTTCCTGGCAGAATGACGTCCAGTGTATTGATACCGACGGTTCGATAGACGCCTTTGCGTTGCACGAGATAATCTGCGACGCTGACGGAAAACCGGTCGACTATCGGTTTCTTGACGCTGACGCCAATTTCCTGAAGCGTGTCGGTATGAGCAAGGAAGACCTTATCGGCAAGACCGCGCTGGAGCTGTTTCCCAATACCGAACCCTTCTGGATAGAGACCTTCGGGAGGGTCGCGCTCAGCGGGAAAAGCGAGACCGTGACGCAGTATTCCGTCGAGCTTGACAAGCTCTACGAGGCGAGGATCTACTCGCCGGAGAAGGGCCAGTTCATGGCCTTGTTCATCGACGTGCAAAAACTGCGCGGGATGAAGATTACGTGAAACGGGCCGCGCTCGCGCTGTTTCTTTTCTGTCTCGCGCGCGCCGCACGAGCGGACGCCGGCGCGGCTTCCGGACTGACCGGACCGGTTGACGCGCTTGTCGCCGCGCGGCCGCGCGTGACGCTCCGGTTGGGCTCGGTCGGGCAGGACGTCGGCGATTTGGTGCTTCCCGACTTCGCGGGGCTTCTCTCGTGCGACGACCGTCTGGCTGGGTATCTCTCGGACGACGGTGACCATTATTACGAAGCGCTCTCGGCGATCATCGAGGAGACGATCCGGGCGAAATTCGGCGGGGATTCCGGAGTCCTGTTCGCCATCGTCGATTCCTCCGGGGAAGACGAAGTCGTGCACATTTCGGTCGCCGTCGAGTATTCCCGTATCGCGCTCGTGCCCGTGTACCTCGAGACGTCAGGACGCGAATTGACGGTCTCGTTCGCGATACCCTGCTCGCTGGAGTTCAGCGCCCTTCTTTCGATACGGGTCGATTCCGCCACCGTGCTTGAACAGGACGCCGGCCGCGGTTGCTCGGCCTCGGTCGACCATTTCACCGTCAAACTCGCTTCCCTGGAAAGCGACTCGCCGCGAACGGCGGATGTCGTGTACGGAAACAACCCGCTCACCGCGTCCGTCGCCGAATGCTCCCTGGACGCACAGTGCGGTTGGGACTTGTCGGGCGGGCGGGAGGAGGCCCCCGGCGAGGATGGCGAGGAGAGCGAAGCCGGCAAGACCTGGTTGACATATGATGACATCGCGCGCGGGGACTACGAATGGCGGTCGTATGCCTTCGGGGCGTTTCGGTTTGCGCTGCGCGCCGGCACGGAAGGCGAAAACGGGGATCAGGAAAGCCCCGATCGCGAGGACGATGATTCCCTCGAGGTGCTGTACGAAACGGACGAGGTGTCGGGCGACGGTTCGGCCGGCGCCCGCGTTACGGTCGTCGACGGCGGCGACTCGCTCAGCCTGTCGGTCGCCGCGCGGGGACTGCGCAAGGACCGCGACTGACCTTCGGCTAGACGCGCTACGTCCTGAACCTGCCGATAACCGCTTCCATCTCCTTGATGCTGTCGTTCGTCTTTCCGGCGAGGTTAGCCAGCGTTTGGGCCGACTCGTTGATCTCCCGGGATCCGACGCTCATCTCGTCCATGCTTCCGGCTATCGTGGAGGAGGCCTCGGAGACGTCCTTCATCGCCTCCATGGCCCTGCGCGTTTCCTGCTTCATCTCGGAGGCCTTGTCCTTGACCTCAGAAGAGGCCTCGCTCATGTCGCGAAGGGCCTCGAGTATTTGCCGCGATCCCTCTTTCTGCTCCGACATCGCGCCCTCGATCTCCTTGACCAACGCCCCCGTCTTTTCTATGCCGGCGTTGAGCGAGGAGAAGGCCGTCTCGGACTCGCGCGAAACGTCGACGACCTCGGCAATGCCCGCCTTGATGCGCGTCAACTCGGTTCCGATTTTCCTCGATTGCTCCGCCGACGTCTCGGAAAGCCGCCGTATCTCGTCCGCGACCACGGAGAACCCCTTTCCCGCGTCTCCCGCGTGCGCGGCCTCTATCGCGGCGTTCATGGCCAACAGGTTCGTCTGCGCGGCGATTCCCGTGATCGCCGCGTTCGCGTCCAGGAGCTGTTCCGATTGCTTGGATATCTCCTTGACGCGCGCGTCCACCGCCTCCTGTTTGACCCGGCCGTCCTGCGACTCCTTCATGAGCGACTCGAAACGCTGGGCCATCATGTTGACCGAGGACGTTACCGAGGCGATGTTCCCGATCATCTCCTCGACCGAGGCCGAGGCCTCGACGCTGCCCGTGACCTGCGTCTCGATGAGGGCGTCCAGCCGATCGATTCCCCGCGAGACGGTATCCATGGCCGCGGACATCTTTTCCACGGAAGCGGCCTGAAAGGACGTCTGCTTGCGGACTCCGTCGATGTTCGCCAGTATCTGCGTAATCGCCGCGGCCGACTCGTGGGAACTCGACGCCAAATCGGCGCCGATAGCCCCGAGCGTTCCTTGCGTTCCCTGCAGTTTCGATATCATCCCCTGCAGTTTTTCCACGAAGCCGTTGAAGCCGTCCACCAGGGTACCGATCTCGTCGGCGCGCCGCATGGGAATGCGCATGGTGAGGTCGGCATCCCCCTGGGAGATCTCGCGGAACGATTGCGCAAGGATGCCCAAGGGCCTCGCGAAGGCGGAGCCGAGCGCGAAGGCAAGGATGATGCCCAGCACGACGCTTGCGGCCGCGAGCGTCGTGAAATTCCACGACAGGCTCTCGAGCGGCGCCATGATGGTGTCCGCCGGGAGGGAGATGCCCGCGCTCCAGGCGTATTCGCCGATCGGCGCGTACGCGAGGAACTTCTTCTCGTCCCTGACCGAGTAAGACTCGAGCGCGCGCTTGCCCTCGGTCATGCGCGTGATGACCGACGCGAGCGGAAGGAGCCCGGGATCTTCCTTCGCGAGCTCGAGCACGTTGACGCCCTGCATTACCTGCTCCTGGTCGGTGTGCGCGATCGGCTTTCCCGCCGAGTTGAGGATGAACGCCTCCGATCCCGTTCCGTAGTTTGACGAGAGCAGGCGTTTGCTCAGGAACTCCGCCTTTCGCTGTCCTATGAGGACGCCTTCAAGCGTTCCGTCGCGGATGATGGGAACCGCGAAGAGAACCGTCAGCAGGTTTTCCTCGCCGGCTACTGCGCTGAATACGGGATCCGATACGGCGGGAACGCGTTCCCTGAGGACCTTTTGCAGGTAGGCACGACCGGAGAGGTTCGCCGTGCGCCCGTTGGCTAGGTGCAGAATCCCGTTCAGGTCCGCGGGTGACATGGAATTGAAGCCCAGCCGCCGTGCCTCCGAGTCAAGGATGGCGTAGAGGTTCTTGTCGTACGAGGAGAAATCGGCAACCGCGGCGATCGTCTGGAGCTGGGCGAGCTGGAGGTCAATCCAGGAGGAATAGGCGTCGGCGAGGTGGTCAACCTCGGTCAGGAGGCTTTTCTCGACTTCTTTGTTCAGGATGCGGGAGGACCCGAGAAACGAGAAAAGTCCCATCCCGGCCGACAAGGTCAACGTCATGCCGATAAAGGCGATAATCAGCTTCGTGCGAACCTTCAGTCCCAGCATGGGGGCACCTCCGTACTTTCAAATGTAATTGAATGACGTGAAAATGCAAATTCCCGCGCTTGCGCGCCTACCATGAAAAGGCCTCGTACGAGATGTTCTTTTCCGGGACCCCCGACTCCTCAAGCAGGGCCTGCACCGATCTCCTGAAGGCGTCGGGTCCGCAGACGAAGGCCGTCACGTCGCGCGCCGACTCGAACCGCGCGAGCTCCCCGTCAATGGCCTTTTTGTCAATCCGACCGTCGGGCGCGTTCCCCGCGAACGAGGCTTCCCCGGTGACAAGGACGCGGAAGCGGAAACCCGGAAGGCGGGAGGCTATCGATCTCAGCTCGTCCAGGGCAAAGGCCTCGTCCCTCCGATGCACGGACCAGAGAAGGCTTATGTCCCCCTCGCGTGACTTCGCGGCAAAGTCCCGCAAGATCGAAAGAAAGGGCGTGATCCCGATGCCGCCGGCAAGGAAGAGCAACGAGCGGTCCGCGTCCGCCGGGTAGAAGAGCCCGTAGGGGCCGTCAACGAGGCAGGTCGCGTTCGGCTTGAGCCCGCCGAGTTTCTCCGTGTAGTCGCCGAGGGCCTTTACCGTGATTGCCGTTCCGCTTGCCGAGGGCGCGCTGCTGATGGTGAAGGGGTGCTCGCCGAGCCCGCACGACCGGTCGAGAAAGCGGAAGAAGGCGAATTGTCCGGCGACATGCCTCTTTTTCCGTCCCCTGCGCGGCACCATCCCGATTTCGACGATCCCGTCGGCGAGCCGTTTCACGTCCGTGACGACGTGTGCGTTCAGCAACGAGACGACAGGCCGCGCGATCTTGTGATAGGCGTAGAACGCTACGGCGAGAAGCCCGGTGACGCCGGCGAAGGCGGTCTTGCCGGCGGTTTCCTGAACCGGGGAGGCGAGGATGACGTGGATAACCGCGAGCGCGAAGGCCGGGGCCGCGAAATTGTGGAGAAGCTTGAGCAGGGTGTAATCGGCCCGCATGCGGGACTTGAGAAACCCGAGAACGCGCGAGAGCGGCGGCATCCGGTCGAGCGGGGTCTCGAGCATGAGGATGACCGTCATCAGGATTACGACGAGGAAGAGCGCGAGCGCGAGCAAGCCCAGGCCCGACTGCAGGGTGTCTTCCGTGAAGTACATCTTCTTCAGTACGGCATGCGCAATCCCGCACCCGAGCGCGAGACCCGCGACGATCCCGTGCATGACGAGTATCCGGTCATGGCCGAATATCCGGTCAAGGGCCCTGACGCGCGAGCCGAGCACCAGGGCAACGGCAAAGTAACAGTAACTGACGAGACCGAAGAACATCCCCAGCGAGTAGCTGTGAAAAAAGCTGTACCAGTTGCCCTGGAAAAAGAGGGCGACGGCCGCGAGGGGGTAGAGCGCCACCCCCGTCACGACGAGAGCGTTCCTCGGCAGCCGGCTCATTGCGCGGATCCCGTCCGTTCCAGCTTGCCCGTGATCCGCGCGACGTATTCCCTCGCGAGGTTCTTCACCTCTTTTTTCGTCGATGCGCTCGTAATCGCGTCAACGCTCGTCTCCACCTTCCAGTCGCGAATCTGCGTCGTGTGGAGGAGTATGTAGGAGTTCGCGGTCCGGTTTTTCTCGATCCATTCGGTTACCCAGGGGCGTACCTTCGAGTTTACCCCGGAGTTCGTGATGAATACCGCCGCGTAGTCGGCGGCCCGGTATCCCTCGAGCCCGCCCTTTGGGTGTTTCACCTTCACGACGGCGTAGCCCGCGCCCGTAAGGAGCGTTTCCATCTCGGCGACGAGGGCATCCTTGAAGCCGGTTTTTTCCGACGCGATAAGGATCGTTCCCTTCGCCTGCGCCGCGAGGGGCAGGGGAAGAAGCGTGACGACGAAAAGTACGGTCAGCACTGCGTGTCTGATCTTGCGCATGGTAGTCTCCCTGTTTCGTAAACCCGTCAATCTTCGGGCGTATCGTCTGCCGCCACGACGGTGCGGCGTGCAATCATAGTATACAATGACTTTTCGCGCCGGACGGAGAAAATTCCGCGCGTTTAACGCCGAATTTGCCGACATCGCATTTCGGGTAAATATGCTTGACAACGCCAATAAACGGCCGGATCATGGAATCGTGACCGGCAAGGGCCGTTTTCGCTTGTGACGCATCGGAGTCGGAGGAAGGGATGAAAGCTGACGTATTGAAGGCCTTCAATGGCGACATGACGAGAATTTATTCCATCGCGTACGTCCTGTCGGTTCCTCCCCTGATCCTTTTCGGCATCCGGTACATGGAAATGTTCCGGGTCAACATCCCCCTGTTCGCAGGTTGCGTTCTTTTGCAAGCCGTCATCAGCATGACCGTGTACCGGCTGTTCCAGCGCGAATCGTTCAAGGCGATCCGGCGCTACCTGAAGGATGCGTCCGCGCGGCCGGACTCCGGGCTCAAGACGGCGGCCTTCTCCTATCCTGTCCGTCTCGCCGCCGCCATGATCGTCGACTGGGTTCTCGTGCCGAACGCCGTAATCGTCCTGCCGTTCTACGTCCTGTACGGCACCAATCCTTCCGACCTGCTCATAGCCAACCTGCTCCTCTGCTCGGGGGGGATAGCCTCCGTTCCCGTCGCGTATTTCATCGGCGAGTCCACCTCGTCCCGGTTCCTTTCGTTGCCCGAGATCGCGGCCATTCCGACCCCGGAACTGTCCCGCGGGATAGGGCTCGGCTTGAAGGCCTTCGTCACGACCTTTTCGGTGTTCCTGACGATCCTTTTCAACATGGCCGCGCCACTGATCCTGAGCCTCACGCATGACATACATATCCGCGAATTGTGGTTCGGGTATCTTCTCGTCGTGCTTCTCGGCATCGTGATGGCGACATTCGTCGCGGTTTTTTTCGCCCGGTCCATGAAGCGGTCGGTACGGTCGTCGATCGCGTTCCTGCGGAAGCTCAAGGCGGAAGACGGAAACCTCGCGGTCGATTTTCCGCGCCTCTCCGACGACGAGCTCGGGGAGCTGTCCGACCTCTTCGATTCCTTCGTCGCCAAGCTCGATGCGATCATCTCGACGGTCAAGCAGAAAACGCGTAATGCCGCGGAAAGAAGCCTCGACATGATCCGCGCGGTTGACAGCGCGTCCGCGTCCATGGGCGAAATCGAGACGCTCGCGGCGGCGGTCAAGGCCTCCGTAACGGAAGAGGCCTCGATCGTCGAGGAGGTGTCTTCCACCGTGGAGGAGATCGTCAGAACCATAGAAAACCAGGACAGAAAAGTCCTGTCGCAGTCTTCCTGCGTGAGCGAAAGCACGGCGGCGGTCACCGAGATGCTCGCCAACATCGACTCGATCGCGAGAAACCTCCAAAAAAGCACGGAGGAGTACGCGCGGCTCAAGGAGCGCATCGGGGCGGGCAGCTCCCATATGGGAAAGCTCCGGGAGATCGTGGCCGCGCTTTCCGGGCGCTCCGAGGCGGTTGCCGAGGCGAACAAGACGATCAAGGCGATTGCCTCGCAGACGAATATCCTCGCCATGAACGCCGCGATCGAGGCGGCCCACGCGGGAGAAGCGGGACGGGGCTTTTCGGTCGTGGCCGACGAGATCAGGAAACTGGCCGAGACGTCCAACGTGCAGTCGCGGCATATCGAGGAGAGCGTCGTAATCCTCAGGTCGTCGGTGTCCGACGTCATGCAATTGTCCGGCGGGATGGGGGAGTCCCTCGCCGACATAGAGAAATCCGCGACTGTCGTCATGAACCTGGAGAGCGAGATCAAGAACTCCATCACCGAGCAGTCAAGCGGGTCCGCGCAGATGGCGGAGGCCCTGAGGGACATACTTCAGATCACCGAGGAGGTCCGTTCGGGATCGGCCGAGATGCTCTCGGGCAGCCGGACCATTCTCGAGGAGATCAAGCGTCTCGTGGACATTTCGGTTTCCGTGCGGGGGGCTTCCGAGGAGATCGCGGAGCGGACGGCAAGCGCCAGGACGGAAGCGGGCAACGCGGACCGCGAGTCCGGCCAGACGTCCGGCGCCGTGCACGATATCGAGCGGGCAGTCGAGATATTCACGGTCAGGGAAGAGATTCTTACGATCTGATGTCCGCGTGCCGTCGAGAATAAAAAAAACAAGCGATGACTAAACAACGGAGGTACTGAAATGAACGCGATACCGAAGGGCCTGCGGGCCGAGAGTCTCATGCGCCATATGCGCGCGCTCTGCAAGGACATACCGAGGCGGACTCCCACGGGAGCCGGCGAGAGAAAGGCCGCGGAGTACGTGGTTTCCGCCCTCGACGGGATGGGTCTCGGAAATGCCTCTGTCGAGCCGTTCAAGGGAATCCCCACGCTCGGGTTGCCCGCCTTGCTGACGACGGCACTGTGCCTCGCCGCGCTCCCCGTCGGAGAGTATTGCGGGCCCGCTGGCAAGATCGTCGCCGGCGCCCTTCTCCTGTTCGCCTCGGTCACCTTCTTTCAGCTTCTGTCCTGCAGGCCGCCCCTCTTTCACCGGCTCGTCGAGCGCTGGGACAGCCAGAACGTCGTGAAGACAATCCCCGCGAAAGGAACGTCGAAGGGCCATGTCTATCTCATTGGGCATCTTGACGCGAACAAGCAGCGGTTCATCTTCCCGCCGCCATGGCCGATCCTCATGAAGGCCATGGAATCGTCCGTTGTCGTCCTTGCCGCCGGAACGGGCGCGTATTTCTGGGCCTCGGCGTTTTTCGGCTTTAACGTACCGTTTGTGTGGATGGTCGCCGGCGCGTCCTTCCTCGCCTTCGCCCTCCTCCTGGCTGCCGACGAATTCCAGCCGACCATCGAGGGCGCGAACGACAACGCGACGGCCGTCTCGGTGCTTCTCGGCATCGGCGAGACGCTCAAGGATTCTCCGCTCGATAACGCCGATGTCACGCTGCTCTTCACCGGCTGCGAGGAAGTCGGCAATCACGGCATGATCGCCTATCTCGACAAGCACGCCCCCCCGAAGGAAGGGACGCTCTGGATCGATATCGAGATGGTCGGTACGGGCAATATCGCCTACGCCACCAAGCACGGCATCAGCTACCTGACCGAGTATCGACCCGGTTCGGGCATCCTGTCGCACGCCGAGCGCGCGGCGAAGGAGAATCCCGAGCTTCTCGTGACCGGCAGGGACATGCTGATCCTGGAGGAGGTGTCCCCGCTCAGGTACAGGGGCTATGACGCCCTCTGCGTCGTCGGATACGACGTGAAGGGATATTTGCCGCATTGGCACCGCGTGAGCGACAACCTTGAGAACATCGAGCCCGAGACCCTTTCCCGCGCGGCGCGCTACGTGCACGCGATGCTTAAAACGATAGATACGCGTTTGGGCGGCGTTTAGCGTTTCTCTTCGGCGATAATTCTTTTATAGGCGGCTTCGTCGAGGGGATAGCGGTCGATGACGACGATCCCCGCGAAAAGTACGGCGACGGGTATCGGCCCGATAAGGATGCGGATGGCCAAAAGCGTGGACGCTGACTGGACCTCGTCCGGTGCAAATCCCGAGATGCCCAGAATGGATCCGACGAGGGCGGGGGCGAGGGCTATCCCGAGTTTTGAGACGAAGGTCCACATCCCGTAGTATGCGCCTTCCTTGCGCTTCGCCGTTTGCGCCGCGTCAACCTCGATCACGTCCGGGAGCATGGAAAAGGGCGGCACGTAGGCGAACCCGATCCCGACCCCCGCGACCACCATCACGATGAGCGTGTAGGTCATTCCCAGGATATGGCCAAATAGGAATATCGCCATGCAACCAAGCGATATGATGCCGAGCGCGATCTGGTAGAGCCGCTTTTTCCCCGTTCTCTTGGCGACCAGCACGGAAAGGGGAATGCACAACATGGCGGTAACCAGAAGGCAGATCATGGCGACCGTCGTCATCCCCTCGTTGTTGTACAGGTACTTGAAGTAATACACGAGGATGGTTTGCACGAAGGTAATGCCGGTCAGATTGCACGCGTAGACGACGAGAAGGCGCACGTACGTGCGATTCCTGAAAACGCGCGCGAAGGTCTCGAAGAAGCGTTCCGTGAGGGGAGCGTCGTGCGAGTGGTCGCTTTCGCGCACCGAAACGAAGGTTATGAGCATGGATACCGCCATGACGATTCCGAATACGAGACCGACATACGAAAAGCCCAGTCGCGAGTCGTTTCCGGCAAGGCCGACGATCGGAAGCACGACGGCCGCGCCCAGAATCGTGCCGATGACGGCAAAGCTGAAACGGAATCCGTTGAGGGAATTGCGCTCGTTATAATCCTTCGTGAGCTCGGGCGTAAGGGATCCGTAGGGGATGTTGACGATCGTATAGGCGGTGTTGAGCAGACACAAAACGAGAGATACCCATAACACTCCGCCGAAGACTGTCGAAAAGCGGGGCGCCGAAAAAAACCACCACATGGACAGGAACAGGGGGACCGATCCGAACAGGAGGTACGGCCGTCTTCGGCCGAAGCGGGTACGTGTCCGGTCCGAGATGAATCCCATGAGGGGATCGGTGACCGCGTCCCAAATCTTCCCGATCAGGATGGCGAATCCCGCCGCGGCGGCAGGAATGCCCACGACGTCGGTCAGGTAAAAAAGCGACCAAAAGCCCATGGCGGTAAAAAAAAGATTCCCGCCCATGTCTCCGACTCCGAAACCCATTTTGACCCCAAGCGGGAGTTTGTCATCCTTTTGCGTCATTGCCGTACTCCTCGCGCATCACAATCTCAGCGCACTCGAGAAAATTCCGTTTCATCTCCGCGGTCACGTCATCTACCGCCTGTTTCCTGTTTTCCCTGTATGAGGCAAATCGCCCGCGAATGTCTATCGCGTTCCCCGCGACGACTATCGCTTTTTTCCTCAACGCGCTCGTGCGGTGCGAGATATCCCCACCCGCGAATCGGGCGAGTAGGTCTTGCAGGTTGACCGCCGTTTCGACAATGCGGTCGAAGGACGGGTTCGACCCGGGTCCCGCCCCGAGATACGCGCTGTCGAGATAGTACGAGATATCGACGAATTCCATGTGCCGCATCGCGAACCACGCCTCGCCCGCGCGACGGTCCGCGAAGGAGCGTTCGAGCGCGCTCGGTTTCCGTTTCGGGTCCAGGGAGTATATCCTGTCCCAGCACTCCTGCCTGAGCCGGTACACGCGCTGGATCTCGTCCGCCTGCGGATGCGCCGCCAAGCCGATCGCGCGCTCGCCTTCCGCCAGGGCGATTTTTCTGAGCGCGTCCCAACGGGCGTCGCGGCTCTCGGCCTGGCCTCGCTTCCCGTACGTTTGACCGTAGAAATCCTCGGCCATGCAGAGAGCTTTCCCGTCAAGGTCCTGAAGACGGCCGCGCAAGGGGATGGTTGACCGGTCGGGGCCGTCGAGGCCGCATGCCCGTTCCATGCCGCGAATCATTCTCAGTACTTTCTTCCTGTCACGCGGATCAAAACGGTGGTGCACGGAAAGGGGAAGGATGCATACGTCTTCAGGCCTCTTTTCCTTTTCGAGTTCTTCCGCGCACCAGAAAGCCATTTGCGCGCTTCCCGTCTCGAGGCGCGGAACGGTTTCGCTCCTGTAGGAAACCTGCCCCTCCGGCGCAAGGGCGATCGGAAACGGTCCTGAACGGATGATGGCGCGGATATTCTTGATGCCGGCGCTGTCCGCCCTGACATGGTACACGGGAACTGCCCCGATCCGGGGCAAAAGCCAGCGGATGAGCGGGCCTCCCCAGAGGGCGACTTCGTATCCGTGAATGAAGCGCGCGTGAGGATGCCCTTTCAGCGCGACGCCCGCGCGCCGGGCCCGCTTTTTCAGCAGTACGTCAAAAAGGTACGAGAACAACTGGGGTTCGTCACCGTAGGGATGGCGGAAGGCGAGTATCAGGCGGGTTTTTCCGTCCTGAAACGAGCGCCATTTCGAGACCAGCACGTTCGGTCCCTGCGAGTGTACCCCGCGGAGTTCTATGGAGGTGAAACGAAGCACCCATCTGAGATATAACGGGGATATCACCCTGAGAACGCGCAGCACGGACGGCGAGGGACGCGACGGTCCCAGCGACCGGCGATACAGCGCCCTCGCGATCGGCCTGTACGGAAGTTTTTTGAATTTCATCTCAGCAGTATCGGGTCGTTCCGGACAATTGTCAAACGGGAAACGTGGCGCGGGACCTTGCGGCGCCCTCGGAGATAATCACTATTGGAAAACGCAGCGGTTGCGCCCGTTGTTTTTTGCCTCGTACAAGGCCGCGTCGGCCCGGGCAATCAGGTAGTCCGGAGAGATATCGTCGTGGGTCATGGTGCTAAGTCCGAAGCTTACGGTCAGCCGGACAGGATCGGCATTTTCGGAAATCGGGACGGGATGATTCAGTACCGCCTCGCGGCGCCGTTCTGCCGCTTGCAGCGCTTGATTTGCTTCGCAGGGATACAGGACAAAGAGGAACTCCTCGCCCCCATACCTTCCCACATGGTCGGAATCACGGGTTTGCGTAGTCAGAATGCGCGACACCGACTGCAACACCCTGTCGCCGGCCGGATGCCCGTAGGTGTCGTTTATGCGCTTGAAGTGGTCAATATCCGCGATGACGATGCTCAACGGATCACCGGTTCTTTTGGAAAGACGAAAGAAAATATCGAGCCGCTCTATGATTGCCTCCCTGTTCAGCATTCCGGTGAGGTAATCGTGAGTCGCCTTTTTAATTAGCGTGTCGGTGGTTCGTTTCTGTATCAGTATTGCATGGATCAGGCTTGTAAGGTGAGAACTGAACAGACGGATAAACTTTTTGTCAATGTCGGTAAACGGCTCATGGAGCGCGGCTACCGTTATCAGCGCGTAACAGCTTTCGATTTTTACAAAGGGGATTACCCCTATCTGGGAGATTTTTTTCGATACAAGATGTTCGGGAACCGACGGACTGTCCGGTATGTCTGAAACGGAAAACAGCGCCGGCCGTCTGCTTCGCATGAAATGCGCGTCCCAGGACGAAGGCATCTCGACGTTCTCGATCACGGCCTTGCCGTGGACTCCGTCTATGACGGTATATACGTCATCGTTTTGAATCACGAGCCGCCAAGCGGCCACATTCGCGAAATATTTCCATTGACGGGCAACCCGTTGCGCGATCTCCAAGATGTCCTCAAGAGGATGAATCTCGTCGATCAGCCTGAACAGGGATTCATAACTGACCAACTGCTGTGCGGTTCGATTGTTCCATTTGACTCCAAAATCCGAGTTCATCTGGCCCGTGTTACAAGACGGCTTCGTATTGGGGATCGAGGTCGAGTCCAAGCGTACTTGTATACACATTGAACATGCTCGCAAGGTCTATGACCGCGATTATTTCGATAATTTCCTCCTGCGTGAACCCTTCGTCCATGAGCGTCTCGAAATCCTCGTCGGTCATGCAATTCGGCTCGGCAGCCGCCTTGTCAACAAACTTGCTGACACTCTTGTAATATACCGGAAGATCCATGTCACTGTCCGCATGGAGGAATGACTGCAAATCCCGTAGGTTGAGCGTTTTATCCAGCCTGAGCACGCTTTGCGCATGGCATGCCGAGCAGTAGCGCGCCCCATGCCTTGCGGAAACGATATATACAATCATCTCCTTGAGCGGAAGCGGCAAGGAACCGCTGAACAGGGTTCCCTTAGCCCGCTCCCAATACGCGCGCGTGAGCGCGGCCGAATGGCCCAGGCTTTGCAGCCATATAGGCACGGATTCCGATCCCGTTGTCCTCATGAAATCGTCGTACACCGCCTTGGTTTCATCGGATGCCTGGTTATAGTCTGTCAGAACGTATCGCTTCATCGAGTCCCTCCGGTGGTTACTGCACGTAATTTCCTCTTCAGGCCACGAGATAACTGTAATTGATAGGTCCTGAGAGTGCAAATAATCCGTCCATTTCCGAAGTTAGCCAAGAAAGGGAATCCTCTCTGGTCGCGCACTTCGTGTGCGCTCCCTGTGAGCCGCGCTCGGCGCCTTTCGCCGGCATCCTGCCGGCTCATCCCGCTCGAAACTTCGTTGCGAATCGCCTTCGGTCGGCGGCTAGAATTGTTGATTTATGGTAATTTTTACTTGTAAAGGGTGGATTTGTCAAATTTCAAACGACATCAGGAAGAATCAATTGACTGCTAAATGAAGCATTGCACATTTTGTTGCATAGAATATACAGTATGAGAACTGGATGGATAGTATACAGTTTTTATTGGATAATTACTGTTCACCTCTGGTTTTCGATAGCTGCGTGCCAAGTACTTGCTAAGTGATGAGTCATCCAAGTCTGGATCTGTCGATGATAGTGTCCAACCTTGGGATTCCTAGGAAAAGCTGTGAGAACATCTATGCCACGAGTTGCAGGATTATAAGAGTAGATTCTGTACGGTGATAGAGTTGCATTTCATTGATAATTGGCACACTTCATCATGTACGTGACGGGCAAAGCATTCGGACATTACTGGAACGCATTTGACCGAGTATATCCTCCATTTTCATTGTCTTGATGTTGAAATCAAGTTGATTCAGGAATGGACACGGACGTACTCCTCCGCAAGGGTCAATATACACAAATTGTCTCCCGCCACTGCACCCACGATACTTTTCCCACAAGACAGCAGAGTAAGCAATCGGATGGTTGCGATAGCATTTTTTATTGTTTATCTCGTAAATCATGGTTTCCAGAAGGGCAAGGCCGGTCTCATCAATGCATTCCATGTTGTGTATCGCGGCACCTCCAATATATTCCGGTGGAAAGAAATTAATGAAATGCACACCAAGTTCATGACAGAAATCAGTGAAAGCAAAGAAATGCTGTCTATTGAGAATATCAGGATGGACAAGACAATCTACGCTTACTATAATTCCTGTTGTTGCTGACATTCTGATTGCCGAGATCGCATTACTCCAGGCATCTGGGTGTCCCTTGGACGCACAAACACGTTCTTCGCGGTAGTCATCTAGGGAAACGACGATACCCTTTAGTCCTTGATTCATCATACGCTGAAGTAATTCATGATCGTATCCCCAGCCACTGGTAACAAGCCAGAAGCCATCAACAAGGTGCGCTGTTCGATTTGTTATAACCTCGAGGTCCTTCTTTCTCATGAAGGGTTCGCCACCAGAGAGGAATATGTCGCGAGCCCCCCAGAGAGAAAGTCCTTGTATTGCGGCCTCAAGACTAGCTACTGGAATCTGTTCATGATCGGAGAGCAGATCAAGGGCGTAACAATGCCTGCATCGGTAGGGACATCGGGCGCTTATAGAGACTATGGCAAATAACAGTGGCGAGATCTTCCCTTCGCAAAATGTACGGATATCCTCGATAAGATATTTGATGAAGCGAGAAGAATCGATTGGTGGGAGGGCCGTTGCAGCATAGATTCCATGATTTGTTACGAGCCATCGTCCTGCAGAGCCACGTGCGAGCGGGATATTTCCTTTGAGGTAGTATGAAAGTTTGATAATGAATCCTGGGAATCCCATTTCAATAAAGCCTGTTTTAAGAGCTTTGATCAAAATATGAAAACCAAGCGGGAAACGTTGAATACCGGAAATGAAGTGTGGGGAGAAATTACTCATGATGGGTTTCCTTAAGGATATCGGGGAAATATGAGGCGATTGAAGAAGGTTTTGAGTGTCTTAGTATCTCCTCAAGTTTTGCAGGGTTGTCCAGCACGAGGCAACGTGGTTTTCGCCCTGCTTTAATTTCATACATCCGATGTTTCCTTATCGCTGAGAGAAATGTATCGTTCTTCAGAATCTCTGAGAGGGGGCTTTCGCGTATGGACGATACTCCAGCAGGAATGGCGAAGCAGGGGGTGACCGTACCGTCATGAAAAACTGCTATAGAATATTGGGCTGCAGGACAAGACGTGATGAAAGATTCCATTCCCAGAAGGTCAAAAACAGGGTAGCTTCCCTTTAAGGACATAAACTTAATGCTCGAGTGAAAAACCTCAATACGCTGTGTTGCGATTATTTCCTGGTTGGATTGTATATCTTTTGTAGTTTGAGTATACGGAAGAAGTGCAAGGAATGCAGGCCTGTACAATCTGAGACTTTCATAATAGGAACCATCAATTATATACCCAGCGTTAGCCTCAGTGAGCATGGTGCTGATTCCATAAATAATCCTGTGTTCACGAAAGCGTACCAGTAAATGCAATATTTCTTCATGGCTGCCTGCATGTTTTCGTGTATCAGATTCCGTATTAAATCCGTCAAGACTTACTATGGGAATAATATTTCCAGAACGGGCAATTGTTATAATTGCTTCATCAGGAACGGATGTTCCTTCAGTGAAAAGAAAAAAACGCTGGTTTGCTTGTTTTTGAAGCAGCTTCATCAGCTTAATCCCTTTGTCATGGGTATAAAAAGGATCAGCACCTAAAACGTATAAATTTTGTATCCCCAAAGAGAGTGCATCATCAAAAAGTACAGATAACTCGTTGTGCGTGAGATAACTATCTCTGTTATAATATGAGCGGAAGATACATCCAGAACATGATGCTTTACAACGTGTGTCGTGTATCAGTTGAAGAACTTTTGGTCCGTGGAAACGCCCCCGTTTCATCCAACCGGAAAAGAATCCGGTTATGCTTCTTGCAGAAATGCGGAACATCGAGCGTTTGAATGAAGGTGCAGACCAAAAGAACTGATGGATGGCGTTTCTGATAAGGCATGGTACGAACAATCGTAGATATTTTACTGAGTTGTCAAATGAAAAAAAAACCATATTACAGGAAATCCTTTTTGTTGAAGATAAAAGCAGCAATAGCCGCAGCAAAGGCTCCTCCGCCAATCCAGAGTAACCATCCTGATAATGGAATAAGGATTCCTTTGCTTAAAAGTGAGGGATCAAAATAGTAGAAGGGATTTAAATCTCTGAAGAAAGTTGGGATAGTGAGTCCTCTCAACAGGGACTTTGCGATAAAAAGGAAGAAGAGGATGCCCATGCCCAATGATAGAGATTGCTTTTGATTCCGTACGACAACTGAAATCAGCAAAAAAACAGCAGAGAAAAAAAATAGCAGTCCAAGAGAAGCAAGATAAAAACTGATGAAGCAGGAAAGATCTGCTCTAGGTACTCCATTTATAGCAATTGACCCACTCAAGAAAGATATTGAAAGCAATACAGCAATAAGAATCAGAATGCAGGTGAATTTCGCGCATAGTACGCCAATACGTGATACACCTACGACGAGGGGAAGTTCTATTGACCGTCCTTCAATTTCTTTTGTAATGAATGAAGTTGCAAGCACACAAAGGTACACGCCGAGAATCAGCGGGAGGAATGCAAAAAACTGCGCGCCAACCCATCCGGAAAACTCATTGACGTAAAGAGTTTCCTTACCCAGAAAGTTTTTCCAGAAATCAGGCAGGGATTCGTAAACTTGGGTAATTGAGGGATTCTGACTATAATTCTTGTACAGCTTTACGGTAAATATTTTGTAAAGCGATATAAAGATGCTCCAAAATAGGAATGACATCCATTCTTTTCGCAAATGAAAGGCCAGAATGTATAAGTATCGCCGAACAAACTTCATGTTTTCTGTTCTCTGGTGTAGTATTTCATGAAGAAACGCTCGACGGAGGTCCTGTGAACTTCAAGTTCGTAGAGCTTCTCACCAGATTCTAGAATTTGTTGAAGAGAATGCACAGGATCTGCGCATTCAAGTATCCATCGCCCATCGGGAAGAATGCGGGATGTTGGAGGGGCAGAGTCGCTTCGTGCGATAATTTCTGATGTGAGCCGCTCATGAAGTTCATCCATGACAAGATGTTCCATAACAGTACCGTCACGAATGAATGCAACGGAATCACAAATTCGTTCAACATCGTAAAGCTGGTGCGATGACAATAGAACGGTTTTCCCTTCGCCCTTCATTTGTGAGAGAAACAGATAAAACTCGTTCTGTATGAGCGGGTCAAGGCCATTTGTCGGTTCATCAAGTACCACAAGTCTATGATTCCCCATGAAAGCGAGAATTATCTGTACTTTTTTGAGATTTCCCCTGGAAAGTTGGTTGACCTTTCGTGAAGTATCAAGATGAAACCGTACAGAGTAGGATAGTGCCTTGTTAAACGCATTTTTATCACTCAAGAGAGCAGCAGCGTAGGTGAATAACTCCTTGACGCCAAGGTCGTCATGGAAATCCTTATTGTCTGAACAATAACCAATCAAGCCTTTACGTGTTTGTAGTGGCCTGCCTTCCGAATAGAAATTACCCGAATCAACAGAAATAAGACCTAACAGGGCACGAATGAGAGTGGTTTTCCCTGCGCCGTTAGGACCCACCAATCCTGTAATCGTACCGGCTTCTATTTCTAGATTAAGGTTATCGATTCCCCGATTTTTCCCATAATATTTTGTAACACAATGGGCCGACACCATGGTGTGATTCTATCATGAATTTTCTAAAATCACAATTTTATATTTGTGATTAATGCGGATGCCTTGTATACTGTTCTCCATGGTAATGACAACCGAAGAACTACTACCTGAACGCATTATACGGTTTTCAGGCAAGCAGAATGATTCAGCACCCTGTTATGTTTATATTTCTTCCGAAATTAAACGTATGTGTCAGCAGTTTAAGGACATACCATATCCTCATGTCTCTGTTCATTTCGCAACCATGGCAAATGCAATGCCGGGTTTTCTGCGGATCATTCGTGAATCGGGACTTGGTGTGTTTATTAATACTATCGGGCATTATAAGGCTGTTGAGAAAGCAGGCTTTTCTCCGGAAGAAATTGTATTCACAGCAAGTGCTTCTTCTGACGAATTATTACAATTCCTCGGTGATCAAGGTATTACGGTAAATCTTGATTCGCTTCATCAGGTGAGCCGCTGGCGGTTGTTATGTCCAAACCGGTCTTTTGGTATTCGTTGCAATATCGGCGACAGTGTGTTTCCTGTGGATACTACCGGCGGTGTTTTTCTCGGATCCTCAAGCAGGCTTGGTCTTGATTTGGACGAGATCAGGTCGCTAGCAGGTGATTCGGATATCAAGGGCCTGCATCTTTACGTGGGCACCAATATCCTCGAAATGGATTATTTCCTTCGTTGCTACGACAAGCTGCTTGAACTGGTTAATATTTTTCCCGGTCTTGAATATATAGATCTTGGAGGAGGTTTTGGTGTTGATGAGGATTCAACTGGAGTAGAATTTGATTTTAAAACGTACGGGGAGGCTGTAACACAACTTTTTACAAAGGTTTCCGGGGCATATACACGGCCTCTGCGGATTATATTTGAGCCCGGCCGAGTTATCGGAGCTGTAGCAGGATTTTTCATATCTACAGTTACAGACATCAAGTATCGTGATGATAAGCAGCTTGTGGGCGTGAATGCTTCCAGCGCACAGTTCCCCCGGCCTCTTTTCTATCCCGAGGAGGCAGTGCATCCGGCCTGGCTGGTTAGAGGAAGCAAACTTGTTGAATCCATGTTGGTAAAAAGCGCGGTATACGGTTGTTCAACATACTCTCGTGATTACCTTTCAAGAAACATTATGCTTCCACAGGCAATGATCGGAGACAAGATTATATTCGGTAATGCTGGTGCTTACTGTAATTCCGCACACACCCAATTCCTCGGTTTTGAACAAGCAGCGGAGTATTATATATAGGTTTCAAATGACATTAGAAAAGATTACAACACCGGCAGGATATTGTCGCTTTTTCAAGATTTCTGCACGTATATACAAGAAGTATTCCGCCCATCGGTCGACGGAAGAAGACATTTGCCGGATGCTTGTTTTCGGTAGATCTGCTTATTTTTCTCATGCATCGATTGTCAACTATCTTTTGGTAAAGAACGGTCAGGATGTTGCGAGATTTTCGCTCTTGCATGATCGAAACTTGCCTTCTTGTGTACAAGCTGCGTTTGTTGAGTTTCTTCCTGAGGTTGAGAATATTCGGGATTGGATCCGTCAGACTGCTGTTATACAGTATCCCGGTATATCAAAAATTGTGATCGGACTAAACGCACACCTCAATTACGGGGCAGGTTTCCTGATGTCGGATTTTGACAAGCCCCCTGTATTTGGTCTTCCGTATACAGCCCCTTACTACCCCAAAGCCTTTCAGGGAATGACTGCCCATCGAATGGTATCATTCAGATTTCCTGTCGATATTTTTATGAGTGATCGTTTTGCATTCTTTAAAACACGTCTTGATCCTGCAATTTCAACCCGTTATCTCGATATGAAACAGCTCAAGAGGGATACTTCAATCTATACATACCTTAACAATGCCTGTTTCAACGAACATCCATTCTGGGCGCAAAGAGCATCTCAGGAAGACTATGAACTCTTTAAACCGTTCAGATTCCTTCTTGATGAGACCAACCTTATTTTTGCCTTTGAGGGGGATAAGCCTGTAGGATTTTTGCTCTGGTATCCGGATTTTAATGAACTCGTCAAAGGAGAGAAAAAAATTGGGCTGCTTGAGCTTTTGCATTTTAGAGTTTTGAATCCAATCAAGACCATCCGATTTACAGAAGTAGCAATACTTCCGGAATACTCAAATCGCCCTGTTGTACTCGCCATGATAATGGCTATGCTCGAACCGGTTCGCAGGGGTGGATACACTTCGATAGAAGGCGGATTCATATTTGAGGAAAATCAGGGAAGCATGAATATGGCTATCAGATTCATTTCACGGGCAGCTGGTAAAAAGATAGAGCAAAAACGACATTATGCCTTATTCGAGGAACATCTGTGATACTGTATCATCATCCTTCTCAGCTTCCTCCCGAGTGGGATGATTGTGCAACTACGCTTTTTCAAACCAGGGCATTTCTTCTCCATTTGCATACTACCAATCCCTGTTCACAGCAATACCTATATGCAACCGCAAACGGAGGGAAGAAGGCTGCTGCGGTTATATATTCTCTTAAGTTGGATATTTTTTCTTTTTCCTCACTCTCTCTAAAAATTCCTATACACATTTGCGGAATTCCAGTATCGACCGGATGTGCGGGAGTATTTGGTGACCCTGAATGCTTTTCGGAACTTTTTGAACAAATCAAGGCAAGGCATGGCCTTTCTCTTGTCCTGAATATTCCCTGTGAGTATACATCCTCATTTCCCGTTGACAGCATCCCGGGAGCATGGGTGAGCGGTAATACTCTTCCGGTGATGGAATTACAGGTGAGATGGAAAGATACAAACGCCTATATTGCTTCGTTACGATATTCCTATCGCCGTAGAATTACCATGCTTTCACGTTCAGGTGCTGATTTACAATGCAGCCGTGATTCATTCGATACCTTCTCGGAAAAACACTACCACTTATACCTGGAAGTATGGGGAAAGAGTACGGAAAAGCTTGAAAGACTCACTCAAGTTTTTTTCATGACCCTGAGCTCACCTTTTTCATTAGTTTCATTTCATGATAGTGATAATTTGGTTGCTTGGTATATCACGCTCAAAGAGGACAATCATTTTATCTTTTTCCTTTTAGGCATGGATTACTCTGTATTGTCGTCATACGATCTGTATAATCAAATATTGTTTTCGGTTTTAAAAGACGCAATATCCTGCAATGCAGATACAATCGATTTTGGCCAGACTACAGAAAACGCAAAAGGTCGTTTTGGAGCGATTCCCAAGCAGCGGTTAATGTTTGCAACGCATCGAAATCGTTTAATACGTTTTCTTTTAAGGCGGTTCAAAGGCCTTCTTGCATACCGTGTTCCTGATTACAATTTCCATGTCTTCAGGAGCGAAGCGTGAAAATACTTATGCTTAGGCTGCGTCCTCCTGCGGAAACCATAGGACTTCAGCATCTGATGATCATGGAACCACTTGAGTTTGAAGTTCTGGCTTCTCTAGCGCATAAAGATGATGAAGTCAGGATAGTTGATCTTATCCTTGAGAAGAAGAGTGCCAAGACATTTATTTCTCTTTTTCAACCAGATTTGTTGTGTCTAACGGGGTATATAACCCATGTTGCAACAATGATAGAAACGGCAATACTTGCAAAACGGATATGCCCATCGGTTAAGGTGGCAGCTGGCGGGGTACACCTCGAAGTCTGTCCAGCTGATCTTGACCATCCTGATATTGACTACCGTGTAGTACGCAATCCAGTCACTGTTTTTCCACTGTTACTTTCAAGTATCCGATCGGGATCCGGAGAGCTCCCTCCAGGAATCTTGCGCCCAGGACAGACGGCGGAAGATCTTCCTCAAATGGATTTTGCCTGGGCTTCTCCACGCAGGGATTTGACCAAACGATACAGGCGGAAATACTTCTATATTTTCCATTCACAGGTAGCCCTTATGAAGACGGCTTTTGGCTGTCCTTTCGATTGTAGTTTTTGTTTTTGTCGGGCGATTACCGGCGGAGCCTACGTACAGCGTCCTCTTTCGGATGTTGTCGATGAGCTTGAGTCCATAGCAGAAACCAATATCTACATTGTAGACGATGATTTTCTTGTCTCACGAGAAAGAGTACAATCGTTTCTTACAGTAATCCGTGAACGTGGTATTCGGAAAAAATACCTGCTATACGGACGGGCTGATTTTATTGCCGCGAATCCCGATCTTATCGCAGAGTTTGCAGCACTCGGATTACGGACAGTCATTGTTGGAATCGAGTCTTTCTTCGAAGAAGAACTCACTGCGTACAATAAGCACACGAGCGTTGAAATGAATGAAAAATCCCTTCAGGTACTTCGTAAGAACGGGGTAGATGTATATGCAACGCTAATTTTGCCACCGGAATGGGATACAAAGAAGTTCAGACTGTGTGGCGATTATCTGATTCGTAACCATATAAAATACGTGAATCTTCAACCGTATACTCCACTTAACGGTACCGGGATGAAAGTGAATGAGGATACACTTCTGATCAAACGTCAGGATTGGGCAAAGTGGGATCTGGCGCATGTAATCATTCAACCAAAAAATATAAGCGTTTCTGAGTACTATCGCCAGATTATCAAACTTTACCAACGAGTGCTTTTCCGGCCATCAGTACTTCTGAGCTACCTCTTGCAGTACCCTCCCGGGCTCCTTCTGAAAATGCTCGCCGGCTCCATGACTGTCCGAAGTCAGTATATTTTCAAATTGAATGAGGCCAGAGCGTTGGAAAAGAAGCTTCGTACTGAAATAAAAAAGGGAATCAAGAATGCATAGGATACTCTTTATACAACCAACCCAGTATGGTCGGGACGGAAAACTCTGCAAGCAGGGAAGGCTCTACCTTCCCGGATTGGTCTTTCCCCTTCTTTCCGCCATGACTCCGCCTGATTGGGAAGTGGCCGTCCGTATAGAGGTTATTGACGGAATAGATTTCGAGGATACAGCGGATATTGTCGGAATAGGCACTATGGGATTCACGATTTTCCGTGCACTTGAAATTGCGGAAGAATTCAAAAAAAGGGGAAAGCTGGTTGTACTTGGCGGCTATATGGCTTCGATCATGGTCACTGAGGTATCAAAGTACGTAGATGCAGTGGTTGTCGGAGATGCCGAAACATCATATCCCAGACTGTTGAAAGATTTTGAGCAAACAGGCTGTATTCAATCCGTTTACTCGGAACCCGTTGATAGTCTTGCGAATATTCCATTACCGCATTATGAGATTCTTACACAAAAGCGTATTGGAACCATGCTTCCTGTACAGGCTGCAAGGGGTTGTCCAAACAGCTGTAGTTTTTGCTCAATTGCATGTCTCTATAAAGGGCGGTATATGCCCCGGCCTGTCAAGGAAGTAGCTCGTGATATCGCTGAAGTAAAAAGGCTTGGTTTCCGGGAATTTTATCTTATTGATGACAATATAATTGGTAATCCGGCATATTTTCTGAGCCTATGCAAGACTATCAGTAAGCTGAAAATGAAGTGGTCAACACAGTGTTCTCTTCTGATTGCTGATAATCCAAATCTCTTAGCGGCTGCATGCGCCTCTGGTGCCAGCATGATGAGTTTTGGAGTGGAAAGTTTAAACCAGGAGGGTCTCGATAAGTTGAACAAGGCTTGGCTGGATGTTCGGGAACACCGCCGACGTATAAACACGATTTCAAGGAGCGGCATTCTTGTAAGCACCGAGATGATCATCGGTACAGACGGTGATACCCTGGAATCAATCCGTGCAACAGCCGATTTTATTCTGGAATGCCATGTTCCCATTCCGCGTTTCTACATTCTTACCCCCATGCCAGGCAGTCCGCTATTCGACGAGTACAAGCGTGAAGGGCGCCTTCTTACCGAGGATTTCAGTTTGTATGACGGTTCAATGGCGGTATTTAAACCCGTTCACATGAGCGCAGAGGAGCTTACCGAGGCTTATTGGGAACTTAGCCGCAGGGTTTTCTCCATTACTTCGATTCTTGCAAGAACCCTTTTTAATCCTCTGTTTTTCAGAAATCCCTCAAAACATCTATTTGCCCTTATAGTGAATTTGCATTACAGGGCGTATGTCAAGCGTAAGGTTCCACCAAATATATTCTAGGAGATTGTAATTTGAATGGATACAATTAAACCTGATATTCTTGTTTACAGGTTTCCTCCCCCCCGACAGTCTGTGCGTTCTGATCGTTTATCCCTTTTTGAACCTCTGGAACTTGAATATCTGTACACGGCATTACGCAAATGGCGGGTTACACTGATTGACGGTATGGCGGATCGTCGGAATATCAAACGCTTCATTAAAAGGAATTCCTTCAACATAATCATGCTTAGCGGTTATCTTGTCCATCTCGATTTATTGCGTGAATTGTGTGCCTGGATCAAGGTACATTGTTCGCCGGGAACCTTTGTGTTTCTTGGTGGGCCGCAAGCGGAAGTGACTCCCTCTCTTCTGAATTTTGATCACGTGGATGGTGTCATAGTATCTTCTGATACGGCTATTATAAGGGGTATTGTTTCAGATATTGCGGCGGGTAGAGATTTTAAAACAAATAGGGGACTTGCTTACAGGGATCAGGACGCTTTAGTTATTAACTCTGCTCCTGCCTTTGATCCAGATTCCCTGCCAATGCCAGAAAGGGTGCTCTTCAATGCGAAGCCTCACAGATATTTCAACATGTTTTTTCGTCCATGCGCTTCTATCAAGACATCATATGGTTGTCAGGGGCTATGTACGTACTGTTTCTGTCGAAAGATGAATGGCGGCAGATTTTCTTGCCGTTCAATGAGCCTGGTTATGGATGAATTGCAGAGTATTAATTCAAAAGCCGTATTCATTCTTGATGATAATTTTCTGTCATCGCTTTCGAGAGTGCGGGAGTTTATTTCAGAAATCAGGGAAAGATCTATCGAAAAGAATTTTATCATATACGGCACATCAGATTTTGTAGTACGACACCCACAGCTTATGCAGGAACTACGAAATGTAGGCGTACGCTGGATACTCATTGGATTTGAATACCTTTCCAGCAGAAGACTAAAAGAGCTTGGCAAGAGAGCTTCAAGTGACGACAATATCCGGGCATTAGTAGTTTGTCGGGAATGTGATATTGAGGTTACCGCTCTTTTTATGATTGACCCTGATTGGACGCATGCAGAGTTTGATGAACTTGAGACATTCGTAAAGAAGCATCGCATCTTTTTTGCAACATACTCGACTAAAACTGTATTTCCAGGCGCAGATGATGCAGAAGGTGTATATGGCTGTCCTGTTGATTCTGGCATAAAATGGTGGCGTTATGACTTGCTTCGTGTTCACGAACGTCCTGTCGGGATGTCCTTGCATATGTTTTATTTCAGGATGTTCAGACTTTATCTTTTGCCCGTATTCTGTAGTCGTAATGCTCGAAGTTTATTTTCATATGCAGGAGTTCTTCCCGCTTTACGACTTATATTCCTGAGCATTATTACAGGAATTGAGTTCCTTGTAAAACTGGTTCGTTATCCATAATACCTAGTAGGAGAATTATCAAATGGTAAAAAAAAACAATCCAAAACTTTGGGATTTTTGGTCCAGGCATTATTTGAATCTATGGGTACAGAACTGGGTTCTCGGACCTACACGGAAGATCGTACTTGGTTCTTTGAAAGGCTATTTTAATGGTAAGGGCGGAATACTGGATATTGGTTGCGGCGTAGGTCAGCTTTGTGCAGAATTGAAGGATGTATATCCGCATGCCCGCGTGCGGGGAATAGATATTTCATCAGGAATGATAGTACACGCACAAACATTGCACGGTATGTATGGAATTGAGTTTGAAAATGAAGGTTTGGATGATCAGGATGGGACATGGGATATCATCACCACAACACACTCTTTCCCTTATATACCGGACAAGCCTTCGGCACTCTCAAAAATTTTTAGTCTGCTCAAGCCTGGCGGACGTATTCTTATAGTGATGGCACATACCGACAATCTTTGGGATCTGTTAACCATGGGAGTAGTAAAAGTGACAACTTGGGATTCCGATTACATCCCAAGCCGGGAACTCATGAGAATGCTTGATGATGCGGGCTTTGTTGAGATTACCGGTAACAAGCTCAACCTCTCTTTTTTTATTCCTTCCGTGTTTCTAATTTCTGCCCGAAAAGTATAATAGACTGGGTTATGCGACAACGATATCCGATATCACAGCTTCCCAGAATTGCATGAATATGAATCCGGAAAAATATTATTATACGATGTCGTTTTTTTCGGTTTTCGAAGTGAAAGCAAATTACCAGGTAATTTTCTCAGTCTGCTATATGTCCGATGTTCCAATGCTTTTCTTGGTCCCATACTTGGCGGTTAGGGGATTGCGATGGCAGACATAGTAATTTGGGAGGTCACTATGGGTAGTGAGAATGAATTCAGGCATAATATCAATCCTGATTTTATGTGACCAGCACGTTTAGTGAGTGCTGGTCTGAAACGTGCTTATTGCACAGTAATTGCACACAGAGTAGATTTCAACGTAATACTCATTGTATAGGTAGAAATAAATTCTTATAAAATAAGAACTTAATTATATCCAAGAAAGGGAATCGCCTTCCAGTCGCGCACTTCGTGTGCGCTCCTTCCAGGCCGCCTCAGCGACTCTTGGCGCAGCCATGCGCCAAGCCCTCCCTTTCGGTCGGGACGTCGCTTCGGTTCGATTCCCTTTCTTGGAACATAAAAAAAGGCCAGTCCGAGGGACTGACCTTTTTTTAGCCAAGAAAGGGAATCCTCTCCGGTCGCGCACTTCGTGTGTCCTCCCTGCGAGCCGCCTCCGGTCGCTTCCGCGGCCATCCATGGCCGCTCATCCTCCCGTTGGTCGGCGCTCCCTCCGGATCGATTCCCTTTCTTGGAACATAAAAAAAGGCCAGTCCGGGGGACTGACCTTTTTTTAGCCAAGAAAGAGAATCGAACTCTTGACCTGCACGTTACGAGGGTGCTGCTCTGCCGACTGAGCTATCTTGGCGCGTGACGGAATAATAGCAAAAAAGGGGAGAAGCGTCAATTATCGCCCGCGCGATTGACTGACGGGGCAAGATGCGCGCGGCACGGCCGGTTTAGGTCTCTTCCTTGCTCCGGCGCGCGTTGACGTAGCGGGAAAGCTCGGTGATGTTCTTGACGACGATCCGGTCCTCGTAGATCTCCATCTTTCCCTGGTCGATGTACCGGTGCATCTCGTCCTCGACGCTCTCCACGGGGAGGCCGGCCCATCGCGCGACCTCGTCGAGCGTGATCGTGAAGTGGCGTATCTCCGTCGTCCGGTCGATATTCGGCTGCGTCTCGTCGAGCATGAGGAAGACGTCCCCGACGCGCGCCATGTTCTCCGGCACGGTGAGCACCATGAACCGCCTCTTTTGCGCGTAGATGCGCTTCACGAAGGTCTTGAGGAGCTTCATCGCGATCGCCGGATTACCCATCATGAGAACCTCGAAATTCGCCTTGTTGAACTCGAGGGCCTTGACGTCGTCGTAGGCGATCGCCGTGGCCGAGCGGGGCGAGTTCTCGAGTATGGCCATCTCCCCGAAGATCTCCGACGGCTGAAGGATGTCGAGGTTTTTCTCGAAGCCGTTCACGATCTTGATGAGCTGTACCCGTCCGGACTGGATGAGGTAAAAACAGTCCCCCGGCTCGAATTCAGAGAATATGACCGATCCCTTCGGAAAGTCTTTTGCGAACCGCGAAAAGGCGGCGAATACGTCACTCATGCGTCACCCCCCGCACGCCGCGTGCAGTTCTTTGAGCGTCGGGACGAGTCCCGGCCCGGCCATCGAAAGGGCCTTGGAGAAGAATGCCCGTGCCTTGTCTATCTGGTCCATTTTCCGGTAGCACAGCCCCATGTACATGAGAACCTCGCCCATTTGCGGGGACTTCGGGTCATGGGACACGAAGGCGGTCAGGAGCTGCACGCAGCGCACGAAGTCTTCCTGCTCGTACAGGCTTTTGCCCGCCCCGACGTAGGCCTTGCCGAGAACGGGCGTGTCGCCGATCTCGATGACCGAATGGTACTGCTTGTATGCCTCGTCCCATTTGCCCTGTCCGGCGAGGCCCTCGGCGAGCGTCATCGCGAGATTGGGGTCGTTGCCGACCGGCCCTCCCGACTTCCTCGTGCCGGCGGGAACTCCCGCGAGCGCCTCGGCGGACCGTTCGCCGAAGGAACGCGACGAGGTGAGCTTGTTCTGCGCGATCTGCCGCATCTCCTGCACGTGCTTTCCCGCGGGGAAGAGCTTGAGATAGCGGACGGCGACCTCGGAGGCCGCCCGGTATTGCTGGGATTTGAAGAAGCAGTTCGCGACCGAGAACATGCCGTCGTCGGGATTCGTCTGTTCCTCGCTGTGAAGGAGCGACTCGATCTGGCGGTGGATATGCCTCAGCTGGTTCGAGAAGACCTTGAGCATCTTCATGATGATTCGCGTGTTTGACTGGGCGAAGGCCTCGAATTCGGCCGTGGTGAAGGAGAGGACGATCGCGTCCGTGAGGACCATGACGCTTTCCTCACGCGGGAAATGGCCGAGGGCCGACTTGACGCCGAAAAACTCGCCTTCGCGGATGTACTCGGTTACCTGCTTGCCGGTTTCTATGTCGGTCGAGGTCAGCGCGATACGGCCTTTTTGCAATAGATACACCCGCTCATCGACGTCGCCCGCGAAGTAAACAACGGAGTTCGGCTTGTACTGGACCGCTTTTGGCATCGCTAACCCTCAACGCGTTATATGGGTCAGTATAGCACAAAACCTGTGCACGCGTCCATTTTTTTGGTACTATGCGGAGGTTATATGATCGATTTGCACGCCCATTCAAACGCCTCGGACGGCTCCCTTTCCCCGCGGGAACTCGTGGACCACGCGCGCGAGCGCGGCCTGTCGGTTATCGCGTTGACCGACCACGACACCGTCGACGGAAACGCCGAGGCCGCCGCCCGTGCCGCCGAACTCGGCATGACCTTCGTCCCGGGGATCGAGCTCGACATCGAATGGAAGCCCGGCGAGTGCCATCTTCTGGGATACGGTCTCGAGCGGCCCGCTGCCGTTCTCGTCGACTTGATCAGACGCCTGATAGCCGGCCGGAACGAGAGAAACGCCGAGATCGCCGGGCGAATGCGCGGGGCGGGAATCGACATCGACCTTGCGCGCGTCGAGGCCCTCGCCGGCGGCGGTACCGTCGGACGGCCCCACTTCGCCCAATTTCTCGTGGAAACGCGCGTCGTGAAAACCCGTCAGCAGGCCTTCGACCGCTATCTCGCCAAGGACCGTCCCTATTACGTCGACCGCGTTGGCATCACCCTCGACGAGGGAATCTCCGCGATTCGCGCCTCGGGCGGCATTCCCGTGCTCGCTCATCCCCTGTCGCTCTACGTGTCCTGGGGGCATCTCGGCGGCATCATCGATTCCTTCCGCGAACGGGGGATAGCGGGCCTTGAGGCCTGGCATCCCGCGGCGCGCATCGTCGATTGCGAACGGCTTGAGGCCCTTGCCCGGGAGAAGGGCCTGTTCGCGACGGCGGGCAGCGACTTTCACGGCGCCGCCCGACCCGACCGCAAACTCGGCCGTACGGCCGGGAGGCGCGACATCGACGACCGGTTCTGGACAGAGGGCCTGGGCCCCGCCCTGGCGCGGCGGTAGCGCGTCGCAGGATTTCCGCATGGCATCCGGTTAATCACAGGATATCAGGCGCGCCGTCTTCCCGTTTCCTGAGATCCCATGCCTCCTCGAGATGAGACACCTCGATGCGCTCGCTGTCGGCAAGGTCCGCAAGCGTGCGGGCCACCTTCAGTATCCCGTGCGCGCCCCTGCCCGAAAGACGACCCTCGGTCAGGATACCGGAGTACGCCGCGCGTTCCGCCTTCCCGAGGGCGCAGACGCGTTCCGTCTCCTCCGGCCCGAGGTGGGCGTTCAGCCAGGTTCCTCCCTCCCCGGCCGAGCTCCCTGCCCGTGTCTCCTCCCTTCGCCGCCACTGCCGTGATCTCGCCAGGCCGATCCTTCGGCGAAGCTCCTCCGTGTCGGCGGCGCGTTCCGGGACAGCCATCTCGCGCCCGGCGGGAATGCCCGCGCGTACCCGAAGGTCGATGCGGTCGAGAAGGGGGGCGGCGAGGCGTTTCCAGTACCGCTCCACGGCGTCCGGGGGGCAGACGCATGCGCGGTCGGGTGTTCCGTAATTCCCGCAGGGACAGGGGTTCATGGACAGCAACAGCTGGAATCTCGCCGGGTACGCGACCGTTATGCCCGCCCTGCTGACGGTCACGTTCCCGCTTTCGAGCGGTCCGCGAAGCGCCTGGAGGACGTTCGTCCGGAATTGCGGGGCCTCGTCGAGGAAGAGGGCGCCGCCGTGCGCGAGCGATATCTCGCCCGGCTTGAGACGCGTTCCGCCGCCTGTCATGCCCTCGAGGCTCGCTCCCTGGTGCGGGGCGCGAAAGGGCGGGACGTTTGCGAGCGGGAGAGGACCGGGGTGGTCGCGCGTTCCGCTCTCGCCGTCGCGCGGCGCGCATGCGGCACCCGCGAAGTCTGACTCGCCGCCGTATTCGCGAGAGGGAAGGGGGAGCCCCGCGATCCCGTATATGCGGGTTACCGTGATTGCCGTCTCGCGGTCGAGTCCGGGGAGGAGCAACGGAAACTTCCGGATCGCGAGCGTCTTTCCGCATCCCGGCGGCCCGTAGGCGAGCAGATGGTGTCCTCCCGCCGCCGCGATCTCGAGCGCCCTCACGAGCCGGCCCTGTCCGTGTACTACCTCGAAGCCCTCGCGATACGGCATGAACGCTGCGTGATAGTCGCGCGGCCCGGTTTCGCGCTCTCCCTGCCGGCGAGCAGCCCGCGGGGGCCGGGGACTGAGCGTCGAGAGGGCGTGAAAGGCCTCGGCAAGCGTTCGTACCCCGTGGACCCTGGCGTTTCCGCAGACCCTCGCCTCATCCCCGTTTCCCGCGGGCAGGATGATGTCCTCGATGCCCTCTTCCGCGCCAAGACACGCGGCCGCGAGTATTCCCTGGACGGGCCGGACCGTTCCCGACAACTCAAGCTCCCCGAGTACCATGACGCGCGAGCCTCCCGCGTCAGCGGTCATGCCCGCCGCCGTGCCGAGGACGGCGAGCGCGATCGGGAGATCGAACGAACTGCCTTCTTTTTTGAGACTCGCGGGGCTCAGGTTTATGAGTATTCGTTCCCGGGGATAATCGAATCCCGAGTTGCGTATGGCCGCCCGTATCCGTTCCCGTGCCTCGCGTATCGCGCCGTCGGGCAGGCCGACGATGTCGATGGCGGGAATTCCGCGTCTGAGATCCGCTTCGACCTTGACGATCTCCCCCTCGTAGCCGACCCGGGCGAAACTCGTTATTACCATCGTGCCCTCCGGGGATTTCTTTCTCCCGTATTTGCCGTCCTGCCCGAAATCATGGGGGGGCAACGCGGAGGTTTTTCCGTCAACGAACGGATTCTTGTGGCAAATTCTTGGCGCCGGTAGTACGATTCACGAAGGAGAACAGTATGGTCAAAAACAAGAAGGACGAGGCTGATAAAATAACGGAAAAAAAACAGGATCGCTTTGATGTCGTTTTATTCGTGGCCTTGCTTGCGCTGTATGTCGCTCTTTTGTCTGTCTTTTTGCCGGAAGTGTGGCTGAGAACGCGTGATTTGGCCGTATCGGCCCTCACGTTCCGCCAGTATCGCGTGAGTTCGGATTCCTTTGGCGAATCTACGGCAGTTGTGCTCGCGGGTTTTATATATACGGTTCTGTCCGTGGTTATTGCCGTCCTCGCGCACAAGATCCTCGGGGGCATTACCGGATTCACCGCGCGGGATACCCTGAAATGGCTTTCCAAACTGTCGATAACGATCGGCGTCTTGTTCGTGCTGATAGCTCCGGTTATCCTCACCGGACGGCTGATCGTCGCCTCGGGCGGCAAACCGATAGGCGGCTTCGAGGCCTCGCTTGGCGTCATGAAGTCGTATGTCTGGACCTTGGCGGTATGCTTCGCCATCGTCGTGCCGCTCGTGCTCATAAAGGCCCTGTTGTTCGACAGGGAAGTGCGGCAGTTTATCGCCGCCGCCTTCCTCGTTCTCGGGGTCTTAGCCCTCATGTTCGGTCTTCCGGCCCTGTACTGTTATCTTCTCTACAGCAAGGCAGTCGTCTGGCCCGTGCGGGCGCCCTATTGGGCGCAGGCGCTCGTCTTCGCGGCCCTTTTTGTCCCGCTGAAAATCGGCTCCCGTTTGTCTTCGGAATGGAATGACGCGGTCAAGCGCCTTCCCGCAGTGATCGTTTTTTGCGTTCTCCTGATGGCGTTCAACGTGCTGGTTTTTCAGTACGCGGTAGTGCTCGGGCGACCGAGCGGCATGCTGTTCGGCCTCCTGTGGCTGCTGCCTTTTTTGCGCACGCTCTACGGATTGACCGGAAACGTGAAACGTACGATAGATACGCACTATGCGGGAAACGGCCTTAATCTCGTGACCTACACGCGGCTCGGATATGACACTTCGATAGGGATAAGCCAGTTCTGGGTTGCCCTGTTTTCGCTTCTGTTCCTCGCCGCGACGATTTGGGGAAGGTGAGCTCCCGGCGGTTGACTTAACGCCCCAATCCGATAGAATTGGGGATAAGGACGGCGATGGTGCCGGCCTCAAGGGGTATGCCGTGGAGCTTCAGTCGTTGCATCCGGATCTCGTGTCTCAACTTGCCGCAGAGGGCGTGGACCTTGAGCGGATGCTCCGTTTTCTCGACGATTTCAACGCGGGCAAATTCGGTTCTTCCGCCCCGGCAGGGCCCTACGTCATTCCCGCGATGCCCGATCCGGCGATCGTCGACCGGTGCGTTCCCGCGACCCTGACGATGTCCCTTGCCGACGCGCGGGAGCGCTTCGACGAGCTGGGTCTCGCTCTTTCGCCCGAATCGATCGGGGCGACCGAAGCGGCCGCGGGCGGAGAGGTCATCCTCGACGAGGCCGCGCTGAGGGCGGTCGGGATCAGGCTCTATCCGAAAACCGCCTTCGGCGTCCTCAACGGCGGCGCCGCCACCAGCTACGCCGACGTCAAGAAAAACCGCTCGCTCGCGGGGGAACATTTCGAGTCCTACCGGTCCCGCTTCGAATCGCTCGCCGGATCGTGCGGCGGTCTTCCGAAGGGGGTAACCCCGGCCTTCATCAATCCGGACGGAACGGGCGGCGACTCCTTCCTCCTTCTCAAGCTGAGGATGCTCCTCCTGCACCGTCTCGCCTGGGGCGAGCTGACCGGAGGGGATCCCTCGACCGCCCTTCCGGCCTTCCAGATGACGAGCGTCCATACCGACGCCGCGATCGCCTCGGCCCTCGACGAATACTCCGACCATCCCTGGATCGCGCCGCTTGCCCGGCGCGCGGGCATGGACGGCTCCGCGATGCTGACCGGTTGCCAGTCCATGATGGCCGCCATTACCCATTCCTCGGAGGGGATGCCCCGGCGCCTTTTCGACCGTGCCTGGGGACGCGAGAACGCGGGTCTCGCGATGCCCGGCGGACACGGGCAAAACTTCGAGGTTCTCGCGCCCATCTACCGGGGCCTTCTCGCGCGCGGCGTCCGGTACGCCTGGCTCGGCAATATCGACAACATGGGTTTTACGGTCGATCCCGTCTCGCTCGCCCTTTTCGCCCTGTCGGGCAGGTCCGCCGCGTTCGAGGAATCCTTCCGTACCCCGATGGACGTGAAGGGCGGCATACTCGTGAGGGATTCGGCCGGGAGGTTCACCTGCGCCGATATCGGGCCGGCCATCTCCGCCGATGAGATGTTCGCCTTCGAGCGCGCGGGGAACCGCGTTCTCTTCAATTGCGGCGTCGGTCTTTTCGACCTTGAGCGCCTCGTGCCGCTCCTTGACGAGTTGCCCTATCGCCTGCCGTTGCGCGTAACCGACCAGGACAAGGATGCGGGCCTGTATGCCCAGGCCGAGCAGATCACCTGGGAGGTCATCGGCCTTTTGGACGATCCCCTCTTTTTCGCGGTCGACAAGAAACGGCGTTTTTTGGCGGCCAAGATGCTTATGGAGACATTGATGACGAGCCTGCCTCCCGGGGCCCCCGGTGGCTCTGCCCCAGCGGACGCCGACGCGGATATCGGTGCCGTTTCGGCCGATCTCCACGCGGGATTGGTATCCCTCCTGGAGGGGGAATACGCCCTCAGGCGGGTCGGGGCCCGTTGGTGTCCTCGGTGATGTAAATAAAGAATAAACAAATCTCTTGACAGGATGGTAAACCGGTTTAATACTAAAGTAAAGCGGTTTAATAAACCGCTTTAGTAGTAAAAGTATTTATTTGGAGGAGAACCATGAAGAAGACGATGTGTATCGCTATCGCCATCCTGATGTGCCTGGCGAGTCTCGCGGCCGCCCCGGTAGAGCTCGAGATGTATTACTACAAGCAGGAGAACCAGGAAGGCCTCAAGAAACTGACGGAAACCTATACCGCCAAGACCGGTGTCAAGATTTCCCTCCTGATCGTGCCGAACGACGCCGACGCGACGATGGCCGCGCGCGCCGCCCAGGGCAAGCTGCCCGACATCCTGCAGATGCAAACCTACGCCCGTGTATGGGAATACGCGAAAAAGGGCTTTGTACTCGACCTTTCGGCCCAGCCTGTCATGAAAAAGATCGTCGACAGCTCAAAGGCCTCGGTCACCTACAACGGCAGAATCTACGCCCTCCCCATGGATTACGCCGGAATCGGAATAATCTACAACAAGGAGATCTTCGCGAAATACGGCCTCAAGGCGCCGACGACCGCCCGCGAGCTCGAGCGGGTATGCGCGGCGCTTAAGAAGAACGGCGTTACTCCCTTTGCGGGACTCCTCGCCGAGAACTGGTCGGCCGGACACTTCATCACCCTCGTGCACACGAGCCTTCTCGTCGGAGAGAAGAAGATACCCGTCGACAAATTCGTCTCCGACATGAAGGCGGGCAAGACGAGCTACGGCGTCGTCGATACCGCGAAACTCTTCGCCGCGCTCGACTTCTACCGCGACAACATGGATCCCAAGGCCTCCGAGTGGGGCTGGAACGAACAGCAGGCCGCCTTCGCCCAGGGCAAGGCCGCGATGATGGTACAGGGCCTATGGTCCTACGGGGCCGCCATCGCGACGAATCCCAAGCTCGACTGCGGCTTCGTGCCGTATCCCGTCTTCAACCGGCAGGCGGACAACAAGATGTACGCGGACATCGATTCCTGCTTCGGCGTTTCGGCGCAGTCCCCCAAGGCAAAGCAGGAAGCGGCCCTCGCGTTCCTCGAGTGGCTCGCGAGTCCCGAGGCGCAGAAGATTTGGATCGAGGACTACAAGCTCGTCCCGGCCTTCAAGGGCGCGAACCTCTCGAGCATGAAACAGCCCTTCCAGGACCTGCTTTCGTCCGTGGACAAGAACGGGGCGTATCCCTGGGCCTTCTCCTCGTATCCCACGGTCGTTTTCGAGGACGCCTGCAAGAACGGCGCCCAGCAGTACATGTTCAAGAAGATCGCGGCCGACAAGGTGATCGCGAACGTCGACGCCGCCTGGGCCTCGGCTAAATAACCCGGTTCGCGTTTCTTCCGGTCCCGCGCATCGCGCGGGATCGGTTTCGCGGCGCCACGAGGAGGGCCGGACATGGTCGAGGGAAAATCCCGCGCGAGGCTGTATTTCGTCGCTTTCCTGCTTCCCGCCTTCGCGCTCTACACCGTCTTTTTCATCTATCCCTTCGTCAGGGGTTTCGCCATATCGCTCACGAACTGGGACGGCCTTTCGCCCCGGGCGCCGAACCTCATCGACTCCCGCGTATTCGAGGACGAGGTGCTTTCGGCCCTCGACCGCGCCGCGGACCGCGAATACCTCGGGTCGGTCTACGAGCCGACTGCCGACGGTTCCGCGCGCCGCCGCCGATCCCTATCCGGCTTCGCGCGCCGCCGCGTGGAGTCGATACTTGCCCGCGCCGGACACGAAAGCGAATACAACCGTTTCGTGGGGGTCAAAAACTACGCGGACATCCTTACCGGAAAGGTGAGCGAGAGCTTTTATCCCCGGACGTTCTCGCAATCCTGGTTCAACGCGTCCGCGTCGCTTCCGGACCGGCTCGAGGGTGCCGATTTCGAGCGCTATTTTCTCGCGCGCCTCACGCCGGAGGAACGCGATACCTTCGGCCGGTTTTACGCGCCGGAAGGCGGCGACTCGGGGGCCTACGTCCTCGACGGGCGTTTCGTCGAATTCCACCTCGAGGACCTGATCTGGCTCATTCCCGAGGTCGAGGATGCCGGGGCGATCCCTTCCGAGGAGGCGGGGTATCTCGTCGACGCCGTAAAGGCCGCCTCTCTCGCGCGCGATCCTGCCGCCGTTGACGCGGCGGTCGAAGGGTTTGTCGCGAGCCACTCCCTGACTGACGAAAGCCGCGCGTCCGTGACGGCCGGCGCGCGGGGCCTGTATTCCATCGGAGAGGTAAAACTCCTTCTCGCGAACAGATGGAGCAAGACCGGCACCGACCTCGGCGTCGTCGGATTCACGCTCTTTTTCACCGTCTGTTCGGTCATCGGCATCAACGTTCTCGCCTTTCTTCTCGCGCTCGCCCTCGACTCGGGTTTGTCGGGACAGCGCTTTCTCCGGTCCGTATTCTTCCTGCCGAACGTGCTTTCGATGATCATAGTCGCCCTTGTCTGGAAGATGCTCTTCGTCCAGCTGTTCCCCCGCCTCACCGGCATCGAGCAGTGGATGAGCGATCCGGGAAAGACGCCCTGGCTCATCGTCCTCGTCGCGGTCTGGCAGGGAGCGGGCTATTACATGATCGTGTACCTCGCGGGCCTGCAGAACATCCCGACGGACGTCGTCGAGGCCGCGCGCATCGACGGGGCCGGTCCGTTCCAGCGCTTCCGTTCAATAACCCTGCCGCTGCTCGTCCCCGCGCTCACGATCTCCCTTTTCCTGACGCTCGCGAACGCGCTCAAGAGTTTCGACCTCATCTACGCCATGACCTCGGGTTCCGCCTATACCTTCGGCACCGTTCCCGTCGTGCTTGATATCTACTTCGACGCCTTCGCGAGGAAGCAGGCGGGGCTCGCGGCGGCAAAGGCGATGCTGCTCTTCGCGGTGATCCTTTCGGTCACGGCCGTCCAGCTTTCGCTGATGAAACGCCGGGAGGTGGAACAATGAACGACGCGGCCAGACTCGCGGCGAAACGCAGGCTTCTCGGCGTCTCGATGGGCCTTCTCGCGCTCGTATTCTTTTACCCGGTCGTGTACGTCGTGTTCAACGCCTTCAAGACCGACGCGCAGATAACCCTCGATCCCATGGGGCCGCCGACGTCGCTCTATCTCGACAATTTCGTCCGGGCATGGACCGTGATGGAATTTCCGCGCGTGTTCCTCAATACCCTCGTCGTCACGGTCGCCGGTCTTTCGGGCATCATCCTCGTCAGCGCCATGGCCGCGTACGCGCTGGCCCGGTCGGCGACGAAGGCCTCGTGGGCGCTGTACGCGTACTTCGTGCTCGCCCTCGTCGTCCCCTTTCAGGTCATCATGGTTCCGATCGCCGTACTCGCGTCGGACTTGCGCCTCATGAGCATTCCGGGTATCATTCCGATGTACTGGGGCCTCGGCTGCCCGACCGCGGTGTTCATGTTCCACGGCTTCGTCAAGGGAGTTCCGAGGGAGCTCGAGGAGTCCGCGGCGATCGACGGAGCGGGACGGTTCTACGTTTTTTTCGCGATCGTGTTCCCGCTCATGAAAACGATCGTCGCCACCGTCGCGGTCATCGACGCCTTGTGGCTGTGGAACGACTTTCTCCTTCCGCTCATCGTCGTGAAGGAGGGCACCATCCAGCTCGCGCAGATGGTGTTCAACGGGCAGTTCCTGAAGGAGTACGGTCCGATGACCGCGTCGCTGACGCTCTCGGCCTTGCCTATCGTCGCGTTTTACCTCGCGTTGCAGAAATACATAATAAAGGGAATAGCCGCCGGCGCGGTGAAGGGCTAGGGAGCAGATGCGGGCGACGATCAACGACATAGCAAAACGGGCGGGCGTTTCGAAGACCGCCGTCTCCTTCGCGTTCAACAACCCCGGCAAGATATCGCGGGAAACCTACGCGCGGATCATGGAAGTCGCCCGCGAGATCGGCTACGTGCCCGACCCCGTCGCGCGCACGCTCGCGACGCGGCAAACCGGAGCCATCGCCCTTCTCCTGCCGCAGGCGATACACGAGGTCTTTCTGAATCCCTACATAGCGGAGATCATGCGCGGCATAGGCTTCGTATGCGACCGCGAGGGGCTGACCCTTTCGGTCATCTCCCCGCTGAAGGGCGTGCTCTCGACGGCCGTCCGGAACGCCGCCGTCGACGGGGTCATAACGCTCGGCATAGGCGCGGGGATGAGCGTGCTCGAACTCTTCGGCCAGCGGCGCCTTCCCTTCGTCACGATAGACGGCGGGATAGACTCGAAGGTCGTCAACGTCGGGATCGACGACGCCCTCGCGGCGGAGACGGTGATGGAGGCGGTCCTTGACCGCGGCCACGAGACGGTCGCGGTCTTCATGCTCAAGAACGTCACCCTGTCGGACGACGGCAGCCATTTCAGCCATACCAACGATCTCAGGCTCGGCGGCTTCAATTCGGCCTTGCGAAGGCACGGCCTCGTTTTTTCGCAAACCGGCCCGGTGCGCGTCTACCACACCGAGGCGACGCTCGAAAGCGGCCGCTCCGCGGTGCGCGAGCTGATTCGCGCGGGCGAGATGCCGACCGCCGTCGTCTGCCTCGCGGACATCCAGGCGCTCGGTGTTTACGAGGAGTGCAGGGCGGCCGGCCTTTCGATTCCCTCGGACGTTTCTGTCGTCGGCTTTGACGACATCCCCTTTGCCCGGTTCATGGCCCCCCCGCTCGCCACCCTGAGTCAGCCCGGATTCGAGAAGGGCGAGACCGCGGCGAAACTGCTTGTCGACATGATCGCCAAGCGCGCGGTAAGCTCGGTATGCATGGACGTTTCCTTCATCGACCGACCGTCGCTCGGGAAACCGCGGCGATAGCCGGCGGGCGCGCTGAGATCTAGCGGGCGCGCTGAGGGCTGGCGGGCGCGCTGAGGGCCGGCGGGCGCGCTGAGATCTAGCGGGCGCGCTGAGGGCTGGCGGGCGCGCTGAGATCTAGCGGGCGCGCTGAGGGCTGGCGGGCGCGCTGAGGGCTGGCGGGCGCGCTGAGGGCTGGCGGG
>LVBL01000112.1 GCA_001604405.1 Spirochaetales bacterium Spiro_10
TTTTCAAATACCGGACGCGAGCACACGAAAACGCCTGAGTTCATCAGCAGGATTCGCGTGCCAACGCAGGAATGGGACATAGCGCGGTATCGCAGGATCGGAAGGACGAATATGGTAACGGACACGACGTCCTCCTTCGCCTTTCTGGTGAAGGCGCAAAAGAACGTCCTTGCCGACATTCGCGTCGCCTGGGCTGGCAAGTTCTTCTTCCGCCAGCGCGAATTCGAAAACCTCATCATAGGACGGACCCTTCCGCTTTCCGAACGCGACATGGTCAACCTCATGGACAAGGCCGAGCTTTTCTTCGACCGGAACCTCTTCCCGCCCTCCTACGAGCGAAGCTGCATGCTCAACCTCATCGAGGACTCGCTGAGGCTTCTCACGTAACTCGGGCGGCCTGCGGTCATTTGATGAACATCGAGTCTCCGTAGGAGAAGAAGCGGTATTTTTTCTCGATCGCGTGGCCATAGGCGCGAAACACCGCTTCCTTGCCAGCGAAGGCCGACACGAGCATGAGCAGCGTCGATTCCGGGGTGTGAAAATTGGTGAACAAGGCGTCGACCGCGCGAAACCGGTATCCCGGATAGATGAAAATCCTGGTTGAACCCTCACCCGCCCGCAGCGCGCGGGCCTCGTCGTCCCATGCAGATTCGAGCGTCCTGACGCTTGTCGTGCCGATCGCCACCACGGGCCTGCCTTCCCGCTTCGCGCGCGTTACCCGCTCCGCGGTATCCGCGCTCACCCCGTAGGATTCCTCGTGCATGGCGTGGTCTTCGATTTTCTCCGAACGCACCGGAAGAAACGTACCCAAACCGACATGCAGCGTGACCGTGACGCGTTCTATGCCGCGGCGGTCGATGTCAGCGAGCACCTTGTCAGTGAAATGGAGCCCCGCGGTAGGCGCGGCCACGGATCCCGTCTCGCGCGCGTACACGGTCTGGTACCGATCGGCGTCGTCGAGGGCGTCCTCCCGCCTGATATACGGGGGGAGCGGCATGTGACCGTACGCGTCAAGCCATTCGTCGTCGACCGGACGAGAAAATTCGAGAAAGCGGAACTCGCTGCCGCCGGTTTCCTCTCCCGGCACGTCAATGACCTCGGCGCGCGTCCCGTCATCGA
>LVBL01000113.1 GCA_001604405.1 Spirochaetales bacterium Spiro_10
CGCACGCTCTACTCGGTGCCGCTCGACAAGGGCCCGTTCTACGCGGGAGCGCGCGTGCCCACCGTGCACCACACCATGGGCGGCGTCAAGATCGACGTGGACACGCACGTCATCGACGCGAACGGCAAGGTCATACCCGGCCTCTACGCCGCGGGCGAGGTGACCGGCGGCATCCACGGCACGAACCGGCTCGGCGGAAACGCCCTCGCGGACATCACGGTCTTCGGGCGCATCGCCGGCAAGAACGCCGCGCTCGCCAAATAGCAAGCGCCGCTCGGAAAGTAAGCGAGTGGCGCCCGGCAAATAGCGAGCGCACCGTATACGACAAGGCCCTCCCGTAAATCGGGAGGGCCTTTTTTTTTCGGACGTTAGGCGCGCTTCGAACGGCTGTGAGGATGGCCCGTTCGCGCGCGTCCCCCGTTCTGCCTCAATTTTTCTATTCCAGAACTCCGTCCCACCCCGCGGCCCGGGCGAGTATCCACCAGAAGGCGTAGGCCTTGCGGTTTGCGGTGATATGCTGGGTCAGGTGGTCACCCGTCTGTTCGCTTCCGCCCGGCGCGTAGTTGACGTACCAGGCTCCCGCGTTCGCGGAATCGTTTTGCCAGTCGGTGTAAAACCTGCCGGTCGCCGATCCCGAGGCCGCGGTATAGTCGGCCGAATTGCTGTCGTCGCCCGCGTCATCGTAGTAGGTTCCGTCCATGGCATGCGTGTCGATCGAGTAGTAGTCGAGGCAGAAGTAGCCGTGCTCGGCGCAGTAGTCGACTATGAGCTCGGCTTGCCGGCCGGGTTGCCCGGACGCGAGATTCGAGTTCGGGTTTCCGTGGCCGGTCATGAAGACGAAGGTGACCGGGTTCTCGCGGGTGTCCCCGGCGCCGTCGCCGATCTTGGTGCCGCCGACCCCGTATTCGTTGATGAGGGTCTGCATCGAAGACAGGTAGTTGGGAATGCTGTGGCCGGCGATGTCGCACCAGGACCACATGAAGACGTCAACGTCCGCGTTGTCCTCGTCCTCGAGCCAGGCGCGGGCCTGGTTGACCCAGGTCGACCACCCGTCGGCGCCATCGGTCTGGGAAAGGTCGGACCAACTGTAGTCACCGTTCCCGTAGAAGTCCCTGAAGTAGAGGGCGTTGGCCTCGCGCGACGAGCTGACGGAGAACTTCGCGGCGTCGCCGGAGCGGAACCGCTCGAGTCCGAACACGCCGTAGGTGACGTGCGTTCCGTGGCTCGTGTGCCAGTAGGCGACCTCGAAGTTGTTCCGCGCCGCGTTGATGTAGGTGTCCGGAATGCGGTCAAGGGTCGAGAGCGTCGCGATCGACTGGTCAGCGATCGTGGGCCCTTGCTGGGGCGGCAGGATGGGAGTCACGGGACCGTCGTCTCCTCCCGAGGAACAGGAGACAAGACCGCTCATGAGAAGCGTCGCGACGGCCAGGAAAATAGGGGCGCGCAGTGATGTGCGCATACATACCTCCAAATACGCGGTAGTGCGTTGGCAGATAGTGTAGCGCGACGGTCTTTCGTTTCACGATTCTCTATTCTCGCCAGAGTCTCCGGTCCCTGCGTTCGCGCCCGCGCCCGTCTGCCCTTGCCTTTCCATATACCGGCATGGTAAGAAGTTGGCATGAATGAACATCTCGGCGAGATCGCCGCATTGCTTACTTCGGTCAGTTGGACGGTTACGGCGCTCGCCTTCGAATACGCCGCGAGGCGGATAGGCTCGTTGGCGCTCAACATCCTCAGGCTCGTGGCGGCCCTGGCCATGTTCGCCTGCATCGGGCTTTTCCTTCACGGACAGGTCCTTCCGTTCGGTGTCTCCCGGGAGGCGTGGCTCTGGCTTTCGTTGTCGGGACTCGTCGGCTTCGTGTTCGGGGACATCTTCCTCTTTCAGGCCTACATCGACATCGGCGCGCGGATGACGCAGGTCGTCTTCGTGTCCTCCCCGCTCATCACCGCGATCCTCGGCTTCTTCGTCCTCGGCGAGCGGATCGCCCCCGTGGGGGCGGCGGGGATGGTGCTGGTAGTCGCCGCGATCGCGTGGGTAGTCGTCGGTTCGCGCAGGGATGAATCCGCGGTCGAAGGTCCGGTCCTTGACGCCGCGCGTCGCGCCCGCCGGGGTCGCGGTGTGCTCTTCGCATTCCTTGGCGCCCTCGGACAATCGGGCGGGCTCATACTTTCGAAAATCGGCGCGCCCTCTTCAGATCCCTTCGCGGCGACGCAGATCCGGGTCATCGCCGGTCTCGCGGGCTTCATCGTCATGGCGGCCCTGGCGCGCAGGCTCAAGGAACCCGTCGCGGCCTGCAGGAACGTTCCGGCCCTCAAGGCACTCGGAGTCGGTGCCTTCTTCGGTCCCTTCGTCGGGGTAACGCTCGGGCTCTACGCCGTCCAGCGGACCTCGTCGGGAATAGCGGCGACCCTCATGGGCCTCACGCCGATCCTGATTCTCGTTCCCTCGGTGCTGATCCGCAAGGAACGCATACGTCCCCGCGAGGCGATAGGCGCGGCAGTCGCAGTGCTCGGGTCCGCGATGATATTTCTGAGGTGAGGGGAATACGGAGGGGTGCCGGAAAATCCTTCGCGCACGCGAAGATTTGGAGGCAGGGGAGGCCGCGTCGGCGCGGTTGGCCTATGGCGGAAACCGCCCGCGGTAGCAAGCGGTGCCTCCCCTTCTTGAAACGGTTTTATTACTTTCCCTTCGTCGCTTCCTTGACGAGGCGCTTGGGGTTTTCGTTGCGGAGGAGTCCGCGGACGAACTTGCCCGAGGCGCTGATCTGGTCCTCAGTCCACGCGCCCTTGCCCTCGCGGTCGGCGTTGTACGTCAGGATGGACGAGTCCTTGCCGTCGTTCGCAACCGACCAGTTCGCCCAGGAGAGGCCGTGCTTGTCCATGAATTCGATCCAGGCCAGGGTCTCGACGGGACGGAACTGGTCGCCCGTGCTGAGGGTGGTGCCCCACTCGGTGACGAAGAGGGCGATTCCCTTGTCCATGGCGTACACGGCCTTGTCACGGAGGTCCTGGCCGTGCGTGCCGCCGTAGAAGTGCAGGGTGTACATGATGTTGTCGTAGCCGGTGACGGGGTTGTCCGCCGCCTTGTCGACGTGCTGGCTCCAGGAGGGCGTACCGACGACGATGATGTTGTCGGGGTCTATCTTCCGGATCGCCGCGATGACGGTTTCCGCGTAGGGTTTGATTTCTTCGTCCCAGGTGACGTCGTCCCCGTTCGGCTCGTTGCAGATCTCGTAGATGACGTTGGGGAGCTCGCCGTAGCGCTCGGCCATTTCGGTGAAGAACTCGACCGCCTGTTCCTTGTAGGCGTTCGGGTTGCGGTCGAGCATGACGTGCCAGTCGATGAGGACGTAGACGCCCGCGTCGCGCGCGGCCTCGACGGAGTCGATGACCTTCTGCTTGAGCCGGGGCCCGACGATGTAGCCGCCCTCGGTGAGGTACATGGCCGCCCGCCAGAGCTGGCTGTTCCATTCGTCCCTGAGCCAGGTGATGACGGCTTTGTTCGCGTATTTCCCTGCCCACTGAAGGCCGTTCGAGCTCATGCCGCGGAGCTGTACCGGCTCTCCCGCCTCGTTGCAGAGTTTCGTCCCGACGACCTTGAGGTGGCCGTACCGCTCGACGACGGTTTTTCCCTGCTTGTCCACCGCGAGCCGCGTATCGCCTTTATTGGCACAGCCAGCGAAGATGGTGGCGACGAGCGCCGCGCACACGAGAACCGAGACAAACGCCCTGAAAGGTGCGTGATATGTGGTTTTGATCATAAAAATCCCCCTCGAGCCTTGATTGTAGCATGGCTCGGGGGAAATCGTCAAATAAGTTTATTGAAGAAACAAAAGAAATAATTACCCTAAAACTGCCATCCGACCGAAAGCGACGGATGGATCGAGAATACCTGCATGTCCTTCATGAACACGTAGGAACAATCGGTCGAAAGGTCAGCGTACATGCGTTTCTTGAAGTAGTAATGCAATGAAAGGCCCGCGAGCGCCGAAAGACTCGACGGGGAGAAGGCGGGTGAGTTGACGCCGTTGTTGAAGGCGAACTGTATGTCGTAGAACACGGTATAACCCGGGCCGATGTGGCAGGCGAACATGAGCTTGTTCCTGATGATGGGACGCTGATAGGCGAACACGAGATGCGCCATCGCCCAGTTCATGGTCAGTTCGTAGAATTGGGTCTCGTTGGTGATGCGGGAGGCCGAGGCGAACAGTCCCACGCCGTAGTAGCCCGAGGCGCGCTTGAAGGGGATGAACGTGGCCTTGGCGACGACGCCGATGGGAAAAAACGACGACTCGAAGTACTGGTCGATCGTGCCGTCCCAGAGAACGACCGTCGGCATGTACCCGATCGACACGTCAAGATCCATCGGCTTGATGTACTTGAAGGTGACGGGTTTCGAGACCGTCGAAAGCCCGCCGGGGTTTTCGACGAAGAGGCCGTAGACGCCGACGTTGATCGACGCGATCGGGAACGAGACGCGCATGGACCTGCCGCGCCTGTCCGCCTCGACGATCGATCCTTTATAGGTCTTTCCGCGACCCTCGATCGGCTTGAAGATGACCGTAGAGGACTCGAGGAGGTTCGTCCCTTCGACCTCGAAGACGTCGGAGTTCTCTTCCTCAAAGTAGATGATTCCCGGCGTTACGTCGCCGACCCTCGGCTGGAGGGCGCGGATGACCGTAAACGGAAACCACTCGGTCGTCAGCGACGGCCGCTCGAGGACGTCGTACACGACGAGCCGGTACCGGTATTCGCCGGGCGAGAGTCGTATGGCGAGCTCGCTCGCCGTGACGCGGGACTCGTGCGCCTTCGACCAGGCGTCGTTCTTTCCCTGGCGCTCGATCGTGATGTCATAGTAGGGACAGTACTGCACCGCCTCCCACTTGAGCGACTGCGTGAAGACGACGCCTTCCTCGGTTTGCTCGTGCCAGTAGTCGGTTTCGGCTTCCTGCGCCTGGAGCGGCACGGAGGCGAGTATCGCGAGCGAGACGACCAGCGGGAGGGCACGCGCGGGAAATCGATTAGTTGCCATAGAGGGTCCTCTTGGTGCGCGAACGCGGCGCCTTGACCTCAGGAAGGTCGATCGTGAAATCGGACCGGGCAAGATCCCCGCGCTGCAGCAGTATGTCGCCCTCGACGACGTTGACCGCCTCGACGGACCAGCGGAGTTTTCCCTCGTTGAGGCTCTTGAGATCGGTGAGCGTCACGCGCGTCTCGGCGGTCTCGCGGGCGGTGTGTACTATCTTGCCGGAGGGGTCCTTGAGCTCGAAGCGGTAGGCCGTGGCGCCCGGCACCGCCGTCCACGAGAAGCGGATGGAGCGGTTCGACGCGAAGAACTCCGGCCCGAGTATGGAGCCCGGAGCGGGTTCCAC
>LVBL01000114.1 GCA_001604405.1 Spirochaetales bacterium Spiro_10
GCCGATCCGAAGGAACGCGCCGAGCACCTCATGCTCGTGGATCTCGCGCGAAACGACCTCGGGCGCGTGTGCCTTCCGGGTTCGGTGCGCGTGGCGCGCAGCATGGAGGTGGAACCCTTCAGCCACGTCATGCACATCGTGTCTGACGTCGTCGGGCAGACATCCGCCGTGGCCGCCGGGACGGTACACGCCGCCCGCGGCATCGACGTGCTTCGCGCGGCCTTTCCGGCGGGCACCGTGAGCGGCGCCCCCAAGATCCGCGCCATCGAGATCCTTTCGGGGCTCGAGTCCGCGAGGCGGGGCTTCTACGCGGGCGCCGTCGGCTACATCGAGCCCGACGGCGACCTTGACTTTTGCATCGCCATCCGGTGCGCGCTCAGAAAGGGGAGGCGCTGGATACTGCAGGCCGGCGCCGGCATCGTGCACGCCTCCGATCCCGAGCGCGAGTGGGAGGAGACGAACGAGAAGCTGATGGCGATGCGGGCCACGCTGGAATCGGGCGGTTCCGCCGCCGGCGATGCCCCCGCCTCGGGCGAGAAACTCTCCGCGAAAGAAGGAGTCATGCGATGATCGCGCTCATAGACAACTACGATTCGTTTACCTACAACGTGTACCAGTATCTCGCGCGCCTTTCCGACGAGGAAGTGCGCGTGATACGCAACGACGAGATCACCGTCGACGCCCTCGAGGCCCTGTCTCCCTCGCGCCTCGTGATATCCCCGGGACCGGGACGGCCCGAGGACGCCGGAATCAGCGTCGAGGCGATCAGGCGCTTCGCGGGCAAGATACCGATACTCGGCGTCTGCCTCGGACACCAGGCCATCGGCTACGCCTTCGGCGGGACGATCGTCGGCGCGAAATACATCAAGCACGGCATCGCCGAGGAGATGAGCCTCGACGGAAAGGGGCTTTTCCGCACCATCGGAAAGACGGGCACCTTCACGCGCTATCACAGCCTCGTGGTCGAGGAGTCCTCGCTTCCCCCCTGCCTCGAGATCACTGCGCGCGCGGCCGACGGGGACATCATGGGTCTCCGCCACCGCGAGCTCGACATCGAGGGCGTCCAGTTCCATCCCGAGTCGATAGCCGCGACGCAGGGCGAGGCCCTGCTCAAGGCCTTCCTCTCCTACCGCCGCGAGGGGCTTTCCTTCAGCAAGGTCCTCTCGGACCTGATGGCGGGAAAGAGCATGGACCGCGCCACCGCGGAGATCTTCATGGAAGACCTCACCGAGGGCTCGCTCGACGAGCGGCAAACGAGCGCGATACTGACGGCGATCTCGGCGAAGGGACCCGCCGCGGAGGAGATAGCGGGATGCGCCGCCGTACTCTGCAGGAAGAAAAAACCGGTGCCGATATCGAAACCACTGACGGATATCGTCGGCACCGGCGGCGACGGGCTCGGCAGCTTCAACATCAGCTCCATGGCCGCCCTCGTCGCGGCCGCGTGCGGCGTCCCGATCGCCAAACACGGCAACCGGGCCGTGTCGAGCAAGTCGGGGTCCGCGGACTTTTACGAGGCTCTCGGCATCAAGATAGACAATCCGGCCGAGAAGACCGCCGAGATAATCGAGAAGACCGGTTTCGGCTTCCTCTTCGCGCCGGTATACCACAGCGCCATGCGGTTCGCCGCCCCGGTGCGAAAGCTTCTCGGCGTCAAGACGATCATGAACCTCGTCGGTCCGCTTTCGAATCCGGCCGACGCGCGCTTCCAGATGCTCGGCGTCTACGACCGCGCCCTGATGAAGCCGGTGGCCGAGGCGTCCCGCATGCTCGGATCGAAGCGGGTGATGGTCGTGTGCAGCCGAGACGGGATGGACGAGATTTCTCCCTGCGCCAAAACCGACGTCGTCGAAATCGGCGAGGACGGAGTCCTCCGCGAGTACGAGATCGACCCCGCCTCGATGGCGGTTCCCGCGTGCACGCTCGAGGACCTGCTCGGGGGAGACTCCAAACAAAACGCCTCGCTCGCGATCGACGTGCTCTCGGGCACGGGCCGGGCCGGGATTCGCGAGGCGGTGGCGCTCAACGCGGGTGCCACGCTCTACGTCTCGGGGTCCGCGCCGACGGTCGCCGAGGGCTACGCCCGCGCGCTCGCCGCGCTCGCCGACGGCTCCGTGAGCCGCAAGATCGACGAGGTCAGGGAGGCGAGCCGTGCCTGACATTCTCGACGAGATCGTG
>LVBL01000032.1 GCA_001604405.1 Spirochaetales bacterium Spiro_10
TTCAGGGACGTCATGGCCGACAACGGGCCGGACGTCGTGGAACACGAGCACCGCGAGGGCAAGAAGATATTCCAGGCCACCGTGTTCTCAATCGAGAAGGGCGAGAGCGCGTGCGGCGTCATCCAGGACGTGACCGCGCCGCAGATCAGGCGCAACCGCGTCATCAGCCAGACGAAGCGGGTCATCGACAAGAACCTCGCGGTGGTGCAGAAGATCGCGTTCCTTCTCGGCGAGAACGCCGCCGAAACCGAGGCGACGCTCAATTCCATAATCGAGTCCTTCGCGGACGGCGACGAGGGCGAGCGATGAGCGACGGAATCGAGGCCGGGACCTTCATCGAGGTCGGCCATTACCAGCTGTGCAAGAACGGCCAGGGCGCTCCCGGCGACGCGTTTCTTTCGCAGAAGAACGACCAGGACGGCCGGGTGATAACCGTGCTGTCGGACGGCCTCGGGTCGGGGATCAAGGCGGGGGTCCTGTCCACGCTTACGGCCACCATGGCGATGAAGTTCGTCGCGTCGGACATCCCGATCAAGCGCGCCGCGAACATAATCATGAGCACGCTGCCCGTGTGCAAGGAGCGCGGCATAAGCTACGCGACGTTCACGCTCGTCGACATAGAGCCGAATTCCTCCGTGCGCATCATGGAATACGACAATCCCGGCTACGTGCTCGTCCGGGAGAAGACGGTCGTGGAGCCCATCAAGCAGTGCACGCCCATCGAGCGCAAGCGGGCGAAGGGCGCGCCCGCGCGGGAGGCGCTGCTGTACTACTCGGACTACCGCGCGCGGCCCGGCGACAGGCTCGTGTTTTTTTCCGACGGGGTAACGCAGTCCGGCATGGGCGCCCGGCTTACGCCCCTGGGCTGGGGCGCGCCGAGCGTTCAGGATTTCATCCTTTCGGCGATCGAGGCGAACCCCGGCGTCAGCGCGCGAGAGCTCGCGCGGACGGTGGTGGGCGCCGCGCAGCGCAATGACGGATACGCGGCAAAGGACGACATAACCTGCGGCGTCATCTATTTCCGCCACCCGCGCGACCTGCTCGTGCTTTCGGGCCCGCCGGTGAACCGCGACCGGGACGCGGAGATGGCGCGCGACTTCAGCGCGTTTCGCGGAAGGAAGGTCGTCTGCGGCGGCACGACCGCGAACATCCTTTCCCGCGAGCTTGACCGGCCGCTCAGGCTGATCATGAAAAACATCGATCCCGTCGTGCCGCCCATGTCCGTCATGGAGGGAGCCGACCTCGTGACCGAGGGGATTATCACCCTCGGCACGGTGGCCGAACTGCTCGAGCGCGGCGCCTCCGTCGGCGGACGGCCGGCGGCGGAAAGCGCGCGCGAGAACGCCGCGACGAGGATTCAGGAACTTATGCTCGACAGCGACAGGATTACCTTCGTCGTGGGCACGAAGATAAACGAGGCCCATCAGGACCCGAACATGCCCGTGGAACTGGAGATACGGCGCAACGTCGTCAAGAAAATACAGGCCTTGCTGAGGGAAAAATACCTCAAAGAGGCAACGATCCGCTATATATAGGCGGATCGAAGGGGGAACCATGTCATCAAAGATCAAGGTGGTTATCTGTTCGGGTACGGCCTGCTTCGTCATGGGCGCGTCGGACATTCTGCTTCTCGAGGAGAGCCTTTCGTCCGAGCTCTCGAAAAACGTGGAAATTGAGGGAGCGACCTGCCTTGGCCTTTGCAAGACGGGCGAGAGGAACAATGCCCCGTACGTCACGATAAACGGGGAGGTAATGGCCCAGGCGACGCTGCCGAAGGTCATTGCCCGCATTCAGGAGTTGAACGATGCTTAACATAAACAACGCGGCCTCGAAGATCAAGCGCGAGATACTCGTGCGGATCGCGAAGCTCCAGCTCGAGGGGAAGCTGGAGGAAGGAGTCCACTACATTCCCCGGGAGATGGCCCCGCGCAACGCGGATCCCTTCCGCTGCTGCGTGTACCATGACCGCGAGGTCCTGCGGATGCGCGTCATCGCGCGTCTCGGCCACAGCGTCGAGGACTACGACGACGAGAAGAAGCTCGCCGAGTACGCGAGGGAGGCGATGGTACGGGAAAAGCCGACCGAGCCGATGCTCACCGTCCTGGACGAGGCGTGCAACGCGTGCGTCCGCGCGCACTATCTCGTGACGAACGCCTGTCAGGCGTGCCTCGCCCGTCCGTGCATGATGAATTGCCCGAAGAAATGCATAGAGATCACCGGCGGCCGTGCCCGGATCGATCCGGAGGCGTGCGTCAACTGCGGCCTGTGCATGCAGAACTGTCCGTACCACGCCATCATCAAGGTGCCGGTTCCCTGCGAGGAGGCCTGCCCGGTCGGCGCGATATCCAAGGACGAGAACGGCAAGGAGCGCATCGACTACTCGAAATGCACCTTCTGCGGAGCCTGCATGCGGGAGTGCCCTTTCGGAGCCATGATGGACAAAGGGCAGATCGTCGACGTCATCAGAAAGCTCATGGAGGGCAAGCGCGTCGTCGCGATGTACGCCCCGGCGATAGCGGCCCAGTTCCGCGCGGTGCCGGGACAGCTCGAGGCCGCGCTGTCGAAGGCGGGCTTCGCCCGTACCTACGAGGTCGCCGTCGGGGCCGACATAACGGCCGAAAAGGAGGCCCACGAGTTCGAGGAGCGGATGGACAGGGGAGACGTATTGATGACGACGTCCTGCTGTCCCGCGTACGTGCGCGCGGTTCACATTCACGTTCCGGAGCTCGACGGTTGCGTCTCGGACACGAGGTCGCCGATGCACTACACGGCCCAGATCGCGAAGCGGGACGATCCCGACTGCGTGAGCGTGTTCATCGGCCCCTGCCTGGCCAAGCGGAAGGAAGGAATCGACGATCCGTACGTCGACTATGTCCTATCGGCCGAGGAAATCGGCGCCCTCCTGATGGCGAAGGGGATCGATATCGGGGAATGCGCGGGCGCGGGGTGCGATGACCAGCCGAGCGCGACCGGAAGGAACTTCGCCCAGTCGGGCGGCGTCGCCGAGGCGGTCAGGGTCAGGCTGAAGCGGCCCGAGCGGCTCAAGCCCTTCGTTATCAACGGCCTGGATGTCGCGGGCATGAAGCAGCTGGCGGCGTTCGGAAAGGCAGCAGCCTCGGGAACGGCCGCGGAGGCGAATCTCGTCGAGGTAATGGCCTGCCAGGGCGGTTGCATCGCGGGGCCCTCGGTCATCACAAACCCGAAGGTGGCGCTGGGACAGCTGAAGAAATACGTGGATTCCGGCAGAAAGTAGGGGCGCGGGACGCGCGGCCTCCGCTCAATGCGGGCGCCGCGCGGATCCGTCAGGCTTCCGCGTCGGCGGCGGGGAGTATCTTTTTGAGGTATTCCTCGAGCTTGTCGGCGGTTTCGCGGCTTACCGCGTGTTCCATGCGGCAGGCGTCGCGCTCCGCCGTCTCCTCGCTCACCCCAAGTACGCTGACCAGGAACAGTTTCAGGGCGTTGTGGCGCGCCCGCACGGCGCGCGCCATGCGGAGTCCGGTTTCCGTGAGTCGGATGTCGCCATAATGCTCGTGCTCGACGAGCCCCGATTCCTTCAGCGCGCCAAGGGACTTGTTCACGCTCGCGCGCGAGACTCCGAGCGTCCGCGCTATGTCAATAGATCGCGCCTGTCCGGATTCCGCGGAAAAATCGAGGATTGTCTCGAGGTAATCCTGTTTGGATGCGCTTATCGAGTCGGGCATGGCTAGAATATATCCTATAACCTTTGACTAAACAACCGATTTCTTATATCTTCAAAGTAATATGTGGGTAACAATGTGAGTCTCGACCAGATGAAACCGGGCGATACCGGTATAATATATACTGTAGGCGGAACCGGCGCCCTCAGACGGAGACTTCTTGACATGGGTCTTACTCCGGGAACGAGGGTTACCGTGAGAAAACGCGCTCCGTTCGGGGATCCACTGGAACTCTGCCTGAGGGGATACGAGCTGACCCTTCGGGGAGAGGACGCGCGCAACATAAAGCTGAAAAAGGACGCATAACGATGCCCATTCGCGTTGCCCTGGCCGGAAACCAGAATTGCGGAAAGACAACGCTCTTCAACCAGCTGACGGGCAGCAATCAGCATGTCGGGAACTTTCCGGGGGTAACCGTCGAGAAGAAAGAGGGCCTCGTAAGGTTCTCCCGGGACATAACCGTCGTGGACCTGCCGGGCATCTACTCCCTCTCCCCGTATACGGCGGAGGAGATTGTCTCGCGCGACTTTCTCGTGCGGGAACGGCCCGATGTCATATTGAATATCGTCGACGCCACGAATATTGAACGCAACCTGTACCTTTCGCTCCAGCTCATGACGCTCGGGATACCGATGGTCATCGCCCTCAACATGATGGACGAGGTGCATTCGAACGGCGGCACGATCGACATCCCCGCCATGGAGCGGGAACTCGGACTCTTCGTCGTTCCGATTTCCGCCGTGAAAAACGAGGGCATCCCCGAGCTTGTCGAGCGGGTACGCGACGCCTCCCGCGGAACGTCCCAGTGCGAACGGCGAATCGACTTCTGCTCAGGCCCCGTGCACAAGGCCCTGCACGCCATCACCCATATTGTGGAGGACTCGGCGCGCATCGCGGGGTACACCGGAAGGTTCGCCGCCACGAAGCTGATAGAGGGGGACCCGCCGCTCGAGGCCGAGCTCGCCCTTTCCGCCGCGGACCGCGACATCATCAAGCGCATCGTAAGGGAGATGGAGACGGACCTCGGGACCGACCGCGAAGCCGCCATTGCCGACATGCGGTATGTCTTCATCGCTAAGCTCGTTGCCGCGACGGTCACGAAGCGCGAGGAGTCGCGGGAACAGGCGCGTTCCGTGGCGCTTGACGGCGTGCTGACGCACCGCGTTTTCGCGATCCCGGTGTTTCTCGCCGTCATGACCTTCATTTTTTACGTGACCTTCGGGCCCGTCGGCTCGTTCGTGGGAGACGCGTTTGCCGCCGTCGTTGACGGCGCGATATCGCTTGCCTCGGCGGGACTTGAGAGCGCGGGCGTCCACCAGTGGATGCGTTCCCTCATCGTTGACGGGGCGCTCACCGGAGTCGGGAGCGTGCTTTCGTTTTTGCCGATCATCGTAATCCTTTTTTTCTTCCTCTCGCTTTTGGAGGACACCGGGTACATGGCCCGCGTCGCCTTCGTGCTCGACACCCTGTTGCGCAAGATCGGCCTTTCGGGCCGCTCGTTCGTTCCGCTGCTGGTCGGCTTCGGCTGTACCGTCCCCGCCATCATGGCGACGCGAACCCTTTCCAGCTCGCGAGACCGCAAGATGACGATCCTTCTGGCGCCGTTCATGTCCTGTTCGGCGAAGGTTCCCGTGTACGCCGTGTTCTGCGCGGCGTTCTTCCCCGCGCATGCCGCCGTCGTCATGACGGCACTCTATTTCGGGGGCGTGCTCATAGCCGTCGCGAGCGGCTTTGTCCTGAAGCTGACGGTGTTCCGCGGGAACTCGGTGCCCTTCGTGCTCGAGTTGCCGGTGTACCGCCTTCCGTCCCTCAAGGCCGTTTTTTTCCACCTCAGGGAGAAGGTCCGCGATTTCGTGGTGCGCGCGTTTACGATCATCTTCATAGGCTCGCTGGCCATCTGGTTTTTGACGAACCTTGACTGGACCTTCAGCCTCGTGGACGACGGTTCGAGAAGCATCCTCGCCTCCGTCGGCTCGCTCGTCGCGCCGGTTTTTACCCTGAACGGCTTCGCCTCCTGGCAATCCGTCGCCGCGCTCGTGAGCGGATTCGCGGCGAAGGAGGCGGTGATCAGCACGCTTTCGGTCGTTCTTCCCGGCGGGATCGGTTCATACTTCACGCCGCTCGGAGCCCTGTCGTTCCTGACATTTACCCTGCTGTATACGCCCTGCGTGGCCGCCGTGGCCGCGACGCGGCGCGAGATGGGCTCCGCAAAATGGACGCTTGCCGCCATAGCCTTCCAGACCGGGATCGCCTGGCTCGCGTCCGCCGCGGTCTATACCGTTGGACAGCTGCTCGGGTTCTGATGTACAATTGCGCCGTGAGACCGACATACAGTGTTTTCCGCCGGGCCGCCGTAGCGGCGTTCGCGCTGTGCCTGCTCGCGGCCCCGCTCGCCGCGCACCCGCACATGTTTCTCGAAAGCAGGGCGGAGATCGTCCTGAACTCGGGCGAGCTCTCCGGCGTCTGGCTCGAGTGGACGCTCGACTCCTTTTTCAGCGCGGATCTGATTCACGGTTACGACCTTGACCGGAACGGGTCGTTCGACGCCGCCGAGACCCGCGCCCTCGAGCAGGGCGCCTTCGTGAACCTCCGACACTACCATTACTTCACGTTCATCCGGGTCGGGTCCGCGCGTACCAACCCCTCCGGCGTTCGGAATTTCTCCGCGCGTCAAAGCGGCGGGTCGGTGATCTACCGCTTCTTCGTCGATCTGTCGCGTCACGCGTCCGACGAGGTTTTCCTTGCCGTGTACGACTACACCTATTTCTGCGACATCCGCTATCCCCAGCGCAACCCCGTCACGATAACAGACCCTTCGCCCGTTCCCGGAAAAACGGCCAGGTGGGAGATCGTCGAGAACCGCGACTACCCCGTGTATTACAACCCGCTTGGCGCCATCGACGACACGACCGTCTACTACAAGCCCGCGCCCGGGCTCGCGACCTACTATCCCCGCGAGATCAGGATATTCCGTGGCGAACGGTAAGACCGTACGGGCGACCGGACCGCGCGTCGCGCTCGCGGCGTTTTTTTTCGTAAGCTTCGCCGTCTCCGCCTGGCAATCGTTCGCGAACCCCTTCGCGGGAGACGCGTCGCGGCAAGACCCGGCCGGAGCCGCGCCGTCCGCCGCGGCACCCTCGCCGGTCCGCGCGTCCCGACCCTCCGAGGGGATCGTGGTCAGGCAACTCGCGGTTCGCGAGAAGATGGCCGTCCTGTTTCGGGAATGGGAAGATACCGGCTCGCCGGGGGTCCTCTGGGCCCTGTTTGGCGCCTCGTTCGCGTACGGCCTTCTCCATGCCCTCGGCCCCGGCCACCGGAAGACGCTCGTGTTTTCGCTCTATCTCGCGCGAAGGGCCCCGGCTGCCGAGCCCGCCCTCGTCGGCGCGCTCCTCGCCCTTTTGCACGGCGGCACCGCCGTCGTCGTGCTTCTCGCGATCCGAGGCGTGACGGGGGCGCTGTCCGCGCGAGCCACGGAGATCACGCTCTGGCTGGAGGGATCGGCCTACGTCCTTCTTGTCTCGCTTTCCGCCGCGCTTTCGGTCCGCGCGCTCTGCGACCTGTTCTCGTCCTGTCCCGGGCGGCGACATGGCGCTATGGGGCTCGGCGCCCTGCTGGTAAGCGGCGCGTATCCGTGTCCGGGCGCGATACTCGTGCTGATCCTGGCCCTGACGCTCGACCTTGTCCCGCTGGGTGTCGCGGCGGTCGCCGCCATGTCCGCGGGGATGAGCCTGCCCATAGTCGCCGCCGGCTATTTGGCCTGGTTCGGCCGAACGCGCCTGTTCATGAGCCTCAAGATGGAGGAGTCGCGCATCGGGCGGCTTTCCTCGGGGATCGAGCTTCTGGGGTATCTGCTGTTGCTGGGTTTCTCGGCCTATATAGCGGCGCCCTTCTTCGCGAGCGTCGCGAGGATGCTTACTTTCTCTTGGAGATGAAAACCGCGCTCGGGGCGTCCTCGCGCTCCTTTTGCACGCTGTACTTGTCCTTCCTGTTCGCAAAGTAGTCGAGCGGCTTCTTGACCCCGAGTTCCCGGAGGTCGAAGTCGGGTTTGACCTGCCGTACGTACTGAACGAGCTGGGAAAGCATGACCCAGCCGGAGGTGTCGGCAAGCTGGTCAACGGCCTTCTCGATGAGTATCTCGGTCTTGTTGCGCGTTTCGGACGTCTTTCTCGGTTCCGCGCGCGCCTTGCCCGCGGGCTCGATGTGGATGAACTCGTTGCAGGCGTTCACGAATGAAGACGGGGTTTTTTTCTCGCCGATTCCGACGACGTACTTTCCCTGTTCCCTGATACGGCTCGCGAGCCGCGTGAAGTCGCTGTCGCTCGACACGATGCAAAAGCAGTCGAAATGCTGAAGGTACAGAAGGTCCATCGCGTCTATGATGAGGGCGCTGTCCGTGGAGTTCTTGCCGACGGTATTGCTGAACTGCTGTATGGGCTGGATCGCGTACTCGAGGAGGAGCGGCCGCCAGCTTCGCATCTTTTCCGAGGTCCAGTCCCCGTAAATCCTTCGAACCGAGACGATTCCGTAGAGGGCGATATTCTCGGATATGTCCTCCAGGAAGTTATGGGATATGTTTTCCGCGTCGATGAGGACCGCGATGTTCCGGAATTTGTCGGGCATGTACCGCCTCCAGGCGTCGTTTCTCCCAGTGTTGCCCAAAAACGTGAAAGATGCAAGTGAAATCCCGGGACCGCCCGGATCGCCCCGACCGTGTATTTCACGGGTTGCTGTTGCAATCCCTTCCGGCTTCAATACACTTAATGGGAGGACGGATAGGAGGCGATATGGCGTCGATCAGGGATTTGCGTTTGCGGTGGAAGCTTTTCTGGGTGTTTTTCGTCATCATTCTGGTATTCTTAGTAGGATTTCTCTTTATCCTGACGTCTCTTAAAACCATAAACCAGGCCACGGTCGAGATATACAACGACGGACTCATCGGCATAGAGCGGCTTATCGAGGCGGACCGGGACGCGTATCAGTCCAGCGTCGCCGTCGCGCAGTCCTTCGAGCTCATGCGCTCGGGGAACGCCGAGGCGACCAAAAAGAGGATCAAGGACGTTGAAGACAACATGCGGCAGGTGCAGGAGCGCTTTTCCGCGTTCGAGAAGATCTATTTCGAGGGCGGCAAGACGGCCGTTCCCGCCTTCGAGACCTTCAACACGAACTACAAGCGGTGGGTCGCGCTGAGCGGCCTTGTGACGGCCGGCATGGCGCGAATGGACTTCGAGGCCGTCTCAACCGCGTATTACGGCGAGTACCTCGAGGTGTTCGAGAAGATGCGCGGGTCCATGGACGAGCTGACCGGCGTCATGCTCGAGGTGACGGAGCAAAACTACAAGGAGAGCATGGAGGCCTACTCGCGCGTCGTTGCGACCCTTGGCGTGGTTCTTGTCATGATCGTGGCCCTTTCCGTGTTCTTCGCCGTACTCATAACGGTGTTCATGACCCGAGCCGTCCGCAACCTCGGCGACTTCGCGGGAAAGATCGGCGGCGGCGATCTCGCGGCGCGCGTCGACGGCCGGACACTGTCGCTCGGCGACGAGTTCGGAGACCTGGCCCGAAGCCTTGACGACATGCGCGCCCGGGTCGGCGACGTGATCAGGAGCGCCCGCGAGGTGGCCGGCTACGTCAAAACCGGCAGCGGCGAGCTGAGCGATACCGCCCAGCAGCTGTCGCAGGGCGCGAGCGAGCAGGCCTCGATCGCCGAGGAGGTTTCCTCGTCTATGGAGGAGATGTCCGCGAACATACAGCAAAACGCCGACAACGCGCGCGAGACCGACAAGATCGCGACGAAAGCGTCATCGGACGCCGAGCGTAGCGGCGTCGCGGTCGGCGAGGCCGTGTCCATGATGAAGGACATCGCCAGCAAGATATCTATCATCGGCGAGATCGCCGGACAGACCAACCTGCTCGCGCTGAACGCCGCCATCGAGGCCGCGCGCGCGGGCGAGTTCGGCAAGGGTTTCGCGGTAGTCGCCGCCGAGGTGCGAAAGCTGGCGGAGCGGAGCCAGTCGTCGGCGGGAGAGATCGGGGCGCTTTCCAATTCCACGGTCGAGGCGTCCTCGATGGTGGGCGGACTGCTCGAGAAGCTCGTGCCCGACATCAAGAAGACGGCCGATCTCGTGCAGGAGATCAGCTCGGCGAGCAACGAGCAGAAAGCCGGCGTGGAGCAGAGCGCGCAGGCGATCATGCAGCTCGATACCGTCATCCAGCAGAACGCGAGCGCCGCCGAGGAACTTGCCTCCACGGCGGAGGAACTCTCCGCGCAGGCGGAGCGTCTCGACGAACTCTTGAAGTTCTTCTCGGTCGAAGCCGCCCGCTGAGCGGCCGGAGCGGGGCGTCTTTCGGACGGATTACGCGGGGAGCCTTCGGGCTCCCTTTTTTTCCGTCAGCATCAGGACGAGCGCGCACGCGACGTAAATGGGGGCGACCACGAAACTCGTCTTGAGCCCGCGGGCGTCGCCGATGACGCCCATGATGAGGGTCGCGGAAAAGAAGCCGGGAAGGCCGAAGCACGAAAGGAATATCATGAGGACGGTCGGATCGACCCTGAGCTCTGAGCCCGCGTACGACTGTATGCTCGGCCACAGGCACGCGACGGACAGGCCCATCACGAAGAGAAAGGCGTAGAGCGTCGGCAGGTCCGAGATCGCGAAGAAGGCGAGGCTTGCCGCGAGGGAAACGGAAAGTGAGGCGACGATGAGTCGCTTGAGGCCCCAGCGTCCCGCGATCCGGCTCGAGGCGAGCCGGCCGAGCGCCATGCCCACCGCGAAGGCGGCCGTTCCGAAGGCGCCGGCCCGCGGAAGGGCGGCGAAATTGATCTGGATATAGCTTGCCGACCAGAAGGCGAACGCGCCCTCCGCCCCGCCCGAGAACGCGAGCGCCGCTCCGAAAACCCAGAACCTGCGAAGGGAGAGAATCTCGCGGATGTGGCTGAAGTCGGCGCGCGAGGCCGGCAGAGGCGCCTTGCGCGACGGGGGAAACCAGAAGGCGATCGCGACGGTGGCGGCGGCGATACCCAGAAAGAGCGTGCGCCAGCTCACCCCGACCGAAAGAAGCTGGCCGAGGGACAGAACGGCGACGCAGGTGCCCACGGGCCAGAAGGCGTGCAGGAGGTTCATCTTGCCGCCGTCGTCGTTCGGGTAGAGATCCTCGACGATCGGGGTGAGAAGGGCCTCGAGCAGGGCGTTTCCGAGCCCGACCACCAGCATCATGCCGATCGCCGCGGCGTACGAACGGCTGAGCGTGAAGAGCGAAAGTCCCGCGGCGAGGGCCACGAGGCCCGCGCGCAAAACCCGTATCTTTCCAAAACGCGCCGCGAGAAAAGAGCTTGCGATGAGCACGAAAAACTGCTCGATCGAGGCGAAAAAGCCCAGGGATCCGCCCTGCGTCAGGGTTAATCCCAGTTCCTCAGAAATCCGCACAAGACAGATCGGCAGGGCGACCGAACCCGACGAATAGACTAAAAGCGAGGCGCAGGACGCGCGATACACGCGTTCCCGCGTTTGTCGTTGGAGTTCCATGCCGGTAATGGTATCAGAACGACCAAGCGGCGGACAAGCCCGCGACCGATCTGTACGGATTGAACTCGATGCCGGGACCGGCGTCGATACCTCCTCCGAACTCCGCGCCCGCGTCCGAACCGCCGAGCGCGTCGGCAAAGTACCGGACGAAGGCCGCGATCTCGAGCGTCGTTCGAGGTTTCCACGCGCATCGCGCGGTCATCGCCATGGACCCGTCGTTCAGGTTTATGAGCGTCCCCGCCTCCACCGTCCAGCGGGCATTCTCCCCGTCCTCGATCTCCGCCCCGGCGAACAGATAGTCGCGCGCGAGCAGGGCGGTTTCCCCCGAGAGTATGCGTGCGGGATCGTACGCGCCGTCGGGAGAGCCCTTTCCGAGCCTGACGTATTCCGCCCTGACCGTCATGCCCCGCGCGGATACATCCCACGCGAGTCCCGCGGAAAGTTCGAGCCAGCGCGCCGGTTCCCCGACCGGTATTGCCGACTCCGCGTACAGAGTGAATGCCCCCGCCACGAGCGTCGCGTCGAATCCTGCGTAGGACTCCGCCTTTTCGTTCCCGTTGGCGCGTTCCCGTATCCACGAGGCCGCCGCGTCGAACCGGTCCGACCTGATAACGAGCCTGCATCCGAGCGGTATCCTGTCCGCGGTCAGCTCTCGCGCCTCAGGCACGCCGTCCGGCGATCTTCCCTGCGCGAGGACGTAGGTCTCGACGGCAAAACCGGCGGGCAAGGCCATGCTAATAAACGCTCCGGGCTTGCCGCGTACTCTGTCGATGTCCTCTCCGGGGAACTCGGCCTCTGCCGTCCGCGACGTCGGATTGTAGAGGTACGCGCTCCCCCAGGAGACGGGAACTATGCCGACCCGTACCTCAAGGTCGCCCAGGACCGCCCGCGCCCACGCTTGGTCGACGAAGGAGTCGCGATGGATATCCGTGTCGGGCGGAAGGTCCGACTCCGCTGGCGTCGGCACGAGTCCGCTTTCGAACGCGAGGGCCGCGTTCGAGGATATGCCGTACGAGAACGTAAAGCCCCCCTCGGCCCTGAACGAAAGGTCTCCGTCCTCGGCCTCGAGCACGAGGCGCAATTCGCTCTCGTAGCCGTTCGTGCCGAGGTCGCGGCTGCCGATTCCGGCGATCGCCTCGGCCGAGACCGTTCCGTAGACGCTGATGCCCCGAGCGTCGCGGCCGGCGGATTCCCCGCCGGCCGCGAAGGCCAGTCCGGCGGACATTAGCGCGAGGGTCAGGATCGTGGCATTTGCCTTTGTCATCGATATGTCTCCTTTCATGGCGCGATCACCGGCTGAAACGTACAGGGTCGAAAAGGGCGGCGTCGAGCGGCTGGTCGAAAGCAGCCGACAACAGGCGGACCTCGGTGGATGATCCCTTCTTGACGTTTTTCATGGTCATCTTGCTTGCCCTCGCGCGGCCCGAGTAGTCGGCGAATCCCGACAGCTCCAGCGTCTTAACGTGTCCGCCTTCCTTGTCCTTGAAGAATTCGACGCGCGTCGGGAGGAGGAGTTTTTTATCGACCGTCAGCTCCACTTCGTCATAGGCGGCGTCATCCGTCTTTTTGACGCCGCGAATCGTCCACGATGTTTGGTCGGATGAAAGCAAGGCAAACGTATAGGAATCCTCCCATGGGTCCCCGCCAAGGTCGTCGTATGAGAAGTCGCCGCCGACACCCTGCACGGATCCGGAGCGCGACGAGCCCGCGATCTTTCTCGTCCTGCCCGTGGACGGGAAATAGACCCAGCTCGAGGCGTCCTTGCTCAGAATCTTCATGCCGCGTACCGTTCTCGGCTCCGTGAACTCGATCAACGAGTCTCCGTCGCTGTTCTCGTGCGAGATGAGCGCGAAGCTTCTGGCGGGACTTCCGTCTGCCGGACGGATGTGCATCGCGTACACGATCCGCGAACTCGCGCTTTTGCCGTTTTCGTCGACCCGGCGCATGATGTCCAGCGCCTCGTCGGCCGCGAGCGCGCCCGTGCCGAGGGGGGTGATGAGCGCGCAGAGCGCTGCGACCAGCGTCCGTGTTCCGAGGGAAATCTTCTTTTCCATGATCAGCTCCTTGAAAGTTTAGTTCGAATGCCCATAAGGGCAGGTACGACGAGTATCGCGGCAAGGTAGCAGCAGATGATGCCGACCGACAGCGTCTTTCCGAGATCGGAGACGCTTTTAAACTGTCCGATGAGCGCGAGGGATCCGAATCCGATCAGTGTCGTAAGCATGCTGAGAGTGACGGATTTGATGGTTTTTCCCAGCGCGAGTTCCGGATCGTCCTTGTCCGCAAGCGCGGTGATGACGTGAACGCAGTAGTCTATCCCGATGCCGATGATGAGCGGCAGCGAGAGGACGCTCACGATGTTGAACTTCCCCACGGCGGGCGCGATTCCGAATACGCACGCGAACGCGCAAAGGAACGCCGCCATGGCCACGAGCGTGCGCCGAAGGGAACGGAAGCCGAGGAACACCGCGATCAGGATGAGCGCCCCCACGAGGGCCGCCGCGCGTTCGGACTCGGCGAGAATCTCCCTCGAGAGCGCGAATCCGAGAGAAAGAGTTCCCGTCGTATCGGTCTTGACGCGGGAGAGACCCTCGGTGAACGTCCGAACGGCCTCGTCGCCGGATAGGTCCGCCGCTCCCTGGATGTGCACGAGGAAACGGCGCCCGTCTTCCGTCACGAGGTCGGAACGCAGGTCTTCCGGCAGGTCGCCCGGTTCCAGCGGTCGGTCGACGGATAGAAGGACGCGGAGCCTGCCGTCGAGCGCAGCGGCGAATTCGCCGTCAATCGCCGAGAGCGCGCGAAGCGCCTCCGCCGGGTCCCTCGCGAGCCGCCGTTCCGCGGCATCGATCGCCCTCCGGAAGACCTCCTCTCCCGCGGCGCCGGACTCGGCCCCGAATATCTCCCGTATCATCGCGTTCCTCTTTCTGACGGGAAGGGCCCGCTCGCCGAGAGAGGCCGCGGCGAGATCCCCGAGCTCCACCATGTTCCATTCAAGCCGCCGCAGTTCGCCCACGAAGGCCTCCGCGTCCTCCGCCGTCCACGCGCCACCGGGAGCGGCCCCCGCGCGCGCCTTTGCGATCCCGGCGATGACCGAGAGCCTCTCCCCGGCCTCGGCGGGTGGCAGAACGTAGTCGGCGACGGATTCCGCGTCGCGCACGAATGGCGCGGTTTTATAACGTTCGGAGAGATCGCGCGCGGCCTCCGGCGAGTCGGCAAGGGCGAAATGCTGCCAAACCGAGATTCCGAACCGTTCCGCCACGACGTCCTCGGCACGCATCGACGACGAATCCCTCGGGCCGATTTTCCGGAGGTCGTACTCGAAGGCGTTGTCCGGTATGAACCAGGCCGCGACCGCCGTCAGGACGAGCGCGACTGCCGCGGTCGTCCGGGGACGTGCTCTCGCCGCGAGCGCGGCATTCCTCGCGGGCGAGAATTCCAGTTTCCCGCGGGACGCCCGGGCGGGCGCCTTTCGCGCGCCGACAAAGAGCGCAAGCAGGGCGGGGAGCACCACGAAGGCGGCCGCCAGCGTCGTGAGTATCCCCGTCCCCGCGATGAGGCCGAACTGCCTGAACGCGACCGTTCGGGAGGCCAACAGGGAATAGAATGCGATGGCCGTCGTGACTCCTCCGATCGCCACCGGCATGAAGGTCTCCGAGAACACGACGGCCATGGCGTCGGAGGGGCTTGCCCCGCGCCGTGAGGCCTCGTCATAGCGGGACACGATGTGTATCCCGAAGTCGATTCCCAAGCCCACGAGAAGAGCCCCGAAGGAGCTCGTGATCATGTTCAGCTTGACGACCGTCAGGGCCGCGAAGCCTACGTCCACGACGATACCGGCGAGCAGGGCGAGAAGCGCGAAGGCGATGGATCGTTTCCTCTCGAACGAGAGGTAGAACAGCGCGACGATGAGGCCGAAGGCGAGAATGGACGGATAGAAGACGTCGGATCCCAGGGCCTCCTCCTCCGCGGCCTCGTGCGCTATGTCGCCGGTGAAGGAAAACGACACCGTTCCGCCGCTACCGGAGCGCTCTGCTGACACGTCCCGCGCGATCTCCTTCGCGGTGTCGAGAAGCTGCGATATTTTCGCGCGGTCTCCTATCGCGAAGCTTGGCCTGATCTGCAGGAGAAGCGTCCGCTCCTCCGGATCGATCATGTACTCCTCTCCGAATACCCACGCGTCCGCGAGGGATCCCGCCGCGCTAAGGTCGGCGAACGCGGCGTCGCGCTCGAGGATCGCGCTCAGGCGCCTCGCGAACAGGCCCATTTTCGACATGAGCGCGAAGGACGCGTCCTCGCCCTCCGCGCCCTCGACTTCCTCGTCGTCGCCGTCCGAGAGTTTGCTCTCGAGGACGTCGTTCGTGGCGCGCAACAGGGGCACGAGCCGCGTCTGCGCGAGCGCCGGCTCCATGTCCCTGAGGTCGTCGGTGTCGGTCGCCATGAGTCCCCATTTTTCGGCGAACGGCCTGTCCAGGCGGACTCTCGTCGACCGGATGAGCGGCCGTGCGACCGGATCTTCCGATATCCGGCCGACGAACGCCTCCGCGGCACCGATGAGCGCGTCGCGCCCTTCGGCGTTTACCACGACGAGCAAGGTCGACGTCGACTCGAACTCCTCCGAGATTTCTGTGTAGCTCCGCGCGACGGGATTGTCGGGGGGAAGCATGTTGGCGATCTCGGTGTCCACCCCGAGGCGCGCGGTCGCCACTAACGACAACGCGACGAGGATCGCCGTTCCCGCGAGTATCGGGATCGCCCTGGCGACGACCGTTCGGCCGAACTTGGCGGCCCATTCATTCATTGTCATACATCCTCCTAAAATAAACGGTTAGTTAAATATCGTGTGCAAAACAACTCACCAGTTAGTTAAATCGACACTCTAAAAAATGAAGCCCCCTAGAACTTCATCTTTGGAACCGTGTAAGCGAAATGGGTACCCAGGAACGATTCTATAAAGCTTGCCCGGAGGCTTGCCTCGTCTATGCCGAAACGGTCCATCCATATTTCGTGATACGCGACGTAGTCGAGGATGGGAAGGATGCCCGTGAAGAACTCCGTGATCATGGCCTGGGGCTTGTTTTCGGGTTTCCGCATCTCGCTCGCCTCGGGGAGCGAAAACATTCGTCCCATCACATCCTCGAATATCGAGAAGATCACGGTATTGATCGGCGTGCGTTTTGCGAGTTCCATAAGCGCAAGGCGTATGACGTCCTGTCTGGCCTCGAGGACGTCGAGAAACTGGTTCATGAGCCGGAACAGCGATTGTTTGTCCGTGAAGTCCGTTGTATGCATCTCCGTCATCGGTTTTGAGGCGAGGATCTCCTCTGACATCGAGGTGAACAAGAGTTCGAGGAGTTCCTCCTTGCTTTTATAGTAATAATATATGAGGGCCTTGTTGACCTCCGCGCGCTTTGCTATGTCGTCAACCCGCGCTCCGTCAAAGCCCTTCGAGGCGAATTCGGCCGCCGCGGCGGTGAGTATGCGTTCCTTCGTTTTTTGTTCGGCGATTTCCGGTGCCATACTCCCCTCAAAAATTAACCAGTTAGTTAATAATAGAGTCATAAGCGGGTGATGTCAATAGTGTGTTGACAATTGCCGAAAACGGTTGTAGTGTTCCAGTAATGGAACACCATAATATCATACCAGGCTATGCAGTCACGGACGGGGATCGAAACCCCGTAAGCCTGCTTTCCCGATTCGGGCTCTCCGGACAGGAGGCCTCTGTTTATCTCTCCTTGCTCACCGAGGGGGAGATGAACGGGTACGAGCTATCCAAGGCCCTCTCCCTGTCCCGCTCGAACGCATACACGGCGCTCGCCTCGCTCGCCGACAAGGGCGCGGCATGGACCGTCGAGGGTTCTCCGGTTCGCTACCGGGCCGTTCCCCCCGGCGAGTGGTGCGAAAGCTATCTGCGTTCCCTCTCGGCCGCCCGGGACCGCTTGCTTGAGGTACTGCCCGTCCGCAGGGAAACGCCGGGAAGCTATATCACCATCCGCGGCGGCGAGCGCATTCTCGACCGGCTCCGTCATCTTCTGGCGGGTGCCGAGGAGCGCGCGTATCTCGCCCTTGGCGGCGAGGTGTTGCGCGTCCTCTCGGGCGAGATCTCGGCGCTCCTGGGCGCGGGCAAAAAGCTCGTCGTCATCACCGATGCCGAGACGGCCCGGTTGGCGGAGACGGCCGAGTCCGGCGGGCCGAGCGGATCGGCGAGCTTGGCCGGCGGTCCCTTCGACTTTCTTTCGGGCGCCACCATCCACGCGCTTCCGTGCGAGCCCGGGCAAATTCGCGCGATCGCCGATTCGCGGTTCGTCATGACCGGCGATCTCGGAGACGAGACGCACGAGGCGACCTGCCTGTATTCGGACCACCCGAACCTCGTCGAGCTTTTTAAGACGGCCCTCCGCAACGAAATCAGGCTTGCCGCTCTCGCGAGCGGGAAGGAGGCCGTATGAGCGGCGAAACGATTCTGAAGCGCTTTCCCCTGTCTCTCGAGGAAACCGAACGGATATGCCGGGCGCATCCGACGCCCTTCCACCTGTACGACGAGGAGTCGATCCGCCTGAACGCGCGGCGCCTGCTCGCCGCCTTTTCCTGGAACCGCGGCTTTCGCGAGTATTTCGCCGTCAAGGCGACGCCGAATCCGTTTATCCTTTCCGTACTCCGGGAGGAGGGCTTCGGCGCGGACGCGAGCTCTCTCGCCGAGCTCGTCCTCTCCGAACGCTCCGGGATCACGGGCGAGTCCATCATGTTCTCCTCGAACGATACCCCGGTCGCGGAATTCGCGAAGGCCTCGGAACTCGGCGCGATCATCAATCTGGACGACATCTCCCATATCCCGGTACTCGAGCGCGCGTGCGGGATTCCGGAGGTGATATCCGTCCGTTACAACCCCGGCAGGCTCAGGGCCGGTTCCGCGATCATGGGAAATCCGGAAGAGGCCAAGTACGGCTTTACGCGCGAGCAGGTGTTCGAGGGCCTGGCGACGCTGCGCGACAAGGGCGCGCGCAGGTTCGGCCTCCACTCGTTCATCGTCTCGAACGAGCTCAATGCCGCGTACCTCGCCGATACCGCGTCGATGCTCTTCGAGCTCGCCCGCGACGTGAAGGACCGGCTTGGGATACGCGTCGAGTTCGTGAACATGAGCGGAGGCTTCGGCATTCCCTACCGCCCGGAGGACGCCCCGCTCGATATCGAGGCCCTTTCCGCCGAGATTCGCGCCCGTTACGAGCGGACGGTCGTTCCCGCCGGGCTCGACCCGCTCGCGCTCTATCTCGAGTGCGGGAGGTTCGTCACGGGGCCGTACGGCTGGCTCGTGTCCCGCGTGCTCCATATCAAGCGGATATACAAGACGCATGTCGGCCTTGACGCCTGCATGGCGAACCTGATGCGCCCCGCGATTTACGGGGCCTACCATCACGTAAGCGTCCTCGGCAAGGAGGATCGGCTGGCCGACAGCCTCTACGACGTTACCGGTTCCCTCTGCGAGTCGTTCGACCGCTTCGCCGTGGACCGAGAGTTGCCCGAAATCTCGATCGGCGACCTCGTCGTCATCCATGACGCGGGCGCGCACGGGCACTCCATGGGCTTCAACTACAACGGAAAGCTCCGCTCCGCGGAGCTCCTGCTGCGGGGCGACGGCAGCGTGCTTGAAATCAGGCGCGCCGAGACGCTCGGCGACCATTTCGCGACGCTCGACTTCTCGAAGCTCGGGAAGTTTTCGGAAGACGGCCGCGCGGATGCGCGCGATACGGAGGGGCGCGATGGACGTCGTTAGGGAAATCGTGGCGGACAGGCTGGGCGGGACTTCGTTCGGCACCGGAGACGGGACGTACAAGTTCGAGCGGATCAAGCGGGCAAAGGCTGAAGCGGAGTTCGCGCGCCCGGACGTTCCGATAATCGATCTCGGCATCGGCGAGTCGGACGAGGCCGCGGACCCGCTGATCGTCGAGGCTCTTGCCGCCGAGGCCGGCAGGTGGGAGAACCGGACGTACGCGGACAACGGTACGGCGGAGTTTTCCGAGGCGGCGGCACGGTATCTTGGCCGGGTCTACGGCGTTCGCGCGGACGCCGACGCGATCGTTCACGGGATCGGCTCGAAGCAGATTCTCGCGCTGCTGCCGGCGTGCTTCATAAATCCCGGCGACGTCATACTCGTTCCGAGTCCTGCCTATCCCGTGGCGGCCAGCTGGACCCGGTATCTCGGGGGCGAGGCCTACCCGCTGCCGCTCCGCCGCGAGAACGGCTTCCTTCCCGATCTTTCGGAGGTTCCGCCGTCGGTACTCTCCCGCGCCAAGCTCCTCTATCTCAACTATCCCAACAACCCGACGGGCGCGGCCGCGACGACGGGGTTCTTCAGCGACGTCGTCTCGTTCGCCGAACGGAACCGGCTTCTCGTCATCCACGATGCCGCCTACGGCGCCCTGACCTACGGCCCGTCCGGACCCTTGAGTTTTCTCTCGGTGCCCGGCGCCCGCGAAGTCGGCGTAGAGGTGCATTCGCTGTCTAAGGCCTTCTGCATGACCGGCTGGCGCATGGGGTTCGTCACCGGCAACCGGACCGCCGTGTCCGCGTACGCCGCGGTTAAGGCGAATACCGACGCTGGACAGTTTCGCGCGATTCAAAAGGCCGCGATCGTCGCCCTGTCCCATCCGGAGATCACCGGGCGGTCCCGGGAAAAGTATTCCCGCAGGCTCGACCTGATGACGGACGCGCTTCGGGCCGCGGGCTTTGACGCCGCAAAGCCCGCGGGGTCGTTCTACTGCTACGCCGGTTCCCCGGTAGCCGCCGGAACCGAGCCTTTCGACAGCGCCGAGGACGCGTCCCTCTGGCTTCTGAAAAACGCGCGCGTCTCAACCGTTCCCTGGGACGACGCGGGATCGTATCTCCGGTTTTCCGCGACCTTTCACGCGCCGGACGAGAAGGCCGAGCGCGCGGTCGCCGACTCCCTGCGCGAGCGGCTCGTGTCCGCGCGGCTTTCCTTTCGCTGATCGTAAAGGCAAGGCTTTCAAGACGTCCGCACCCGTGGTATTATGTGGCGGTTAAACTAGCGTGACCGGGTGGGGAGTGACAGATGGGAATTCTTGCTAAGGACGGAGACTTTTATTCGTTACACGGAATTTGGGGCGCGTACGCCTCTATCGTTCTCGGGCGTCTCGGCCGCGGCGCCGGTGTCGTCGTCGGCGACGTACAACCGCCGAAGCGCGCGCTGTTCGCCGGATACCGGCGCGGAACCGAAAAGCCGGTCCTGCTTCCCTTCGCTCCCGACGTCAAGGTGGGACGCGGCGTTGAGGCCTATACCGGCGAGCAGGCTCATCCGGACGCGGCCGCGCATCCGGAGGTGCTGCCCGGCAGGGTTCCCTTCGAGTTTTTCGGCGAGGAAGACATCGAGCGCACGCTGAGCCTTTCGGGGGAAACGTGGGCCGCCGGCCGCATGAAAATGAACGTCGTGTCCTTTTTCGGCGAGGTTCCCGATCCCGCCTCCTCGAGCAAGGCCGTCCTTCGCGACCGGATGTGCCCGGCGATCTACGTCCGTCTTTCGTTCGACAATTCCGGCTCGGATTCGCCCATGGTCGGTGTCTTCGGGATGCAGGGCATCAGGCGTCCCCTTTCCGACGCGAACCCGGGACGGCTTCTCGGCTTCGCCCATGTCGGCGAATGGGGCTTCGCCACCGCGCCGGCTCCCGGCGTCTCCGAGGTGATGGACTGGATGGCGATCGCCGCCGCCTTCTCCGACAAGCCGCACGTCATGCGCCACCTCGCCTCCGACGGATGCCTCCGGTTCGAGGTTGCCCCCGGAGAGCGCAAGGAATACGTGGTGGCTGTCGGCGCCTATCGCGACGGCGTCGTGACCGCCGGCATGCGCATGCGGTCGTACCAGGCGACCCTCTTTCGCGATCTTGACGACGTGCTTGTCCAGGCGGTTTCGCGCGCGCGCGCGGCGCTTGGCCTCGCCGACGGCCTGGACCGCCTTCTTGACGCGGCCCCCATATCCGGCGAGCGGAAGTTTCTTGCCGCCCACGCGGTACACAGTTACCTGGCGAGCACCGAGCTTCTTGCCGACGAGGCGGGGAAGCCGGTGTTCATCGTCAACGAGGGCGAGTATCAGATGATGAATACCCTGGACCTGACGGTGGACCAGGCCTTCCACGAGCTGGCGTATTCGCCCTGGACCGTGAAGAACGAACTCGATTTCCTGATGGCGCGCTCCTCGTACCGCGACGCCTTCGGCATCGCCGTAACGCACGACCAGGGAGTGGCCGACTGCTTCAGCCCGCGGGGAACGTCCTCGTACGAATTGCCGGGCCTGACTGGCTGCTTCAGCTTCATGAGTTACGAGGAAACGCTGAACTGGATACTCATCGCATGTCTGTATTCCCATAACGCCGACGACGGCTCCTGGCTCCGGAAAAACCGCAAGACGCTTTCCGGCGCGGTAGAGTCAATTCTCAATCGCGACGAAAACGGCGACGGAATAATGGATCGCGACTCCGACCGGTGCGCGGGAGGGGCCGAGATCACGACGTACGACTCGCTCGACGTCAGTCTCGGCCAGGCGCGCAACAACCTCTATATCGCCACGAAGGCCTGGGCAGGCCTCGTGTGCGCCGCCTCGACCCTGGATGCAGTCGGCGGAAGGGACCTCGCCGCCCGCGCGCGGGCCTCGGCCGCGCGAATCGCCGAGACCGTTCTCGCGCGCGTCGTAGAGCCCGAGGGTTTCATCCCCGCGGTCTTCGAGGGTGGCAACCAGTCCCGCATCATCCCCGCGGTCGAGGGGCTCGTGTATCCCGCCCTGTGCGGGGTCGCCGAAGCGGTCCGCCCGGATGGCGAGTATGGCCCCTTCGTCAGGGCGCTCAAGCGCCACCTCGAGGCCGTCCTCGTTCCGGGCGTATGCCTCGATCCGGTCTCGGGCGGATGGAAGCTGTCGTCCACGAGCAGGAACACCTGGCCGTCAAAGGTGTTCATCTCGCAATACGTCGCGGAGAACCTGCTTGGCATACGCGACGAAAGGACCGCCCGCGACGCCGCCCACGTGCGCTGGCAGTGCGTCGGTTGCGCCGATTTCGCAGCCACCGACCAGCTGGACTCGTCGACGGGAGCCGACATGGGCTCGCGGCTCTATCCTCGGCTTGTGAGCTCGGTACTGTGGTACAAGACCCCGACAAAGCGCGGCAAGCGATGAGGTCCCTGCGCATAGGCTTCCAGATCAACGGCATCCATTCCGACTATTCCCGCGGACTGATCGCGGGAGTGGAGAGCCTTTGCCGCGAGAAGGGCCATTCCCTCGTCGTGTTTTCCGGGCGCGCGTTCAAGTGGCCGTACGGCTTCGAGTATCAGAACGCCGCGATTTACAGCCACGTGCACGCGGGGAACGTCGACGCCGTCGTGATCGTCACCGGAACACAGTGCAACTTCATCTCCCCCGGGGAATTCCGCGCCTATCTCGATTCGGTCTCGCCGTTGCCCGTCGTGAGCGTATCGATCGCCCTTCCCGGGATTCCGAGCGTCGTGGTCGACAACGAGATCGGCATGCGCAACCTCCTCGCGCATCTCCTGGACGCGCACGGATGCAGGCGTCTCGCCGTGCTGACCGGACCCGAGGACAACGATGAGGCCTCCCGGCGGCTCGCCGTCATCCGCGGCCTTCTCGAATCGCGCGGGATTCCCCTCGATCCGGAACTCGTCTTCCCGGGGGATTTCTCGGCCGAGAACAGCCTCCTTCCGCTGAAGGAGCGCGTCGGCGCGCGCGGTATAGACTTCGACGCGCTGGTGTGCCTCAACGACACGATGGCAACCGGCGTCCTCTCGTATTTCAGGGAGAAGGGCGTCCGCGTTCCGGAGGACGTGATCGTGACGGGTTTCGACGACATCGCGCGCGCCCGGTACGAAAGCCCCTCGCTCACGACGGTGAGCCAGGACCTTCGCGCGCAAGGAAGGCTCGCGGCCGACTACGCGATCCGCCTCGCCCTGCGCGAGGGTGACGTTCCCGAGCTGACGACGCTCGGCACCGCGGCCGTATACCGGCAAAGCTGCGGGTGCGTGCCGTTCGAGGTAGCGCAGTACTCCGAGATCCGGGAGAACGGGGAGCGCATCCCCGTCGATCCGGGCTTTATCATCCAAACCGGCCAGGAATGGTTCCGCCTCCAGGACGACATCGTACACATGAGGCAATACCTCGCGCACCTTATCTCGCTGCTTTCCCTCAGGGACCTCGTCGCGGACCTCCGGGCAAGCCTCGAGTCGTTCAAGATCGCCTCGGCCGCGATCGTGCTGTACCGAAGGGAGATCCGCTGCCCGAGGACCTCCGCGTTCGCCCTCCCTCAGGAGGCCGAGGTAATCCTCCGGTACGACGAGGAAACGCCGCGCGGAGAGAGCTTCGCGGGCGCCCGATTCGACCCGCGCGTCCGGTTCCTGCCGGAGGGAACCTTTTCCGCGAGGACGAGGACTCTTATCGCGAACGCCCTGTACCACCGCGAGGAACAGCTCGGGTACATCGTGTTCGAGCCCGGCGCGTGCGACTCGTCCATCTACGAGACGCTCTGCGTTCAGCTTTCAACCACCATCCGGTCCGCCATGGCCTTTTCCGAAAAACAGGCGGCCGAAGAGCGTCTCAACGACGCCCTCTACGACCTCGAGCGGTCCAACAAGAAGCTCAGCGACATCTCCCGGACCGACGAGCTGACCGCCCTTTACAACCGGCGCGGATTCGTCTCGCTCGGCCAGCAGACGATCAACCTCGCGCTCAGGATGGGAAAGGCGGGCCTTGTCGTCTTCAGCGACATGGACGGCCTCAAGACCATCAACGATACCTACGGGCACGACGCCGGGGACCGCGCCATCATCGCCATGGGGGGCATCCTCAGGCGCACCTTCCGGAACATCGACATCGTCGCGCGCCTTGGCGGGGACGAATTCGCCATCGTGGCGATCGACGTCAACGAAGCCTTTCTCGAGACCTTCAGGACGCGCATGGACAGGCTTATCGAGGAGTACAACGCGGCGAGCGGCGAGCCGTTCTCGCTTTCCATCAGCATCGGGGCCGTGCCGTTCACCGACGAGGCGAACAACCATCTTGAGCGGCTCCTTTCCCTCGCCGACACCGTCCTGTACGAGGAAAAGAGGCGGAAAAAGGAAGCGCGCGCAGCGAAGGAACCCCCGGTAGGCGAATGAGGGAAGCCAGTGTCATGACGATCGGGTTTCAGGTAGACTCGACCGATTCGAGCTATACGCGCACGCTGATCGAGGGCGTCGACGCCTTTTGCCGCGAGAGCGGGACCGGCCTTGTCGTTTTCTCGGGACGTTCCCTCGGGTGGCCCTTCGGCTTCGAGTTCCAGAACAACGTCATATTCGAGCACATACGGGCGCCCAACGTCGACGCCCTCGTGATCGCGTCCGGGACCCAGTGCAATTTCATGAGCCGGGAACGGTTCGCGGAGTATATCGCCTCGAGGGCGCCCCTTCCGGTCGTGAGTATCGCCGTAAAGGTTCCCGGCGCGGCGAACGTGCTCGGCGAAAACGAGATCGGTTTGCGCGAACTGGTGCACCATCTGGTCGACCGGCACGGGTGCCGGTCCTTTCTCGTCGTACTCGGTCCCGAGGCCAACTTCGACTCAAACGAGCGGCTTGAGGTCGTGCGCGACGCGCTTGGGACGAGGGGGCTCGGCTTGGCCGCCGGCTCCGCGATACGCGGCGAATTTTCGTCGGAGAGGTCCGCCGAGGTCATGGCGGCATATCTCGATTCGGGCGGCCGGCTTCCCGACGCGATAGTCGCGTTGAGCGACATCATGGCCATGGGCGTCCTCGAAGCCCTGGATGCCCGCGGGCTCCGCGTTCCGGAAGACGTCATCGTCACGGGATTCGACGACGTAAGCCGTTCGAGGTTCACCATTCCTCCCCTGACGACGGTGAGCCAGAACCTGTTCAGGCAAGGCTGGCTCGCGGCCCAGCACGCGCGCGAACTGGTACTTCGCGGCGGCGCTGGGAAAACGCGAATACCGGCCGATACCGTCGTGCCGACGAGGGCCGTGCTTCGCCAAAGCTGCGGCTGCCTTCCGGAGTGCGAAACCTCCCTGTACGGAATCGCGACCGACGGATCTCCTCTAGATGGTCCCTCGGGCCTCGACATGTCGTCGGGCGTGCGGCGGTTCGCGCTGAGCGACGCCATGTTCCGCCTGAGGCAGTACCTTTCCCGGGTGAACGCGGCGGAAAAACTCGAAGACTGTTTCATGCGCCTGCGCGCGGACCTTGAGGGCTTCGAGATCGACTCGTGCGCCGTCGTTCTCTACGGCAGGCGCGTGATCCGGACAACCGACGGCGCCTTTCGGCTTCCCTCGTCCGCGTGCCTTGAAGTGCGGTACGACGAAAGCGTGCCCGCGGGGGCCGAGCGGCACGGGCTCGTGTTCGACCCGAGGGAGCGCATGCTTCCCGAGGGAACCTTTTCTTCCAGGCCGAGAACCCTCGTTTCGAGCGCGCTCTATCACAGGGAAGAGCAGCTCGGATACATCCTCTACGAACCGGGTTCGGTGGACAGCTCCGTTTACGAGACGATTTGCGTGCAGTTGTCGAGCATGGTCAACGCTTCGGTCCTTCTCGCCGAGAAGGAAGCAGTCGGCAACCTGCTGGGCGAGGCGCTCAGGAACCTTGAGGAGACGAACCGCAAGCTGGACGTTGACTCGCGAACCGACGAGCTGACGGGTCTCATGAACCGGAGGGGCTTCCTGTCGAGCGGGCAGGCCATGGTGTCCCAGGCGATCCGCCGCGGCAAGCAGGGCATAGTGATCTTCGGGGACATGGACGGACTCAAGGCGATCAACGACGAGTGGGGCCATGACGCCGGCGACCGCGCCCTCGTCGCCATGGCCGCGGCCCTCAAGCTGGTGTTCCGCTCGGAGGACGTCGTGGCGCGGCTGTCCGGCGACGAATTCGTCGCGGTCGCGAACGATTTGACGCCGGCCGACTTGCCGGGAATCCGCGTCCGTCTCGACGCCGCGCTCGCGAGGAGCAACGCCGTCAACGGCGAGCCCTTCACGGTCTCCATGAGCCTCGGGTGCGTGGATTATTCCGCGGACAACAAGGACCTTGAAACCCTGCTATCGCTCGCGGACGGCGTATTGTACGAGGAAAAGCGGGCGAAGCACGCGGCGCGCTGAGCTCCGCGCGAGCGTCCCGGGACCCGGACGCGCGCCGCGTTCAGCGTCAGCGCTGCAGTTTGCGATACACCCCGCGATGCGGCGTGTCGGCGTCCTTTCCGTATTTCTCCCGCCGCCACTCGGCGTACTCGCTCCAGTTTCCGTCGTACCACACGACCTCCCCGTCGGCCTCGAAGGCGATAAGGTGCGTGCACACGCGGTCCAGGAACCAGCGGTCGTGGCTGACCACGAGCACGCAGCCCGCGAAGGACTCGAGGGCCTCCTCGAGCGCGCGCATGGTGTTGACGTCGAGATCGTTGGTGGGCTCGTCGAGGAGGAGTACGTTGGCTCCCTCTTTTACCATCATGGCGAGGTTGAGACGGTTGCGCTCGCCGCCGGAGAGGACGCCGACTTTTCTTGACTGGTCGGCGCCCGAGAAGTTGAACCAGGTGCAGTACGCGCGCGAGTTGACCTCGCGCACGGGTCCGTTGAGCGGCTTGCCCGCGGCGTCGACCGCTCCGAGCTTGATCACGTCAAGGCCGCCCGAGAGCTGGTCCCACACGGTCTTCTCGGGATCGAGCCTGCTTCGCATCTGGTCGACATACGTGAGTTTTACCGAATCGCCCAGGCGCAACGAGCCCGAGCTCGGCTTGACGATCGCCGTCTCTCCGTCGGGTCCGCCGGTGGGAACTTCCTGTCCGGCCGCGCCCGCGATAAGCTTGAAGAGCGTGGTCTTTCCCGCGCCGTTCGGCCCGATTATGCCGACGATCGCGCCGGCGGGAACCGTGAAGCTCACGTTGTCGAAGAGCAGGCGGTCGCCGTAGGACATGGCGAGATCCTTCGCCTCGATGACGAGGTTGCCGAGACGCGGTCCGGCGGGTATCGATATCTTCGTGTCCTTGACCTTCTCGCGTCCGTCGTCCGCGAGGAGTTTTTCGTACTGGTTGATGCGCGCCTTGCTCTTCGCGTGCCTGCCCTTCGGGCTCATGCCGATCCACTCGAGCTCGCGCTCGAGCTGCTTGCGCCGGTCGGATTCGCCCTTCTCCTCGCGCGCGAGGCGGTCGTTTTTCTGCTGGAGCCAGCTCGAGTAGTTTCCCTTCCAGGGGATGCCCTCGCCGCGGTCGAGCTCGAGTATCCAGCCGGCGACGTTGTCGAGGAAGTAGCGGTCGTGCGTGACCGCGATGATCGTGCCTTCGTAGGTCTGGAGGTGGCGCTCGAGCCACGCGACCGTCTCAGCGTCGAGGTGGTTCGTCGGCTCGTCAAGGAGGAGGATGTCCGGTTTTTGCAGGAGGAGCCGGCAGAGCGCCACGCGGCGGCGTTCGCCCCCGGACAGCACGTCGACGACCTGGTCGGCCGGCGGGCAACGGAGCGCGTCCATCGCGATCTCGAGCTGGTTGTCGAGGTCCCACGCGTTCGCGGCGTCGAGCTTTTCCTGCACCTTCGCCTGCCTGTCCATGAGCTTGTCCATGTCCGCGTCCGGGTCGCCGAAGGCCTCGTTGATCGAGTCGAACTCGGCGAGGAGCTCGACGATCTCCTTGACCCCCTCGGACACGACTTCCTTGACCGTCTTGCCGGGCGCGAGATGCGGTTCCTGCTCGAGGTAGCCGATCGTGTAGCCCGGAGCGACGGAGGTCTCGCCGACGAACTCGGTGTCGACTCCGGCCAGTATCCGGAGGAGACTCGACTTGCCGGACCCGTTGAGGCCGAGAACGCCGATCTTGGCGCCGTAAAAATACGAAAGGCTGATATCCTTCAAAACCTGCTTGGTACCGTGGCTCCTGGAGACGCGGTCCATCGTGTAAATGATCTTCTTGTCGTCGAATGTCTTTGCCATGGAGGAAGTGTAGCGAAAAGGGCGGAAAGTTTCTATGGAGAGCGGCGCGGACGGCAGGCACCTCGCGCGCCGCTCGGGCTTCCCGCGCGTCAGGCCATCGAGCGGAGCAGGTTCGCCGACTCGATCGCGGAGAGGGCCGCGTCGAAACCCTTGTTGCCGCTTTTCGTCCCCGAGCGCTCGACCGCCTGGTCGACCGTCTCCGTCGTGAGGACGCCGAAGACGACCGGCTTCGAGTGCTGAAGCGAGGCGTGCGCCACTCCCTTAGAGACCTCCGCGCACACGTAGTCGAAGTGGGGTGTCGCCCCGCGGATCACCGCGCCGAGGCAGATCACCGCGTCGACGTCCGTGCGGGAGGCGAACCGCGAGGCGACAAGCGGTATCTCGAAGGCCCCCGGCACGCGCGCGAGCTCGATGTCCGCGTCGGACACCCCGTGCCGCCTCAATCCGTCAAGCGCGCCGTCGACGAGCTTCGAGACGACAAAATCGTTGAAGCGCGACGCCACGATTGCTATTCTCAGTCCCGTTCCTATCAGATTCCCCTCATGCGTTTTCATGCATATCTCCTTGTTGACAGTCATACGATCTCGATGTGACCCATCTTTTCATTCTTCGTGCGAAGGTATCCCGTGTTCCATTCGTTCGGCGGGATGACGATCGGGATCCGGGCGGCTATCTCGATGCCGCCGTCGGTAAGCGCCCGCGTCTTTTCGGGGTTGTTGGTCATGAGGAGGACCCGCTTGACCCCGAGGTCGCGGAGGATTTCGACGCCGGCCGAGTAGTCGCGCTCGTCGGGCCGGAAGCCGAGGGCGACGTTCGCCTCGACCGTGTCCGCGCCGGCGTCCTGGAGCGCGTAGGCGCGAAGCTTGTTCACGAGGCCGATCCCCCGGCCCTCCTGTCGGAGGTAGACGAGAACGCCGCGTCCGGCCTCGCCGATCCTCCGCATCGCCTCCTCGTATTGCTCTCCGCAGTCGCAGCGCCTGGAGCCGAGCGCGTCGCCGGTTAGGCACTCGGAGTGGACGCGGGCAAGCACCGGTTCGCCGGAGGCCGCGTCTCCCATCACGAGCGCCACGTGTTCGCTCCGCGTCGCCGGGTCGCTGTAGCCGTAGAGGCGGAACGTCCCGTACCGCGTGGGCAAAACCGTCTCGGCCGACCGGCGGATCGTGCCCCCGCGCGAAAGCGCCCGTCGCGCGAGGACGTCGACGGTTATCGAGACAAGTCCGTGCAGGTGCGCGAACTCCTCGAGTTCCTTCCCCCGTGCCATGGAGCCGTCCTCGTTCATTATCTCGCAGATGACCCCGGCGGACCCGCCGTCGGGACCAAGCGCGCGGGCGACGAGCTCGACGGCGGCCTCCGTATGTCCGCGCCGTTCGGCGAGTCCGCCGTCGCGCGCCGCAAGCGGAAAGACGTGGCCCGGCCTGCGGAACGACTTCCCCGTCGAGGCCGGGTCGGAGAGGGCGCGGATGGTGAGCGCGCGGTCCGAGGCGGAGATTCCGGTGCCCGTTTCCACGTGGTCGACGGGAATCGCGAAGGCCGTTCCGTGCCTGTCGGTATTCTCGCTCGTGATCTGGGGAAGGCCGAGTTCGGCCAGGCGGCGCCCGGTCATCGGCACGCAGATGAGCCCGCGGGCGTGGCGCGCCATGAAGTTCACGGCCACGGGCGTCGCGAAGCGGGCCGCCATGACGAGGTCTCCCTCGTTCTCCCTGCCCGCGTCGTCGGTCACGACGACCATGCGGCCGACCCGTATCTCTGCGACGGCGGCCTCGACCGCCGCGCCCTCCGCTTCCGTTATCGTCTCGTTGTTCATGATGGCCGCCGCTCCTTTACGTATTTCGCGAGTATGTCGCATTCCAGGTTCGCCTCGTCGCCGACGCGAATCCGGCCGAGCGTGGTATTCTCCGCCGTATGCGGAACGATCGACACGGTGAACTCGCGCGCTCCGGCGTCGCATACGGTAAGGCTCGCGCCGTTCACCGCGACCGACCCGGTAGTTACGATGTAACTTGAAAGCCCGGCGTCGTGACGGAACGTAAGCAGGGTCGCGTTGCCGTCTTTCCGCGACCGGCTAACGCGCGCCATGCCGTCCACGTGGCCGGTGACGAAATGGCCGCCGAGCCGCGACCCGAGCTTCAGCGCCCGCTCGAGATTGACGCGCGAGCCCTTCGCGAGGGAGGCGAGGAGCGTCTTCCTCGAGGTCACGCCCATCACGTCGGCGAGAAAGCCTCCGGGCAGGAGCCCGGAGACGGTGAGGCAGACGCCGTCGACCGCCACGCTGTCGCCGATCCCGAGCGCGTCGTCGCCGCGCGGGAAGGACGCCCCGATGTCGAGCCTGAGCGAGTCGCCCGCGCGCGCCGCCCCGCGTACGAGGCCGACGGTCTCTATGAGTCCCGTGAACATACGAAGCCCTCCACTCGAATGTCTTCCCCCGAGCGGGAGACCGACACGTCTTTCAGCGTGGCGGCGGCCGCGAGCGGGGTAAAGCCGGCTCCCGCGAGCGGCGTCGGCGCGGACGCCCCTCCGACAAGCGTCGGGGATACGTAGGCGATGACGCGATCCACCAGCCCGCCGCTGACCGCCGAAAAAGAAACGGTGCCCCCGCCCTCCATGAACACGCTGTCGAGACCGCGCGCGGCGAGTTCCCTGAAGAGGGCGGCGAGATCGACCCGTCCGTCGGCGCCGGGAACGCGCAGAACCTCCGCGCCGAAACGCTCAAGGGCAGCGGCCTTGCCGCCCGAAGGGCCCTCCGGACGCGGGATCGCGCAGGCCACGATAGTGGGATGCTTTTTTGCTGTCGAGACGACGCGCGAGTCGAACGGGATCCTCAGCGAGGAGTCGACGACGACGCGGACGGGTTGGGGTGCGTCGGGCCGGGAGGGTATCCGAGCGGTGAGGAGCGGATCGTCGGCCAGCACCGTGCCGACGCCGCAGAGGATGACGGCCGACTCTGACCGGAGCCGATGCGTTTCCTCGCGCGACGGCACGGAGGATATCCACCGCGACTCTCCCGCCGCCGTGGCGGTCTTTCCGTCGAGGCTCATCGCGTATTTCAGCGTGACGAACGGCAGTCCCTCGGTGACGCGCTTGAGGAAAGGACGGTTCAGCGCGCGGCATTCGGCTTCCCGAACGCCGGTCTCCACCCCGATTCCGGCGGCGCGCAGGCGCGCGATCCCCCCGCCCGAGACCCGGGGGTCAGGGTCCGTCATCCCGCACACGACGCGGGAAACGCCCGCCGAGACCAGAAGGTCCGCGCAGGGACCCGTGCGTCCGACATGGCAGCACGGTTCGAGCGTGACGTAGACCGTGGCGCCGGAAAGATCCCCGTGCCCGTTTCGCCGGGCGTCCGCGACCGCCCGCGCCTCCGCGTGATCGCCACCCGCGCGTTCGTGGTAGCCCGCGCCGAGAATCGCGCCGTCGCGCGCGATGATCGCCCCCACGAGGGGATTCGGGCGCGTGCAACCCGCGGCCTTTTTTGCGAGGTCGATGGCCCTGTCCATCATCCTGCGGTCGCCCGAGGCGCGCGCGTCCGGCGACCATGGGCCGTCCGTTTCGTATTCCGAATCAAGCATAAAAAAACCCCGAAGACGATCGGTCTTCAGGGTCGGTAAATCGAAAGTCGCGGCGACGGCCCCGCGTGCGCGGGTGGTCCCGCGGCGGAGTCGCCTCGCTCATGGTCGATTCTCTTCTTTCATCCAGACTGTAACTGTCGGCCTCGGAGTTTCACCGAGTCAGCAGCGCGAAAACCGTATACACGGAATCCGCCGCTCGCGGGCTATACCGCCGGTGGGGAATTGCGCCCCGCCCTGAAGATATCTGTCGGGCGAAGGATACGCCGCATCCCGCGCCGGTGTCAAGAGAAACCGCGCGCGTTTCCCTCGCGGAATATCCACGTACGGAAGGCCTCGAAGATCCGGCGGTCGAAATTCACCTCCACGAGATCGCCGAGCGCGGCCACGGCCTCCTTCGCGGAAAATGCGACCCGATAAGGCCGCTCGGAGGTGAGCGCGTCGTATATGTCCGCGAGACTGATGATCATGGCCTCCCAGGGGTAGTCCCCCCGTATCTTCGCGTAATAGCCCGTTCCGTCCATCTTCTCGTGGTGGTAGCGGATAAGGTCGCGGATTTCGCGGAAGAAGGCGCTTTCGTTGACGATATCGTACCCTATCTCGGTGTGGCGCTTGATCTCCGCGAATTCCCCCGCGGTCAGTTCGCTCGTCTTGCTGATGATCGAGTCGCTGATGCCGATCTTGCCGATGTCGTGGAGTATGGCGGCGTAGCGGATGCGGCGAATCGCCTCGCGGGAAAGCCCCAGTTCCTCGGCTATGCCGACGGCGTACGACATGACCCGCTCGGAGTGTCCCCGGGTGTAGTGGTCCTTCGCCTCCAGGGCACGGGTAAGCGAGGATACGGTGGCGAAGTGGCTCTGCTCGAGCTCGTCGTACAGCTGGCGGTTGTTTATCTCGCTCGCCGCGAAGGCCGCGGCGATCTCGAGCGTGTACCGGTGCTCGACGCCGAACGGCTCGGGGGAGTCGGGATTTCTCGCCACGGTGACGACGCCGATGAGGCGTTTCCCCGTCTGTATCGGCACCGAGATGAACGACCCTTCGATGAAAGGCTCCTCTTCCATCGCCGAAAACGACGGGTGCTTTCCGCGGTCCGGAACGTACAGGGCCTTTTTCCTCTCGATCGCGTGCCCCGAAAGCCCCTTGCCCGACAGGAGCCGGGGCGGCTCTTCCCGGATGCCCGTCCACACGATCGGGATGAGCATGTTCAGGTATTCCTCGAATTCGTAGTATACGCCGCGGTCGAACGCTATCTCGGGCCGAAGGTCCTCGAGGAGGTGGGCCGAGAGGTCGGCCACGGTCATGCGGCGATGCAAGGCCGCGGGGTACTCCGCCAGGCGCAGGAGATCCCGCTGCCTGCCGTCGGCGATGGAAGAGGCGTAGAGGTTGATCCTGAGGCGCGAGGTGAGCTCCGACATGAAGGCTGCCTGCTCGCCGACCGCCCGCCGCGCGGAGTCCTGTTTGGAGCAGAGCAGCACGAACGCGAGAAGGCTGAAGCGATGCACGACGGGCACGATGTAGTAGCCGCCGTATGCCCCCTCGAGGAGCTGCCGCAGGAGCACCTCGTCCGGAACGTAGTCGTCGAACACCGTCTTGAGCGGGGCTCCCGCGCCGCACATGGCAAGGCAGGCTATGAAGAGCGAATCGTCGGGTATGGAGGCGAGTCCCTCCCTCGTTATCTCGCGATACTCGCGCGCCTCGCTGGCGTGCACGAAGGCGTGGGCGGTAACCCCCGGGAACCGGGACTCTATCATCGAGATGGCGGAATCGACGAGTCCGGCCGCGGTATGCCAATCATCCAGCTCGTCGAGCGAGAATTGCCGCTCCAGCTCGAGAAGGTCGTCGTTTGCGTCCGGCGCGTGCCTCGGTTTCATGGATTAGTTCAGTGTAGGGGGCGAAAGAAAAGCGTGTCAATAAAATTATATTTATTTCTTCGTCTGGAGGGGAGGGGCGATCCGCTCCAGAAGTATGAATCCGACGTCCTCGTCGGTATGGTCGGTCATCTCCGGCACGCTGAAGAGCTTTTCGATGAACAGTCCTGCCGCTCCGATGGGGACCGCCTGGGCCGCGTCGGGGGAATACTCGATCTTGCACTGTTTTTTGGTGGCGTACAGCCAGTTGCGCTGGATTTCCCGCTCGATCCGGGGGGTCAGGTCCTTCGCGTACTTCGCGAAGTCCCCCGCGACGACGATCTTCGTCATGTCGAGGCAATTGACGAGCAGGGACATGTTGTAGGCGACCTCGTCGAAGACCCTGCCGAGCACGGACGTGTCCCTGGGAAGGCGCGCGGCCTCGGCGTCGGTGATGGCGAATTGCGAATGGCTCGGGTGCTTCTGGTCATAGCGGAGGCTCCGGAACTCGCCCGCGGTAAAGGTGTCGCCGTGGAAGACGCTTCCCCGTATCACGATCCCGATACCGAACGCCGTTCCGCTGACCCGGTTCCGCGCGACGTCGACGTTGCGGAATTCGCCGAGCATAGCGATGAAATTGCGCGCGTCCTCTCCGTGGCGGAAGGCGAGCTCCCCCCAGCAGCAGCAATTCGCGTCGTTCTCCACGAATATCGGGAGGTCGAGCTTGCGCTCGAGCAGGTCCCTCAGGGGGTACGGTTCGGCTATGCCGAGGGGATTCGAGTACAGGATCACGCCGTGGTACGGGTCCACGATGCCCGAGAGGCCGATCCCGACTCCGGCAAGCCTCGCGTTCAGCTCGGCCGCCTGCTTTTCCGAAATTTGTATGATGATCTCGAGCTGTTCAGCGAGTCCCACTGCCGCTTTGTTGTACTCGTATCTGCGGGAGTCGATCATGGTCCCGTCAAGGTTGACGAGGACCGCGTCGAAGAATTCGGTTTGCGCCTCGATGCCGAGCACGAGGGCGAAGCCGGGATCGATCTCGAGGCCGGTCGCCATGCGGCCGACCCCGGGTTTGCCCCGGTATTTTCCGGTCGTCCTGACGAAGCCGCGCTCTATGAGGTCGCGGACGACCTTCGTGATCGTCGACCGGTCAAGCTCGAGGTCCTCGGCGATCGAGATGCGGCTCTTTCCGCGATTCCTCCGGATATGCTGAAGTATCCGAGAGGAATTTATCTGGTAGAGCCGCTTCGTGGTGATCATCTCAAGACAGTATTACCGGTAAACGCGCACATAATCAACGGTCATGTCCGCGCGGTCGAGCTTGGGGTCCATTCCCTGCATGCCGCCCCAGATTCCCCCCATCGCGACGTTGAGGATGAGATAGAAGGGCTTGTCGAAGGGCCAAACCTTGAATCCGCCCTGTTCCTTGACGAAGTAGTAGAAGGGTTCGCCGTCGACGTACCAGAAGATGGCCTTGTCGGTCCACTCGATCGCGTAGGTGTGGAACTCGCCCGAGACGTTCGGGATTTTCGCCGACCTGGTTTTCTGCGTGCTCTTCCGGTGGTTGTAGTCCGCGGTGTGGACGGACGCGTGGATCTTGTCCTGGTCGAAGCCGACGTGCTCCATGATGTCGATCTCGCCCGAAGCGGGCCAGCTGCCGTAGGTGTCCTGCGAGGGCATCATCCAGATGGCGGGCCAGGTGCCCTTGCCCTGCGGAATCTTGGCCTTTACTTCAATGTAACCGTAGGTCCAGTCGGCCTTGCCCCGGGTGTAGAGCCGGGCGCTCGACCACTTTCCCTTGGCGTCCTTTCTCGCGCTGATGGTCAGTACGCCGTCCTTGACGAAGGAATTCTCCCGGCTCTGGGTATATATCTGGAGCTCTTCGTTCCATTTCCCCGAGTCCGCCGCGTCGTAATCCCACTTTTTGGAATCGGGCGCGCCCGTGTAGTCGAACTCGTCGGCCCAAACGACCTTTTTGCCGTCCTTTCCGCGCGCCCCGTCTTTCTTGAACATGTCGCCCAGGCTGAGTCCCATGTTCTTCGCCTGCGGGATGTCGGTGCTGCCCGTTTTGAAGAAGACGGCTCTGCCGAACAGCGACGGGTCCTGGTACGATCGGTCATCCGTGTCGAGGGCTCCCCAGATCAGCTTGGAGTCGCGGTCGGCCACGGAGGCACCGTTGGCGTGGGTCTGGAAACCGATGTTCGTCCCGTGCTCGACGGCGAACCCCTTCGGAAGCGGGATCGCCGCCTCGAAGGCCCAGCCGTCGCTCGTCTTGAAGACGTGCGCCCGCGCCTTGGACTGGTTGGAGTTCATCCCGCTGAGCGAGAGCGCGTCCTTCGCCGTCTTGCCGATGTTGGTCGCGTTGATCGTTACCTGCATGATCCCGGAGGCATAGGACTTCGCGACGAGGTTTTTGGTGAGGTTGACGTAGAATTCCATCGAATCCTCGTTCCAGAAGTCGGCCCCGTGCTTTCCCGCGATGATGTTCGAGTCCTGCGACCGCATGTAGACGAACAGCTCCTTGCCGTCGGAGGCGAGGGAGAACTCAAACCACTGGTTTTGTTTTTTGTCGGGTCCGATGGCCGGCCCGGTCGTTACCCGCTGTACGGGGATGCCCTTCCAGTCCGCAAGGTTCCCGTCCAGGGCGATTTGTACCGGGAAGGGTACGTACACGACGGCTCCGGGAATCTGGTCGGGCGCTATCGTGCCCTTGTCCTGCGCGGCTGCAAACGGCGCCACGAGCAGGAAGAGCGCTGTCAGCGCCAGTACCGCCCGGCTTCCGAAAAATGAGAGTTTTGGTTTCATATGGACCTCCATATTGGTTCCGTATGTATAAGACTACGGTATTCCAAGCCTAGGTCCAAAAGTAGAATCTGTCAACAATTAAACGTTGTTTTAAGCAACAAAAGAGCTATAAAATGGAGTTATTTGGGTTGAGAGAGCCAAAAAAGCTCCGAATGCCCTCCCGAATTGGCGGCAAGGGCCCGGCCGAGCCAGGGGAGAACCTCTGATATCTCCTCGTCCAGCTTCCAGGGCGGGTTTGTCACGAGCATCCCCGAACCGTAGAGTCCCCAGTCTCCGCCCTCTGCCCCGGTCGGGCACAACTCCGCGCATAGGACCCCGCCGGGGCTTGTTCCGGCAACCAGCTCTTTTAGCTCCCGTGTCTCCCGGTCCCTTCGCGCGACAAGCGGGTACCAAATCGCAACGATGCCCTCCGGCCAGCGGCGGGCGAGCGTTCGCGCGGCATTCCCGACGCTCGCGTAATCCCCGTCCGTCTCATAGCTCGGGTCCACGAGCGCGAGGCCGCGTCGGGGCGTCGGCGGGCTGAGGGCCGCGAGGGCCGAGAACCCGTCCCTGTGATGCACGTGGACGCGCCCGTCCCGCGACATCGCGGCCTTGAGCCGCTCGTGTTCGGCCGGATGGAGCTCCATGAGGATGAGGTTGTCGCCGGGCCTCGTCAGTGCCGCCGCCACCGCGGGCGAACCGGGATACCGGGCGCCGTCGGCATAGAGGCGCTCGCAGAGAGCAAGGTAGGGACGAAGGGCGCCGGGTATCCCGTCGAGGCCCAGAAGCCGGAGGATCCCCGTAGCGGCCTCTCCGGTTTTCTGCGCCTTCTCCCCGTTAAGGTCGTAGTATCCCGCACCCGCGTGGGAGTCCATATAGGTGAACGGGCGGGGTTTCTCCGCAAGTCGTGCCAGAACAAGGGAAAGGATCGAGTGTTTGAGGATGTCCGCGTGATTTCCCGCGTGATAGCCATGCTGGTAGCTGAGCATGGCGCATTGTATCCGCCCGCGCCACGGAGGGTAAAGCGCACCCTTCGCGATTTGACTTTGCGCGGCCCGGAAACTAGACTTTTACCCATGCCCGAGGATGCGTTTGCTCGGCAAGGAGAGGCTGATGATCGTCGACAAACTGAAACTGGCTGGAAAGATCGGGGGAGGGTTTGCCCTGGTCCTAGTGTTGACCGTAGTTGTAGCGGTTCTCGGGGTGTTCAATATGGGAACGGTCGCTGATATTTCGCGTGAGAACAACCAGACCTCAAAGATCGCCGAGCTGATGCAAACCGGAACCATAGCCGGAAAAAACTACGTAATCTACCGGGATCAAAAATACAGTGATATGGTCGCGGCGAACATGGACGAGATAGCCGTACTCGCGGCAGAGTTGAAGGGCAGAACGTACAACAAGGATTTTGTCGACGAGTATGACGCCATCCTTGATGGCGCGGCCGGGTACCGCAAGAATTTTCTCGAGTTCGCGGGATACGACGTCCAAAAGAAGGCCCTCGAGTCGACGATTGCCTCTACCGGAGAGGCGTTGGAGCGGGGTATCCTCTCGCTTCGTGCCGGCCAATTCGAGGATCTCGAGGCCTTGACGGCCCGCTCCGCCCGTACCGCGCAGATGGGGGACAAGGCGCGCAAGATCGATGCTACAGGTCTTTTGCTTGCCGAGCTCTTCAGGGCCCGCGTTGCGTTCAACAAATACATTCAATACAAGGACCGGACCGTACTCTCCGAGATCGACGGGCATCTCAAGGGCCTTGTGGCCCAAACGAACGCCTTGCGCGCGACCTTCGCACAGAAGAAGAACGTCGATCTCGCGGACGCGGTTGTCCGCGGGACAGGGGAGTATGAGCGCGGGGTTCAGTCCTTTCTGGATTTGGAACGCCGGCAAACGGAGGTCCAGACGGTAGCCGCCGGCATGGGTGCCCAGGCCGTCGCGAAGGTCGGGGAGATCAGCAACGCCGTCGCGGCCGACATGGACCGGATCATCGCGAGCGCCCTGGCCCTCATCTTTTTCGCCTCCCTTGCCGCGCTCGTCTCGGGCGTGCTTCTCGCCGTCTTCCTGACGCGCGCCATCACCAAACCGGTGCTCGCCGCGGTCGGGAAGGCCGGCGAAATCGCCGGCGGCGAGCTCCGGCACGACCTTCCGCAGCGCTTCAGGACCCGCGGGGACGAAATCGGCGATCTTGCCCGTTCCCTTCAGGAGATGATGGAACGCCTCCGGTCGGTCATCGGGGAGGTGCAGTCGGCCGTGATGCAGGTAGCCTCGGGCAGCCAGGAACTGAGCGGCACGTCGCAGCAGATGAGCCAGGGCGCGACCGAGCAGGCCTCGTCCGTCGAGGAGATATCCGCCTCGATGGAGGAGATGTCCGCCAACATCAGGCAAAACGCCGAGAACGCCCAGCAAACCGAGCGGATCGCCCTTGCGTCGGCCAAGGCCGCCGAGTCCGGCGGACAGGCCGTGTCCGCGACGGTTAACGCGATGAAGGAGATCGCATCCAAGATCGGCATAATAGAGGAGATCGCGCGTTCCACGAACATGCTCGCCCTGAACGCCTCGATCGAGGCGGCCCGCGCCGGCGAATACGGCAAGGGTTTTGCCGTCGTCGCGGCGGAAGTCGGAAAGCTCGCCGAGCGAAGCCAGAAGGAGGCGGGGGCGATAGGCAGCCTTTCCTCCGAGAGCGTCGCGATCGCCGAGGAGGCGGGGGTAACGATATCCTCGCTGATACCGGACATCAAGCGCACCGCCGAGCTCGTCCAGGAGATCAGCGCGTCGAGCGCGGAGCAAAGTTCCGGCGCCGCGCAGATCAACAGCGCCATCATGCAGCTTGACACGGTCGTTCAGCAAAACGCCTCCTCCTCCGAGGAATCCGCCTCGATGGCGGAAGAGCTCGCGAGCCAGGCCGAACAGATGCAGGCGTCCATGGAGTATTTCAAGATAGACACGGCGGAAAGCGCGATTCTGTCCGGAACGCGGCATGCCCCGGCGTCGCACGCCGCCACGCACGCCGCCACGCACGCCGCCACGCATGGAGTCGCCGCGCATGGAGTCGCCGCGCAACACGTGGTCCCGGCGCGACCGGCGGTTTCCTCCCGGCCCGGCGCGCAACAAGCCGCGGCGAAGGGGTCCGCCGCCGCGTCCAAACGCGTGGCGACCGGGGTAGCGCCGGCGAAACGGGCCGGTGCGCCCGCACATGGGGCGGCGGCAGGTGCCGCGGCTCCGGCCGGCGCGGCGTCGGCAAGCACGGCGCCTGCAAGCACGGCGTCTGCAGGCGCGGAAACGGCCCGGGAGGCCAGGCCTCCCGTCGCGAAGCCCGCACGGAAGCCGGTCGACGGCCAGAGGCTTCCGCTTACCGGCATCTCGATAGACCTTGACGGCGACGATACCGCGCGTGGAAAGGACGAGCTGGATGGCGACTTTCAGGAGTTCTAGTGTCTGGTCGGCCCGGGTGCCGGCGATAACGAGGAGGAATCATGGCTGAAATCAACAGGGGCGAAATACACCAGTATCTGACGTTTTGCCTGGCCGAGGAGGAGTACGCGATCTCCGTCGCCAACATCAAGGAGGTACTCGGCGTCCCGAAGATTACCCGAGTGCCCAAGATGCCGCCGTTCATGCGGGGCATAATCAACCTGCGCGGGAGCGTCGTTCCCGTCCTTGACCTTCGAAAGAAGTTCGGTCTCGGCGAAACGGAGCTCACGAGCCAGACGGGGATCATCGTGACCGAGATCGAGGCCGAGCGCGAGGACGGGGTTCCCTTTCTCCTGACCGTCGGGGTGTTCAGCGACGAGGTGAAGAAGGTCATAACGATCGAGCCCGCGGCCATCGAGCCGCCGCCGAAAATCGGCATCGCCATCGATACGGCCTTTATCCGCGGCATGGGCCGCGTCGAGGGCGAGTTCGTCATCATACTCGACATAAACCGCGTGTTGACCGGCACCGAGCTGGAGGTTTTGAGCGAGGGGCAGGGCGCGCTTGACGCCGGCGCGGGTTCCGATACGGAAGCTGCCGAAGCGGTCGGCGAGGCGTCGGTTTCGGCCGACGCGCGGGGGTAGCCGATGGGCGACGGCGCTAACACCGACCAATACCTTACCTTTCGCCTCGCGGACGAGGTCTACGCGATGAGCGTCGCGAGCATACGCGAGGTCCTCGAGGTTCCCCGCATCACGCGCGTGCCGCGGATGCCCCCGTACCTCGACGGCATCATCAACCTTCGGGGGAACGTCGTGCCCGTCATGGATCTCGCGCAGAAATTCGGGATCGGCAAAACGGAGTTCACGCAGGACACGAGCGTTATCGTCACCGAGATTACCGGCGTGTACGCCGACGACGCCGACGAGACGCTCGTCGTGGGGATTTTCAGCGACATGGTCCTAAAAGTCGTGGACATACCGCCCGGGATGATAGAACCCCCTCCGTCGATCGGAACCGGCGTGGACACCTCGTTCATCGCCGGTATGGGAAAGGTGGAGGATTCCTTCGTGATCATCCTCAGGCTCGACAGCGTGCTGTCGGAAGAGGAGCTTGGGGAGATCGACCAGAAAAGGGGCGTAATGCCGTGAATGACGCGATACCCATCAAGATCGCCAGCCTTACGATAGCCAACGCGTCGGACGCGAGGGCCAGGTTTCTCGAGGCGACCGGCTCGTTCGCCTCCGTAACGATCGCGGCCGACGCGATCGAGACCATCGACCTTGCCGGCCTCCAGCTGCTCGTGTCCCTGTTCAGGCACGCGCGCGCGACCGGCAAAAAGGCCGCCCTGAAGGGCGCGTTGCGCGAAGGTGTCCGGGAAAAAATCCTCCTTGCGGGATTGTGCGAGGGGCCGTGCGAGACGGGGGAACAGCTCTCCGAGGCGTGCGCGGCGTGTTGAGCTGAAGGATCGGAGGAGTGACCATGCCAAAAAACCAATTTGTCGAAACGTTCAGGGAAGAGGCCTTCGAGCTTCTCGGTTCCCTCGAGGCGCGTCTCCTCGAACTCGAGGAGTCTCCCGGCGATCCGGAGCTCCTTTCGGCCGTGTTCCGGGTGATGCACACGATCAAGGGGTCCGCCGCGATGTTCGGTCTCGAGCGCATCGCCGGATTCAGCCACGACGTGGAGTCCATCCTGTCCGCCCTGCGCGAGGGCAAAATCCCCGTGACGAAGGAATTGATCGGCAACACCCTTGTCGCGCGGGACATGATTCTCGAGATGCTCCAGAATCCGGAGACCGCAGTCGGCGAGATGCCGCCCGAGATGCGCGATTTCCTCGACGCCTTCCGGGAGTCGGTGGGGTTTGCCTCGGATAAAGTGAGTGCCGCCGGCGCGAGCCGGAAAAAGAAAGGGGACGAGCCGGCGATCGAGGTTCAAACGTGGCATATTCTTTTCCGGCCGGGCAAGGACACCTTTCGCACCGGGGGAAACCCGCTCTCCCTTCTTTCGGAACTCAAGGCTCTCGGCGAGACGGTCTGCGTGCCGGACTTTGACGGCGTCCCGTCCCTCTCCGAGATCAATCCCGAGGACTGCCTGACCGGCTGGGACGTATACCTTACCGGCCCGGTCAGCGAGAACCAGATACGCGACGTGTTCATTTTCGTCGAGGACAGCTCCAGCATAACGATCGAGTGCCTCGGCGACCTGGTCGGCGACGGCGAAACCCCCAACAGGAAGCTGGGAGACATCCTCGTCGCCCGCGGCAAGATCACGCGCGAACGCCTGGAACTCGTGCTTAAGGGACAGCGGCGGATCGGCGAGATGCTCGTCCAGGAAAAGCTCGTCACGCAGACGGACTTGCGCGCGGCGCTCGAGGAACAGCGGCAGATCCAGCGCGTGCAGAAAACGCGCCTTGCCGCCGCCGACATGAGCACGATACGCGTCAAGTCCGAAAAGCTCGACTTGCTGATGTCGCTTGTCGGGGAGCTTGTCACGATTCACGCGCGCATCCAGCAGGCGGTAAAGGGCGACCAGGGGTCCGACGAGACCTCGGCCATCGTGGAGCAGTTCGGCCGGCTTACCGACGAGCTGAGAAGCAACACGATGAGCATACGGATGGTGCCCATAGGAACGACGTTCTCGAGTTTCAAGCGGCTCGTTCGGGACCTTTCGGGCGAGCTCGGAAAGAACGTGGAGCTCGTCGCCGAGGGCGGCGAGACCGAGCTCGACAAGACCGTCATCGAGAAGCTGAACGACCCGCTCGTCCACATCATACGGAACAGCCTGGATCACGGGGTCGAACGACCCGAGACGCGGGCCGAGCGCGGGAAGCCGCCGGTCGGCACGATCCGGCTCTCCGCCATGCAAACCGGGGCGTCCGTCCACATCCAGATCGAGGACGACGGCAACGGGCTCGACGCCGAGGCGATTCGGGCAAAGGCGGTCTCGAAGGGCCTCGTACGTCCGGAGGACACGCTTACGGAGCGCGACATCTACCGTCTCATCTTCGCGCCGGGTTTCTCGACGAAAGAGGCCGTCACCGAGGTGTCCGGACGGGGCGTCGGGATGGACGTGGTAAACCGGCAGATGGAGCTCATCAACGGAACGGTGGAGATAGAGAGCGTGCCGAAGCGGTTCACGAAGATTACCCTGAAGATTCCGCTGACGCTCGCCATAATCGACGGGTTGCTCGTCCACATCGGCGGGGAATCCTTCGTGCTTCCCCTCGCGGTCGTCATCGGGTGCCTGGAGTTCCGGCGCACCGAGGCGAAGAACGAGCACGAGATCGTCATCTTCCACGAGCGCCAGCTTCCGTACATCAACATGCGCGAGTTCTTCTCTATTCCGGGGGAGCGGCCCGCGATCGAGCAGATCGTGGTCGTGGCCATCAAGGACGTGCAGCTGGGCATCCTCGTCGACCAGGTCGTGGGAAGCAACCAGACCGTCATCAAGCCCCTCGGCAAGCTCTACCGCCGCGCGGAGGGAATAGCGAGCGCGTCGATTCTCGGCGACGGCTCCGTGGCGCTCATACTCGACGTCGAGCAGATACTCCACGCCACCGAGCGGGCGGGTGAATGATATCGGAATGAACGATGCGACCTTTTCCGTATTCAAGGAGTTTATCGAGACGAATCTCGGGATTCGCCTTCCGCCCGCGAAGAAGGTGATGCTCGAGGCGCGCCTCGCAAAACGGGTGCGCGCCCTCGGCTTTTCAAGTCACGAGGAGTACTGCGACTACGTCTTCGGCAGCGAGGGCTTCGACCGCGAGATCCAGCAGCTCATCGACTCGGTAACCACGAACGAGACGTCCTTTTTCCGCGAGAGCGCCCATTTCGGGATCCTCTCCGAGCGGATCTATCCCGAGCTCGCGGCGTCCGGCAAGCTCGACGTCAATATCTGGTCCGTCGCCGCGTCGACCGGGCAGGAGGCGTATACCCTCGCCATGGTCACCGAGGAATTCGCCCGCGTGAACCGCGTGCAGGTCTCGTATCGCATCCTGGGAACCGACATCTCGGAGAAGGTCCTGAGGGTCGCGCAAACCGGCATCTACACCGAGCATCAGGCCGAGCGCATACCCCTCGCGTTCAAGCGCCTGTATTGCCAGAGAAGCCGGGATCCCCACGCGAAGACGGTCCGGATACGTCCCGAGATCCGGGCGCGCACGATGTTCCGGCAGCTCAACCTGATGGACGAGCGCTACCCTATCACGAGGAAGTACGGGATCGTGTTTTGCAGGAACGTGTTCATATATTTCGACCGGGAGAACCAGAGAAAGGTGCTCGAGCGGATTTACTCCCACATGGCTCCCGGCGGATACCTCTTCATGGGGCATTCGGAGAACATAGCGGGGGCCGCGGTTCCGTTCAAATCGGTCGCGTCCGCGGTATACCGGCGGGAATAGGGGGCGGTTCATGATACAGGTTATGCTTATCGACGATTCGGCAGTCGTGAGGCAGACGCTCGCGGAGGTGCTGTCCGGCGAGGACGACATAACGGTTATCGAGACCGCGTCCGATCCGTATGACGCCGTCGAGAAGCTCAAGAAGTGCGTGCCCGACGTCATCATCCTCGACATCGAGATGCCGCGGATGGACGGGCTTACCTTCCTCAGGAAGCTCATGAGCCAGCATCCCCTTCCGGTCATCATCTGCTCGAGCAAGGCCGAGGAGGGCTCGAACAACGTCTTTCAGGCCATGCAGTTCGGCGCGGTGGACATCATCCAGAAGCCCAAGGTCGGGACGAAGCAGTTCATAGAGGAATCGAGGGTGATGATCTCGGACGCTGTCAGGGCGGCGCACATGACGCGCGTCAAGAAGATCGCCCCGTCGGTCCAGCACGTGTCGCCGAAACTTTCCGCCGACGTCATCCTTCCGCCCGTTTCTCATCACGCCGTCTCGATCGAGACGACCGAGTGCGTCGTCGCCATCGGCGCGTCAACCGGCGGGACGGAGGCCCTGCGCGAATTCCTCGAACAGCTTCCGATCGACTGCCCGGGAATGGTCATCGTACAGCATATGCCCGAGCACTTTACCGCCGCGTTCGCCGCGCGCCTCGACGGCATCTGCGCCGTCAACGTCAAGGAGGCCGAGAACAACGACTCCGTGCTGCGCGGAAGGGTCCTGATAGCGCCCGGCAACCGGCACCTTCTGCTGAAGCGCTCCGGCGCCCGGTACTACGTCGAGGTCAAGGACGGCCCGCTCGTGTCCCGGCACCGTCCGTCGGTCGACGTCCTGTTCCGGTCTACCGCGCGGTACGCGGGCAAAAACGCGATCGGGGTAATCATGACCGGGATGGGCGACGACGGGGCGAAGGGCCTGCTCGAGATGAAGGAGGCGGGGGCCGTCACCGTCGCCCAGGACGAGGCCTCGTGCGTGGTTTTCGGGATGCCCAAGGAGGCGATCAAGCTCGGGGCCGTCGATTCGGTCGTGACGCTGCGGGAAATCGCCCCGCTCGTCATCAGGAAAAGCCAGGGGAAATAGGCGCCCGTCGCGAAAGCCGACAAAAAGCGGTAAAAGAGCTTGCGTTCGGTCGCGGGGCTGACTAAACTTGAGGAGAGCGCGGCGCGGCCGCGACATTTTTCGGGAGGTTTTTTCATGGGCGCATCCATTCTCGTTGTCGACGACTCCGTGTCTATCAGGCAAAGCGTTCGGTTCATCCTGGAACAAAGCGGCTATACGGTTCACGAGGCCGCGGACGGGGCCGAGGGGCTCAAGAGCCTTGCCGAGCACAAGGCCGATCTCGTCATTACCGACGTGAACATGCCGAACATGGACGGGCTGACCATGGTAAAGAAAATTCGCGAGACCGAGGGCGTCAAATTCGTCCCGATCCTCGTTTTGACCACGGAATCGCAGGGATCCGTGATCGAAGAAGGAAAGAAGGCCGGCGCGACGGGGTGGATCGTGAAGCCGTTCAACGACGAGAAGCTCATCGAAACGATCAAGAAAGTCATATCCTGAAGCTCAATCAGACCTTCAACCTCCCCGAGATCTACATCGGCCCGGGTGAATTCGCCTCGTCCGGGGACGACGTCGTCATATCGACGCTGCTCGGGTCGTGCATATCCGTCGCCTTGTACGACGGGCGGAAGTCGTTGGGCGGAATGAACCATTTCATGCTGCCCGTGCCGAAAAACGCGCCATCCGGCCCGCTGTCGGAGGAGGCCCGATACGGGGTACACGCCATGGAACTCCTGATCAACGATCTTCTCCGCAAAGACGCCCGCAGGGACCTCCTGCGCGCGAAGGTTTTTGGCGGCAGTTCCATGATCGATTTCGGCAGGGCCGCGACCTTCGACGTTCCGCGCATGAACATAGGCTTCGCATTCGATTTTCTCGAGCGGGAGCGTATCCCCGTAGACTCGTATTCCGTGGGGGGCGACCGTCCCCGCCGCGTGTTTTTTTTCCCCCGGACGGCGAGGGTTCTCATGCGTTTCGCGGACCGCGGCGGGCGCGCGGTCAGCGGCCGCGATTCCCGCTATTCCCACGAGCTTCAGGAGTCCTTCGCGAACGCGGGCCGGCCCGTCCTGTTTTGAGGCGCGCGCCGTGCCTTTCCGTCGCGCGAGGCCCGGCTTGCGCTGTCGGCGCGTACCGTATATCATGGCGCCCGCGAGGTCATTCATGAACGCCATAATCACGGTAGTGGGCACCGACCAGGTCGGAATTATCGCCAGGGTTTCCTCCTGGCTCGCCTCCCACGGCATCAATATCGTCGACATATCACAGACGGTCCTCTCGGGCAACTTCGTCATGATGATGATGGTCGACCTTTCC
>LVBL01000033.1 GCA_001604405.1 Spirochaetales bacterium Spiro_10
GTGAACTGGTACGTGAAGGACGCCCTGCTTCGCTCGAATCCGCCGTCGCTCAACGCGAATCCAGATCTTTTCCAGCGGCACGTCTACGACCGCAACCGCCCCGAAACGCACGAGATCTGCCGCGAGATTCGCGCGTTCGTTGACGCGTGGCCGGGAGACCGGGTCCTCATCGGGGAAATCTTCGCGCGCGACCCGTCGGTTGCCGCCTCATACCACGGAAACGGCAGCGACGAACTCCACATGGCCTTCAACATGGAGCTCCTCTACGTCAAATGGAGCGCGCGTTCCTTCGCGAAGGCGCTCGCGCGATGGTACGGGGCCCTTCCCTCCGGAGCATGGCCCAACGTGACGCTGAGCAACCACGACCAGCCGCGGCACGCGACCCGTTTCCGGACGCGAAACGGGGCCGTCTCGCGGGCACGCATGGAGATCGCCGCGATGCTCCTCCTCGCGGCGCGCGGCACTCCGTTTCTCTACTACGGCGAGGAGATCGGGATGACGAACGCGCGGATTCCGCGCGCGGAAATGCAGGACCCTACGGGTAAGACCTTCTGGCCCCTGCCCGTCGGCCGTGACGGCGAACGCACGCCGATGCAGTGGAACGGCTCCGCCAACGCCGGCTTCACCGAGGATGCGGCGCGGCCCTGGCTCAGGGTCGCTCAAGACCGTGAAAGCGTCAACGTTGCCGACGCGAGACGCGACGCCGAATCGCTCTGGCACTGGTACCGCGCCCTGATCGAACTGCGCCGCGGAAGCGCCGCGCTGACCTCGGGGGACTTCGCCTTTCTCTCGCGGGGGGAGCGCGGGGTTCTCTCGTTCGTCCGCTCGGCGGAAGGGGGACGGGCGGGGAAAACGGAGCGGGTGGCGTGCTGTCTCAATTTCTCGCGCTCCGTCCGGAACGTGCGGCTGGAAAGCGGAGCGCGCGTACTGCTCGGCAACGCGAGACCCCAAGGCGCGGTCCTCGGGGAGGGATTCACGGTACTTGCCCCCCACGAGGCCTTGCTGGTAGGGTGGGAAGCATGAGCGGAACACTGTTTGTCCGGAAGCCCTTCAGGTACGCCTTCTACAACGTCGCGCTGGTGCTTATCGGCGTGAACATCCTCGTCTTTCTCGCGACGTCCGCGAACCGCAACCTCTTTGTCCTTCTTTCCATGAATCCGCGACTCGTGGTCGACTACGGATATTGGTGGCAGGTTTTCACCTACCAGTTCGTGCACGGAGGCCTCTACCACCTGGCCGGAAACATGATAGGCCTTTTTTTCTTCGGCATCTCGGTGGAGCGCCGGATCGGATCCCGCGAATTCCTTTTGTTCTACCTCCTTTCGGGAACCCTGTCGGGCGCCCTTTCTCTCGCGGCCTACGTCGCGACGGGGATGTGGGGGATATTTCTCGTGGGCGCGTCGGGCGCGGTTTTTTCGGTGTTGCTCGCGTACGCGACGCTGTATCCGACGTCCGTAATCTATCTCTGGATGGTCATACCCATCCCCGCGCCCCTGCTCGTGCTCGGGTACGCGGGAATCGAGACCTACCTTCTCGTGACCGGCACGAAAAGCGGCGTGGCGCACGCGACGCACCTGTTCGGTTTTGCCGTCGCCTGGGCCTACTTTGCCATCCGCTTCGGCGTCAATCCCGCCAGGGCCTGGTTCAGGCGATGAATCGGGGCCGCAAGAGCGCCATCATCGTTTGCGCGTCCGCCTTTCTTGCCTGCGCCGTTTCAACCGCCGCGCCCGAGGCCCCGCGCGTCCTGCAGGCCCCCGTCTGGGTGTACGCCGAGCGCGTGCCGGGCTCGGCCGAAAGCGGCGACGTCGTCAACGACGCCCCGCCCCTTGACCGCCTCGACGCGCTTTCGCGCTTCGTGCTGTCGGGCATGGTGTACGGCTGGAAGTTTTCGTACGTCCCCTATGACAAAAAACGGGGCGTCGCGGAGGACTTCTCCCTCGAACCCCTCGCGGAAATCGGGGAGAACGACCCCCGGTTCGCGATCCGCTACCTCAAACCCTCGTATCCGAGAATCCTTTGCGTCGCGGAATACACGCTCGACGAGTCGCACGCAAGATGGATAACGCACTGGGATTCCGTCGTTTTTCGCACTTCGAAAGGAAGGGGCGCGGGCGAGCGAACCGCCGAGACGCTCGGCATACGCGCCGCGTACGTGAACGCCATTCGCTCCGCCGTGCGCGAGCACGCGCGAAAAATCGAGAAAAACAAGCCGAAAGAGGTAATCGGGGAGGTTCTGCTTCGCGGCGATCCCCGGCTTTTCCCCGACGAAGGGCGATTCGTCGCCGAGGTTCGCGTTCTGGTCAATGTGCGGGAAGTTGTCCCGTATCGCTCGTTCTAGCCACCGAAAACCTGACGGATATCCGCGTTCCCGCGGAATCGCTTTCGACGGCCAGCGATCCGCGAACCTGCTCGACGAGCGCCTCGATCATCTCGTACCCGAGCGTATCCTGGCGCAAAACGTCTCCCTCGATTCCCGAGCCGTCGTCCTGGATGACCATCAGCACCTGGACGGGGCTTTCCTGCTCGAACGAAATGCCGATCTTGCCCGAGGACCTTCCGGCGAACGCGTGGAGGATGCTGTTCGAAACGAGCTCGTTCAGCACGAGCGCGAGCGGCAGGGCCTTGTCTATCGGCAGGGCGACATCCGTGCCGCCGATGGAGCAGGCGATAAAGGTCCCGACATCGGCGTAGAGGTTGACGAGATAGTCGGCGAGGCCCCGGCAGTACCGGTGCATCTGGACCTGCTGGATGTCGGAGTAGAGGTAGATCGTCTCGTACACGAGCGCGAGCGCCATCACGCGCGAGTGCGTCGTCATGAGCGAAAGGCGGACATCCTCGTCGGGCGAGTGGCCGATCTGCAGGTTTATCATGCTCGAAAGCAGTTGCAGGTTGTCGGAGACCCGCTTCTGCAGTTCCTGGAGCAGGGCCTCGCGCTCCTTGATGGTCCGCTGGTTGCTCAGGCTGCGCTCCTCGAGCGAGGCTGCCATCGTGTTGAACGCCTCCATGAGCACGGTTATCTCGTCATGCGCGGTGTTGATCCCGGACCGTACGCTCATGTCGCCGCGCGCGAGCGCCTCGGTGTATTCGGTGAGATGCTCGATTCGGACGACGAAAAGACGGCGCGCGAGCCACAGGGAAACGAGGAACGCGGAAAGGCAGGCCGCGCCCATCAGGAGAAAGATGCGGACGACCGGGACGAGGGCCGCCTGGTATACGTTCTTGTAGGGGACGCGCACGGAAACGCGCACGGAGTTTCCGTTTCGCGAATACCTTGACGCGGTAGCAAGCCATTCCTGCCCGCCGATGGAAAGAACGCGGGGCCCCATAAGCGACGAGAACTCCATCCAGCGCGACATCTCCTCCGGCATGCCCTCTCCTATCCTCACGACGGGATCGGCCGCGCTCGTGAAAATGCACGTGCCGTCGTCGTCGCTGATCTCGAGGATGGTATCCGACCCGAGCCTTCCGACGGAGAGTTCGCGCGTGTACTTTTCGAGGGAATACGTCGCGACGAGATACACCCATTCGCCGGACTTGTCGCGTATCGGCAGGGTAAAGGTGATCGCGGGGACGCCGGTCGACCTGCTTATTATGTACTGCCCCATCGTGAACATGCGGGTGTGCCGCGCGTGCGCCAGGTACGGACGGTCGTCGAGCGAATAGCCGGTGCGTCCGATCCCCGAGGCGACGACGACGCCGGCCTCGTTCACGCAGAGCAGAACCGCATAGTCGGGATACAAAACCATGAGGTCGCGGAGATACCTGTTCAGGAACTCGTATTCGCCGTTTTGGACAGAACGCGTCTGCGAGATGGCGAGGAGCATGTGTTCCGCGGTGCGGACGATGAGCCGTTGCTCGTTTACGTAACCGTCGCAGAGATTCGCGAGAAAGGTCGCCTGCTCCTCGAGTACGGTTTTTTGGAAGGATACGGCGGAGTAAACCGAGAATACCACGGTGGGAAGCACGGCCACGAGCACTATGAAGAAAATTTTTGTCCGTATGCGAACTTTCCTCTGCACTCTTTACTGTACTCCGCGGAAAATGGTATAAATACCAGCACATTGTAACAGGAGTCTGTCATGGATGTACAGTCAATTGTAAAAAATCTGCATCCGCTCGAAATCCGGGTCTTGCGCTCGTACGAGCCGGGAACGGAACTGACGGCCGACGCCCTCGAAAGGGAACTCGCCTACAAGCCCGGTCACGCCAATCAGGCCTTTTCCTGGCTTGGCGGAAAAGGCCTGGTCGTCGAGCTCAGACGCGAAGCCAGAACGCTCTTCGAGATCACCGATCTCGGCAGGGCCTCCGCCACGGGGGGAATTCCCGAGGCGCGCATTCTGAAACTCCTGCGCGAAAAAGGTCCGCACACGCTTCCGGAGATCGCCGCCGCGCTCGGCCTCGAGCAAAAAGACGTCGGATCTGCCTTCGGCATGCTGTCGAAGGACGGAGCGGTCGCGATGGACGCGGACAAAAAGGCGTCGTACGCCGGAGAGCCGAAGGGTTCGAGGCTTCCTGCCATCGAGAGTCTGCTCGCGCGGGCCGCGGGCGAGGCGTCCGGGATCCTCGACCAGGCGGCGCTGTCCGCCGAGGAATCGGCCGTCATGGCAACGCTCGCGAAGAAACGCGGCGCCGCGGACGCGCTCTTCCGCGCTGTCGACCGCGAAACCGTCGTATACGCGCTCGCGCCCGGCGCGAGGGACGTGAAGAAGGCCCTCGACGACGCGGGAATAACCGGCGAGGAGATCGGCTCCCTGTCGCCCGCGCTCCTGAAGTCGGGCCAATGGAAATCCGGATCCTTCCGCGGATACAACATCGC
>LVBL01000034.1 GCA_001604405.1 Spirochaetales bacterium Spiro_10
GGACGCGATAAAAACTTAAACGGGCCAAGGCGGCGCGAAACCCGTGTTTTACCCCGAAACCCGCGCGGCTTGGCCGGATCTCAGGTAAAAAAGCCAGGATTCCACCGGTTTTTTCCGTGTATCCGCCAGCGCCTTGCGGTAAACCTCGAGCTGGAGGGCATGGCGCTCCGGTTCCTCCTGGCGGTCCGTCTTGTAGTCCACGACGAAGACCGTCCCGCCCGACTCGAAGACGAGGTCCGCCTGTCCCGAGACGGTCAGCGTGCGCCCTTCGCGCGTAAAAGTCGTCAGAAAGGCATACTCGGTTTTCCTCCAGTCGGCGGCGAGCGCGAGCGTCCCGAGGGGCGATTCAAGGAACCGGACGGCCATCGAGGTTACCGCCCCGCTAACTGCTTCGGGAACCCGCGGCGGCTCCCGCCCCTCGAACCGGGCCTCGATGTAGGCGTGAACGAGCGTTCCGAACTCGGTCGCCGAGATGCCCGCCTCCTCCATCGCCCGGCTCAGGGGATCGTCCCGGTTGTCCCGGCCCGCCGCGCCGCGCGTAGCCTGATCTCCGGACCCGGGTCCGGAGAGCTCCTCGGCGAGGGCGGAGGCCGCGTATCTTGCCCGGGGCGCGGGGAGGTACTCGGCCAGGGGTATGTCCCCGAACGGGTTGTTCCCGCGTGACGCGTTCGGGCAGCGCGCGGCCTTCGGGCCCGCCTTGGCCGACGTGCGCGGAATCGGTCCCTGGAGCGAGACCGAAATTCCCGCCGGGCGGTCGGCGAGAAGCGCCGGCAGCAAAAGGTCGATGAAGGATTTGTCCTTGACCCCCTTCCGCTTGTCCCGCGCGGCGCTCAGTGCCTTGATGACCCCGCGCGGAGTCGACGCGTCCGCGTCATCGTCCGGATCCGTGCCCGCCTTGACGACGGCGGTTATGAAGAGCCGCGCCTCCGCCCGCGTCATGGCGACGTACAGAAGGCGGCGAAGTTCGGCCCGGGCCATCGAGGACTCCTCCTCGCGGCACTCCGCGTAACACCAGTTCCCCGACGCGCCCTCCGCGCCGTCGGGACTTCCCGCGTTGACCGAAAGGCCCCAGTCGCGGGAGAGATACACCGGCTCGTCGTTGCGTTCGCTTCTGCCCCCGTTCGCGGCGTCGACCAGGAACACGACGGGGAACTCGAGGCCTTTGCTCTTGTGAACGGTCATCAGGCGCACGCCGCCCGAGCGGTCGACGGGTATGTCGAGGTCGTCGATCCGCTCCTCCGATTCGCGAAGCTCCGCGATTCCGTCGAGGAAGGTGGCGAGGGTTTCTCCCCGTTCGTCCGAGCGTCGCGCGAGCTCGAAGAAGTAGTCGTAGAGCTCGCGGTAGGGCGCGAGCTCCCGGTCCGTCTCGACGAGGTACCGGTAGCCCTCGTCGTACCAAACGCGGGTCACGAGCTCGTGCGCGCCCGCGCGGTCCGCCGAGTCGCGCACACCGCGCCACAGCCGGGCTCCGCGCTCGAAGGCCGCGCGGTCGGCCTCTCCCATCCCTTCGGCGGCGTCGGCGCCGAAGGGCTCGGGCGGCGTCTGGCCTTCCTCGACGACCCGCGCGATCATCGCGAGGGCAAAGCCCTCGTCCCCGATGCCGACGAGGGGCGAGCGGAGGAGGATGGCGTACGCGGTGTTGTCGGCCGGGAAGACCGCGAGGCGGAGGAGGGAGTAGATGTCGTTGACCGGGGCGTCGGAGAAGAGGCTCTTGAGGGTCTCGGACTGGCACGGCACCCCGCGGTCGCGCAGGAACGACTCGAACAGGCGTTGCCTCCGCCCCGTGCGGAAGAGTATGGCGACGTCGTCGGCCGCGATCGGCCGGTATCCGTCCCCGTCGCGGACAGGGAAACCCGAGTCGATGAGACGGGCTATCCTGTCGGCGACGGCCGCGGCCTCCGTTTCCTCGCTCGTGAGCGCGTCGGCGGAATCCTCCGGCATGTCCCCCGCGCTGACGAGGAGAAGCTCGACGGGGGCCTCCGGCGCGCAAGTCTCTCCGTCGTTCGCTGCTCCGGCATCCCCGCCCCGGGACGCGATCGGCTCGAAGGAGGCCTCGTAGGGAGGGATGTCGCCACTGTCGCGACGCGCGTCGGGAAACACCGTCGGGAACACGGCGTTGAAGGACTCGATCAGGGAGCGCCCGGAACGGTAATTGGTCGCGAGCGGTCTCGCGCCCGAGGATCCGAGGTCCCGGGCGAGCGAGCGGAACACCGAAACGTCGGCGCCCCTGAAACGGTAGATGGACTGCTTTTCGTCGCCGACGAAGAAAAGCTTGCCGCCGGAGAGCTCGTCCGCGGAGGGCACCGATTTTTCGCGCCGGTCCCGGCGTTCGGCGAGGAGAAAGAGAAGGTCACGCTGGAGCTCGTTGTCGTCCTGGAACTCGTCGATCATGATCGAGCGTATCGAGGACTTGTACGACGCGCGCAGGTCGGGATCGTCGACGAGCGCGTCGAGCGCCATTCTCGAGACGTCGGTGAAGGTCAGTATCCCCGTCTCGCGCTTCTTTCGCGCGAAGGCGTCCTGGAACTCCCCGAGAAGGGAGAAGGTCTCGCCGATGACGTCCTCGTTGAGGAGGAAATTCGCGAGCGAAAGAACCGACTCGTGCGTCTCCGCCTTGTATCCCGAAAGGATTTCCTTGGCCTCCACCAGCGCCGGGTTCTTGGCGTTCCCCTGCATGCCGATGCCCCTGAGCCGCTCGCTGAAGGCGACAAAGGCCGCGACGGCCTTCCGGTCGCGCGGATCGGGCCTGTCGGGGACTTCCGCGAGCGCGTCGGCGATCTTGTCGAGCAGGCTCGAGCCCCTCCCGAAGCCGGAGAGGGTCGCGAAGGCCGAGTAGGCGGAGTCGAGCGTCGACTCGAAGCGGCGCAGAGTCTCCCCGCGCTGGCGGGCAAAGGCGGCGTCGAGGTCGAGCGGACGCGTTATGGGCGAGTGGCGCACCATCGTCCGGGCAAAGAGGCGAGAAGGAAGCTCCGCGAGGGAGTAGCGCTTCATGAGCTGGCCGATGGCCGCCTTGCCCCTACGCTCGAGGAGGAATGAGAGCGCGAGATCGTCGGCGAGATCCTCCGCGCGCGCGTTGTCTATCGAGAAGTCCGGCGCAACGCCGTAGGAACGGCACGCCGCCCGCGCGACGGTGTTGCAGAACGAGTCTATCGTGTCGATGCGCGCGAAGGCGAACTCCGCGAGGGCCTCGCGCGCGGCGGGATGGTCGATCTCGCGCAGGGTTCCGTGGATCCTCGAGTACATCTCGGCGGCGGCCTTGCGGGTGAAGGTCAGGGTAAGTATCGACGAGGGCGAAAGGCCCCGCTCCACGACGAGGTGGGCGTACCGCGCCGCGATCACGCGCGTCTTTCCCGAGCCCGCGCCTGCGGCGATGACCGCGTTTCCGTCGACCGTCGCGGCTTCCCGCTGGGCCGGGTCGAGCTCCGCCATCAGGCTTTCGTAGCTTTTCACGACCTGCCTCCCACCGCGTAGAGGTAGCGGCATACCGACCGGAAGTCGCACGCGGCGCAAACCGAGCGCCTCAGTCCCTCGGGGCGGCGCCAGTCATTCGCGCGAACGGCCTTCGCGAAGGCGCGGACCTGGCCGTCGAGTACGCCCATCGCGTCCGCGAATTCCTCCCGTGTGCGCAGGTTTCTCATCCGCGCAAACGGTATCGCGTCGTTGTCCGTCACGATGGGACGGAATTTGCGCTCCTTGATCGAGGCGAACCAGGCCTCGCCGACGCGGTTCCCGTAGCAGGGGCTTCCGGGCGAGCGCTCGGCGAGGTGCACGTACATCGGAATCTGGTAGTCATCGAGGGTCGCCGTCGCCCCGTCCGCGTCTTCTTCGATGTCGCCGGCCGGATCGACCGCGTACGACGAGGGCCCGCGCGCCTTGCCCGACTTGTAGTCGATGATCACGGCGGTGCCGTCGGCGGGATTGACCGAGATGCGGTCGATCTTTCCGTAGAACCGCACGCCGTCCTCGGTGAACGAAAGATCGTGCTCGAGATACCGTGGCGCGAAGCCGTCGAGATGCTCGGCGTCGCGCGCGAGGATGCCGGATATCCCGTCCGCGACGCGCCTGGCGAGCGTTTCCAGCAGGGGCGCGGCGAGGGGCCCGCGGAATTCCGCGTGGTCGCTCGTCGCGTTGCGCGCGAGAGACGCCGCCCATTCCGCGTAGAGCGGGACATGCGCGGCGGCGAACACGCCGTCCTCGTCGCGTATTCTGGCGTAGAGGTCGCGGAGGACCGCGTGATACAGAAGGCCGAGGTTGCGCTCGTTCGGGAGCTCCGCGTCCCGCGCCATCGGCTCGATCGCGAGCGCGCGCGCGAGGAACCAGGACGCGTTGCAGACGCCGAAGCGCGCCAGGTCGCTCTGGCTCACGCGAACCGCGCCGTCGTCTTCCTGTATCCCGAGGACGCGCGAGACGAGCGCGGCGGGCGACGGGCCGTACGGCCTCGAGAGGTACGAGACCGCGGGCGGCCATGAGCGCTCCGCGAAGCGGTCGTATCCCTCCTTTTGCGGGCGGTAGGCCCGGTCGGGACGCGCCCCGCCCCCGTTCAGAAGACCGCGCTCGAGAAGGTAGGGGTCGTCTTCCGTCTGTTCGGGACGCGCCGTCTCGGCGAACCAGCCGTGGGGAACGCCGAAGCCCTTGAGCGAGCGCTCCGAAAAGGAAAAATCCGCGCCCGAGACGCAATAGGCGGAGAAGAAGGCGCCGGACGCGTCCACGTCGGCGACGCCCGCGCGCTCGCGCTTGTCCTGCCTGAGAAAGCCGAGGGGACGGTAGGTGACCGAGGCCCGATCCTGGCTCGCGTCGAGCACGAAGTGCCGCTCGAACGGCGTTCCGGCCGCGACGCGGAAGGGGAAGACGCTCACGCCGCCGTCCGAGCGCTGGGCCACATAGGTCGTCTCCACGAGCGTCTCGAGAAACACGGACCAGGGCCGCTCCGGGGCGACGTCGGGGTACTCGAGCTCGACGGCCTCGAGCTTGCCGAGCTCGGCGACGCAACGCGCGAGCACGGCGTCGTCCTCGGGCGCGAGGAGGGTCATGTCGAGGAATTTGTCCCTGAACGAGAAGTACGCCTTTCTGACGTCGGCGAACCTCCGCGCCGAGGTAACGGCGAGAAGATGGTCCTTGAGCGTCCGGTAGAAGTCCCGCAACCGCCGTTCCGCCGACCCGGATTTGCCCGGGGTCCTGAAGGCCGCCTCCCATACGTCGATCTCGGCGGTTCCCTCACGCCAGGGCGTGACGCAGTGGTTCCGTATGCCGAAGCCGATGAGCTCCTCGGCAAGGTCGGCGCGCGCCCAGGGAACGGCCCGGTCGAGGAGGAGGGCCTTGAGGGCGCGGAACGGAAAGCCCGAGGCGACGCAGCCCTCGACAAGGGAAAAGAGGCGGCCCGCGGGAAGCGAGGAGAGCGGGGCGCCCGAACGGTAGACGTGCGGTATGCCCCGTATCGAAAGCTCGCGCGTGAGGTACGGCGCCGCGCTTTCCACGTCGGGGACGCTTATGGCGATCGACTCGCACGGGGTTCCCGACCGGAGCAACGCCTCGATCCGGAGCGCGACCGCGCGGTATTCCTGTCTGCTGGTGCCGAACACCGAAAGCGCCGGGCGGGTGTCCGTATCCGTCACGAGATCCGCCGCGCGAAGGGCGCGGACGAAGGGGGTTTGCGAGACGATCGCGGAGTACTCGGAGAAGTCCTCGATCGCGTCGGGGAAGAAGATGACGTATTCCAGTCCCTCGTCCCGCAACGGAGGTTTTTGCCAGGAGGGCTCGAAGAGCCGGTGGCGGGAAAGGAAGGCCTCGTAATCGTCCGCGATGGCGGCAAGGTCGCGGTCCTCGCCGTCGCGTCCGTTCATGTCGTCCCGCCCGGTTCCGCGCGCGGCATCCCGCGCGGGGCTTCGCCACGGCGAGAGCGACGGCAGCATGCGGGAAATCCACGGGGCGAACCGCTCCCCGGACTCGGCGTACGCGCGCGGGATCACGTCGGTCAGGATCGGGCCGTTCGCGCCCGCGTTCCGGCGCGCGAGGTCGAGGGCGTAGAGCTTCCTGACGACGGAGGAAACGGGTTTGAGCGAGCCGACGTTCGCCCTGAGGGCGTTTTCCTTGAACCGGTCCCAGGCTATGAACCGGTCTGCCGGAACGGTGCCGACGCCGAGAAATCCGAGGGCGGCCTCGAGCCAGAGCGCCGAGGCGACCTGGCTCGGAAAGACGAAGACGGCGTTTTCGCGGTGCCAGTTTTCGCGGATGGTCTCCCGCACGGGGTTGGCGGCCACTACACGTCCGCCGATTTGATCCCGTCGAGCTCTTTCTTGAGCCGGTTAACCTCGCCCCTGATCTGCACGGTCTGGTTGGACTGGCGCACGAGCCGCTGGGCGAGCAGGCGCGAGAGGAATATGCCGTAATGGGGTCGCTCGCGGATAAGGGATATGAAAACCATCTTCGGGATCTTCACGAGGGAGCCCGAGCCGACCGACATGATGGTTGCGGAGCGCCTGTCGTTCAGGAGAAACGACATCTCGCCTATGAAGATGTCGTTCGGCGTGAGGACCGTGACGAGCTTGCGCTGGACGTAGACGGCGTACTTTCCCGAACGTATGTAGTACATGTCGTTCGTGAGCTCGTTTTCCCGGCACACGATCTGCCGGTCCTCGAAGTTGAGGACCTGCTGTTCCTGCATGATGACCGGGATGGAGTTCGTGGCGTCGCGCTGGTTCGCGATCTCGAAGGAGGCCTCGTTGCCCGGGGCGTTGTACGAAACGGAGGAGACGAAGGATTCCGCGAGCTTGATCCCCATGCCGTGGAGTCCGGCCGTCAGCTCCGCCGCTAGCCGCTTGCGCCAGTCGAAGCCGTCGCCGTCGTCGCGCACGGAGATGCGCGTCCGCATGTTCGATATGTCGTAGGAGATGTAGACCTTCTTGTCGCGCGCCTGCGGGTCCTTGCTTTTCTCCGCGATCAGGTCGAGCATGTTCTTTCCCGCGGAAAGCCAGGCGGTCTTCTCGTCGTAGCTGATCTTGCAGTTTCCGTGCTCGACGGCGTTGAGCAGGAGCTCCATGAGCGCGCCCTGCACGCCCGCGCGGCCCTCGTCGTTTATCCGGTTCGTGTTGTAGAGGTAGTTCGTGATGAGGTTGCAGTAGAACAGGATGTCCATCGGGTCGTTGTCGCTCGTGAACGAGCCGGTTTCGTTCGTGTTCATCTGCTGCTGCATGCCGCGGTTGAAGAGGAACTGCTTGTTCTGCGTCAGGATGCGGAGGATCCGGTCCACGTTCGCCTCGAAGTCCGCGCGCCTGAGGACGAGCAGGATGTTGGCGTCCCTGTCCTTCTCGAGCGCGGATTTTTCCTGATGGTTGTTCACGATGGCGATGATCCCGCCGAACAGGAGCCACGGGTCCTCGTGAATGACCTTCATGAGCGCCCGCGCGTCCGTCTCTCCGTCGCCGAAATCGACGATCTTTATCTCCGGCAGCTCGTAATGGAAATAGGAAATGGCCTCTTCGTTCTTCGACAGGATGACCGGGATGAACTCTCCCGCCGAACGGCCGCAGGCCGAACGGAACGCGGCGACCGTTGAGGCCTTCTTGCTGATGATAGGGATACTTTTCATGACTTCTCCGTGGTGGTATTCTAGCACAATATACCGTAACGCACTATAATTTCAGGGATTGTATGGTAACCAACGGCATTCAGCCCGGAAAACCCCTGCCTCTCGGAGCGACGGTCACCTCGGGTGGCGTCAATTTCAGCGTTTTTACGCGGCACGGCAGGTCCGTCATCCTCGAGATCTTCGATTCCCCCGAAGCGGACGAACCCTCGTCGTCCTTTACCCTCGACCCGAAGCGCAACAAGACGGGCGATGTCTGGCACGCCTTCTGCCCGGGCCTCGGCAAGGACGCGCTGTATCTCTATCGGGTGGACGGTCCCTTCAGGCCGAACGAGGGCCTGCGCTTCAACGTGCACAAGTATCTCGTCGATCCGTACGCGAAGGCCCTGACGCGGACCTCGGTCTTCAGGGGCCTCGAGTCCTCCGAACGCCGTCCCCCGCACATAGACATGGACCTCGCCTACTCGAGCGTCCGGACCGCGGCGAACTTCCCCAAATGCGTCGTCGTCGACGACGACGATTTCGACTGGGAGGGTGACCGCCCGCTCAACTATCCGCTCCGGTACAGCGTTCTCTACGAGGCGCACGTCAAGGGACTGTCCGTGCACCCCTCCTCGGGCCTTCCCCACGGCGGGACCTATCGCGGAGTCGTCGAGTCCATCCCGTACCTGAAGGAACTCGGCATCACGAGCCTCGAGCTCCTGCCGATCCAGGAGTTCGACGAGTTCGAGAATCCCCGGTCGAACCCGATCACGGGCGAGCGCCTGACCAACTACTGGGGATACAGCACCATCGCCTTTTTCGCGCCGAAGGCCTCGTACGCCTCGGACCGGTCCCTCTCGGGGGCGGTCCGCGAGTTCAAGGAGATGGTGCGGGAGCTTCACCGCGCCGGCATCGAGGTGATCCTCGACATCGTCTTCAACCACACGGCCGAGGGGAACGAACGCGGGGTGACGATGTCGTTCCGCGGCTTCGACAATCCCGTCTATTACATGCTCGAGGACAACCCGCGGTATTACCGGAACTACTCCGGGTGCGGCAACACCGTCAATTGCAACCATCCCGTGGTGCGCACCTTCATCCTCGACTGCCTGCGCTACTGGGTTACCGAGATGCACGTCGACGGGTTCCGCTTCGACCTCGGCTCCATCCTCGGGCGCGACCAGAAGGGCCGACTGCTCGAGAATCCCCCGATGCTCGAGCGGATAGCCGAGGACCCCGTGCTCAGGCAAACCAAGATCATCGCCGAGGCCTGGGACGCGGGCGGGGCCTATCAGGTTGGCTGGTTTCCCGGCGGCCGGTGGGCGGAATGGAACGACCGCTTCCGCGACGACGTGCGCGCCTTCTGGCGCGGGGACCCGGGAACGGCGCACCACCTGGCCACTCGGGTCACCGGCTCGTCGGACCTCTATCTCCGCGACGGCCGAAAGCCCTTCCATTCCATCAATTTCCTGACGAGTCACGACGGCTTCACCCTCAACGACCTCGTCTCGTACAACGGCAAGCACAACGAGGACAACGGCGAGGAGAACCGCGACGGAAGCGACCACAACGTCAGCTACAACTACGGCGCCGAGGGCGAGACCGAGAACCCGGCGGTCGAGGCGGTTCGCGCCCAGCAGGCGAGGAACCTGCTCCTGACGCTGCTTCTTTCGCTCGGCACGCCCATGCTCCTGATGGGCGACGAGGTCCGCCGGAGCCAGCGGGGAAACAACAACGCGTATTGCCAGGACAACGCGATATCCTGGCTCGACTGGTCGCTCCGCGAAAGGCACGCGGGCCTCTTCCGCTTCGCGCGCGAGGCGATCAGGTTCCGAAAGGCCCATCCCGCCTTTCTCAGGCCGGAGTTTCTCTCGGGCAAGGACCTTCCGCACCATTCCGCCCCCGACGTCACCTGGTTCGACGCGGAGGCGCGACCGGCCGACTGGTCGCTTCTCGGGGGCTTCATCGCCTATCGTCTCATGGGAAGCCGCGCCGCGATCCTGACGGACCGCGACGACAACGATTTCTACATCGTGTACAACGCCACCCCCAAGGACGTCACGGTGACCGTCCCCCCGCCCGCCGCGGGCAAGGTATGGCTCCGGGCCATCGACACCTCGCGGGAATCCCCCGACGACATCCTCGAGCCGGGGAAGGAAGAGGCGCTTCCCGGCGGGGACAAATTCGTGGCACTCGCGCGAAGCGCGATTGTCCTCATCGCCAGAATGGTATAAAGTCGTGAATAAACCGGTTTACTGACAGAGGAGCGCGCAACGGATGGAATTCGACAAGGAAAAATTCAAGGAATCGATACGCACCCGGCTCAAGCGGCATTACGGGAAGAATCTCGACGAGGCCAACCGGCATGACATCTACGACGCGGTTTCCACCGCGGTCATGGACCATATCCAGACGAACTGGATGGCGACCCGCAAGGAATACGAGGACGGCCAGGTCCGGCAGATGTACTACCTTTCCGCCGAGTTTCTCATGGGACGCGCCCTCGGCAACAACCTCATCAATTTCGGGATCATGAATTCCGTGCGCGAGGTACTCGGCGAGCTCGGTCTCGACTACAACGCCATCGAGGAGGAGGAGCCGGACGCCGGTCTCGGAAACGGGGGCCTCGGCAGGCTCGCCGCGTGTTTCCTCGATTCCCTCGCGACGCTCGACTATCCCGGCCACGGCTACGGCATCCGCTACCAGTACGGGATGTTCGAACAGCATATCGAAAACGGCTATCAGGTCGAGTATCCGGACAACTGGCTCAAGC
>LVBL01000115.1 GCA_001604405.1 Spirochaetales bacterium Spiro_10
CTGTACTTGAGATTCGATGCGGATATCTTCTTGCGTTCGCCGAGGGATACGGAATACAGCCGGTAATTCTGGTCGCTTCGTGCGGATACGGCGAGGAAGAGGTGGTGGTTTATCGCCATAGAAAGGGTGTTACCCTTGGCAAACCAGGTATGCTCGCCAAGCAGGTGGAAACGACCCGGAACCGACACGACTAGATCGGGTGCAGACTCAAATTCACCGGCGTGGCACGACACGATTTTCTGCATATCCCCTTCATAATAGATGGAATATTGAAATGATTCAACAAAAATGAGTAAAATGAAGCGATTATGAAACCCATGAAGGCCCTTTTCTGCGTGTTGCTTGCGTCGATTATGCTGAGCCTTGGCATACCGAACGAATTGTTCCGGAACGGCATCGCGCCCTTCGGGTTCGTAGCCCTCATTCCGTTCTATCTGGCCGTACGCGAGACGAGGTCATACCGGTTCGCGGGCGTTTTGTGCGGACTGTTCGTGTTGCTGGTCCACGTCATGTCGAGCTTCTGGCTCGCCTACTTCAAGGATTTCGCCGTCTTCACCCTCGGGGCGTCCTCCGTGGCCTACTTCCTCTATGCCGCGCCCGTCGGCGTGGCCCTCCGGTACGCGAGCCGGTCTCCGGCCCTCTGGAGGCCCTTTCTCTTCGCGGCGGTGTGGACCCTCTGGGAGTGGCTGAAGTCCATCGGATTTCTCGCCTATCCCTGGGGAACCCTCGTCATGACGACCTTCCCCCTCAAGCCCCTCATCCAGATCGCGGACGTGACGGGGGTCTGGGGCATCGGCTTTCTCCTTGCCCTCGTCGCATGCGTCCTCGGGGAGCTGGTACCCGTCTCCCCGCAGGCGAGCGGACGTCGACCCGTACGGAGTCTTTCGCGCGTGACGGGCGGCCGACAGTCCCGCGACGAATCGCTCAGGGCCCTCGCCTTCACCGCGGGGCTCCTGATTCTCGCCCTCTCCTACGGAACCGTCACCCTCATGCGGGATATCCGGCCGAGAACGACACTGGACACGATCCTGGTTCAGCACAACGCGGACACCTGGGAAGACGGCGGATTGCGGAAAAACCTCCGCGTCGGACAGCAGCTGACGCGACGGGCCCTTGCCGAGGGCAGGCCCCGGGCGGATCTCGCCGTCTGGAGCGAATCCATCCTCACGCGACCCTATATCGAGCACCGCCCCCTCTATGACCGGCTTCCCGCGGACGATCCGTTTACCCGTTTCCTGGGCGAGACGGACACGCCCCTTCTCGTCGGTTCCCCCGTCATCGTTTCGCGCGAGCCCCTTCTCTACTCCAATTCCGTCATACTCCTCGGCCCCTCGGGCGAGCGGCTCGACTGGTACGCCAAGATACAGCTCGTCCCCTTCGCCGAGTACATGCCCTTCACCGAATACCGGTGGGTCCGCGAGTTCTTCGACGCGATCGTGGGCTTCTCCTCGGGATGGACCCCGGGCACCGAGATCAAGACGATGTCGGTCGTCAATCACGAGGGGATACCAGTCCGCTTCGCGACCCCGATATGCTTCGAGGACGCCTTCCCTGCCCTCTGCGCCGCCCTGCACAACTCGGGCAGCGACGTGCTCATCAACCTGACGAACGATTCCTGGTCCAGGACGGACAGCGCCGAGATGCAGCATTTCGTCATCGCGGCCTTCCGGGCGGTCGAACTGCGCACCACCCTCGTGCGCTCGACCAACGCCGGTTATACCTGCGTCGTGGATCCCCGGGGAACCGTCATCGCCGACCTTCCCCTTTTCACGGCGGACGCCGTCCGGGTCGACGTTCCCATATACGACCGCACAACGACCCTGTACGCGAGATACGGTGACTGGTTTCCCGCTCTGCTCGGCCTCGCTCTTGCCGTGTATGCAATCGTCTCCGGTATCGGCCGAAGACGCCGTTGACAGGAAGGGCCCTTTTCGTTAACCTTCAAGCATACATGGTTAACGAAGCAGTCCCGCAGGATGACACAGGGGCCACCAGGCCGGAGCGAACCCGATCCCTCATACTCGAGGCGCTGAAGAACTCCCGCACCCCGCTCTCGGGCGAGGCCGTCGGGCGGGCGATCGGGGTTTCGCGCGTCGCCGTGTGGAAGGCCGTGCAATCCCTCATTCAGGCGGGCTATCGAATCGAATCCGCCCGCGGCGGCTACCGTCTGCTGGACGCGCCGGCGGATGCCATCTATCCCTGGGAGTTTTCCGATTACGCCGGCACGATACGGCATTGGGACGAAACCGGTTCGACGATGGACCGGGCCAGGGAGGCCGCCCTCTCCGGGGCCCAGGACGGAACGGTCGTCCTCG
>LVBL01000116.1 GCA_001604405.1 Spirochaetales bacterium Spiro_10
ACGGCGCCCGCGACGGGGTTACCGCGCGTGCGGGCTTCGGGATGATCTTTTAGGACACGGGAATGAGCCTTTCGTCCGTCTATCTGCTCGCGTCGTTCGTCCTCAACGCCGCCTCCATCGCCTTCATCCTTTTCGCCGACCGCTCCACGCCGGCGCGGCGTTTCACCTGGATCCTGGCGATCGCCTTCATCCCCGGTTTTGGCGTCCTCCTTTATATCCTGCTGTCCGGCTCCTTTTTCACGCGTACCCGCCGGCTCACCGAGGCGACCGCGCGGGCCCACGCCCTGTTCGGCCGCGTGGTCGAGGACCAGCGCAGCAACCTCGACGAGTTGTTGCAGTCGGGCGAGTATCCCGCCCTTTCGGACGTCGGCTCCCTCATCCACATGAATCTCGTCCACGGCAAGAGTCCCGTATTCGCCCGCAATACGGTCACCATACTCACGTCCGGCCAGGAGAAATACCCCCTCCTCTTCGAGGACATCGTCAGGGCCCGGCACGCCGTGCACCTGTCCTATTTCATCTTCAAAAACGACGTGACCGGCAGGCACCTCGTGAACCTTCTTGCCGGGAAGGCGCGCGAGGGCGTCGAGATCCGTCTCCTCTACGATCACGTCGGCTCGATCAGTACCTCGACGCGCCTCTTTCGCCCCCTCCTCGCGGCGGGGGGGAAGGTAAGCCGCTTCTTTCCGATCTCCCCGGTAAATCTCTTTCCGCTGAACTACCGGAATCACCGCAAGATCGTGGTCATCGACGGGTGTGTCGGCTACTTCGGGGGGATGAACATCGGGGACGAGTACGCGAACGCGAGTCCCGAACGGCCGTACTACTGGCGGGACACCCATATCCGCGTCACCGGCTCAGCCGTGCTCTTTTTGCAGAAACAGTTCCTGGTCGACTGGCACGCGGCGACCCTCTCCGACGACTCCTTCGGGGACTCAAGCCCGCTTCCGGCCCTTCCGCGGGTGCGCCAGGAGGACCCGGCCTTCGGAGGCAGTCTCTCCAGGGGGATGCGGACCACGGCGGACGTGCCGATGCAGGTCGTCTCCTCGGGACCCGACGACGAGAAGAACGACGAGATTCGCGACGCGCTCATACACATGATCAACCGCGCCCGTTCCTCGGTATACATCGAGTCCCCGTATTTCACCCCGGACGCGGAGTTTTTCTCGGCCCTGAAGATCGCCGCCCTCTCCGGCCTCGACGTGCAGATCATCGTTCCCGGAGACTGGGACAAGTGGTATGTCAAACAGGCCGCGTATTCGTATATCCTGGAACTTTCCGCCTTCGGGGTGTCGTTTTGGCGGTATCACGGCTTTATCCACTCGAAAATGCTCGTTATTGACGGAAAAACGGCCACGATCGGGTCGACGAACATCGATTCACGGAGTTTTTCCCTGCATTTCGAGCTGAACGCCTTTTTTTACTCCAGGGAATTCGGTCAGGAGTGCACAAAGCTCTTTTTCGAGGATCGTTCGCGGTCAACCCGCATTGATCCGGCCGTTTTGGCCCGTACCCCGCTCCGGACACGGGCTCTTTGGACCTTTTTCCGTCTGTTCGCCCCCCTCATGTAGCCTTCAGCCCGCCGCATGGTCTTGAAACGAGCCTTTCTTTCCTATATCATGTGGCCGATTTGATTTCGAACGCAACCTTACTAAACAGGAGAAATCTATGAAACTATCCGCATTGCAGGAAGCAAGGTACCAGTATACCCCGAAATTACCGACCGTCCTGACCGCAAAGCCGGATTCCATCGCGATCGAGGTGGGTAAGGCCACGCAATCCATAGCGAACCAGGCCGAATTGAAGGCCCTCTTCAAGAATACCTACGGAAAACCGCTCGTAACCCTCGTGAAGGGCAAGAACAAGGACGTCGGCAAGGCCCTCCGGGTCGGCGTCATCCTCTCGGGCGGACAGGCCCCCGGCGGACACAACGTCATCGCCGGCCTCTACGACGGCATCAAGAAGGGAAACCCCTCCTCGAAGCTCTTCGGTTTCCTGGGCGGACCCTCCGGACTCATCGAGGAAAAGTACGTCGAGATCAAGGACAAGTTCATGGACGAATACCGCAACACGGGCGGATTCGACATCATCGGCTCCGGACGGACCAAGATCGAGACCCCGGCGCAGATCGCCTCCTCCGTCGCCACCGCGAAGAAGATGAAGCTTGACGCCATCGTCATCATCGGCGGCGACGACTCGAACACGAACGCCGCCCTCCTTGCCGAGCATTTCGCGGAACTCGGCATGAAAACCCAGGTAATCGGCGTGCCGAAGACAATCGACGGGGACCTCAAGAACGAGATGATCGAGACCTCGTTCGGTTTCGATACCGCCTGCAAGACCTATTCCGAGCTCATCGGCAACATCGAGCGCGACGCGAACAGCGCCAAGAAATACTGGCACTTCATCAAGCTCATGGGACGCTCCGCGAGCCACATCGCCCTCGAGTGCGCCCTCCAGACCCAGCCGAACGTCTGCCTCGTCTCCGAGGAGGTCGAGGCCAAGAAGATGACCCTCCGCCAGATCACGGACCACCTGTGCACGGTAATCGCCAAGCGCGCGGCGGGCGGCGAGAACTTCGGCGTCATCCTCATTCCCGAGGGGCTTGTCGAGTTCATCCCCGAGATGAAGACCCTCATCGCCGAGCTCAACGACCTGATGGCGGCGCATTCCGACGACTTCTCGAAGCTCGAGACCTTCGCCGCGCAAACCTCCTGGCTCGCGCGCAACCTCACCAAGGCGTCGAGCGAGGCCTTCATGACGCTCCCCGAGGCGATCGCCCAGCAGTTCCTCATGGACCGCGATCCCCACGGCAACGTCCAGGTTTCCCGCATCGAGACCGAGAAGCTGCTCATCACCCTCGTCGAAAGCAGGCTCGAGGCGATGAAGGCCGCCGGTACCTACAAGGGAAAATTCAGCGCCTACAACCACTTCTTCGGCTACGAGGGCCGCTGCGCCTTCCCGTCGAACTTCGACGCCGACTATTGCTACGCCCTCGGAAACACCGCCTTCTATCTTATCGCGGCTGGACTTACCGGATACCTCTCCTCGGTGCGGAACCTCACCGCCCCCGCGAAGGACTGGATCGCCGGAGGCGTTCCCCTCACGATGATGATGAACATGGAACAGCGCCACGGTTCCAAGAAGCCGGTCATCCGCAAGGCCCTCGTCGAGCTCAACGGAAAGCCCTTCAAGGAGTTCGCGAAGAGTCGCGACACCTGGGCGGTCACCACGAGCTTCACCTATCCCGGCGCCATCCAGTACTATGGTCCGGACGCGGTCTGCAACCAGCCGACAAAGACCATAGCCCTCGAGCAGCAGGGAAAGAGCCCGGCGAAAACGGCCGCGGCCAAGCCGGCCGCCGCGAAGGCGCCCGCCAAGAGCTCCGCAAAGCCGGCCGCCAAGGCGCCCGCCAAGACCGCGGCCAAGCCGGCCGCCAAGGCCCCGGCGAAGGCCGCCGCAAAACCGGCCGCCAAAGCCCCGGCGAAGGCGCCCGCCAAGAGCGCCGCAAAACCGGCCGCAAAGGCAAAGAAGTAAGCTCCGTACAAACGGAATCACGGGAAGCCCGCGCGGGCTTCCCTTTTTTTTTTCAAAAGGGCCGTTTCCGGTTTCCGCGACGCGGTTTCCGTTGCCGAAGCCACCGTATTGGTCTATATTTGACAGATCGAGGAGAGAACCATGCGTCTGTACAGCAGAAACCAGGTTGCCGGGATAGTTGTTGCCGCCGTCGTCGTAACGGCTACGGGAGTGCTCCTTCTGGACAGGGGCGTACCGGGCGAGGCGAAAGCGGCGCCGAGTCCCGTCGTCGCGGAGGAAATCAGGGAACCGGCGGAGATATCCGGAATCAGCCTCATGACGAACGTGCCCTCGGTCGCCGTCGCGGACGCCGCGGCCTATACGCAGGACGAGGCGCAGAACATAACCGTATACGAGCGGGCCAACGAGGCCGTCGTGAACATAACCACCGAGACGGTCGGCATCAACTGGTTTCTCGAACCGGTTCCCCAGGAAGGCGGATCGGGCTCGGGCTCGATCATAGACACGCGCGGCTACGTCGTCACCAACAGCCACGTCATCGCGGACGCGGTCAAGATATTCGTCTCGCTTTCGGACGGGACTCAGTTCGAAGGCAAGGTGGTCGGCGTGGACCGCGAGAACGACATCGCGGTACTCAAGTTCACCCCGCCGGCGGGCGTGACGCTCAAGACCATCTCCTTCGGCAATTCCTCGGGCCTCAAGGTCGGGCAGAAGGTGCTCGCAATCGGGAATCCCTTCGGTCTCGAGCGGACCCTGACGACCGGCATCGTGAGCGCCCTCGGCCGGCCGATCAAGACGCAGGCCAACACCGTCATCAAGGACATGATACAGACCGACACGGCCATCAATCCCGGAAACTCGGGGGGGCCCCTTCTCGACACGCAGGGAAGGATGATCGGCATAAACACCATGATCTACTCGACCTCGGGAAGCTCCGCGGGAATCGGCTTCGCCGTTCCGGTGAATACCGCGAAGCGGGTCGTCTCGGAACTCATCCAGTTCGGCGCGGTCAGGCGCGGCTCCATCGACGCCGAACTCGTCCAGCTGAGCCCGGCGATAGCGAACTACGCCCGCCTCGCCACCGACAAGGGGCTCCTTGTCTCGCGCGTCGGCGCGGGAAGCAACGCCGAGAAGGCGGGCCTGCGGGGCGGCTCGGACGCCGTGCGCTACGGCTCGGGGCGCTCGAGCTCGGTCATCTACCTGGGCGGGGACGTGATAACCTCCATAGCGGGACAGCGCATCGAGAGCCTCACCGACTACTACTCGGCCCTCGAGGCGAAGAAGCCGGGCGAGCAGATCGAGATCACCGTGCTCCGGGGAAAACAGCAGGTTTCGCTCAAGATAACCCTCGCCGAGCGGACGCGCTGACCCGCCCGGCCGAAAGGACAATGCGACCATGAGACCGTTCAGGGTAGTATCCGACTATTCGCCCTCGGGCGACCAGGGCGCGGCCATCGAGGCGCTCGCGCAGGGACTCTCAGAGGGCGACCGGTACCAGACCCTCAAGGGCGTGACCGGCTCGGGCAAGACCTTCACGATGGCGAAGATCATCGAGAAGGCGCAGCGGCCGACGCTCGTCATCAGCCACAACAAGACCCTCGCCGCGCAGCTCTACCGCGAGTTCAAGGGCTTCTTCCCGGACAACGCGGTGGAGTATTTCGTCTCCTACTACGACTACTACCAGCCCGAGGCCTACGTGCCGTCACGCGACCTCTATATCGAGAAGGACGCGTCGATCAACGACGAGATCGACCGCATGCGCCTCTCGGCCACCTTCAGCCTCATGGAGCGGCGCGACGTCATCGTAGTCTCCACCGTCTCGTGCATCTACGGACTCGGCCTTCCGGAGTCCTACCGCGACATGCGCATACACGTCGAGAAGGGCGTCAGGGTCGACCTCGACGCCCTCAAGAAAAAGCTCGTCTCCCTCCAGTACGAGCGGAACGACGCGGTACTCGAGCGCGGCAGGTTCCGCCTGCGCGGGGACACGCTCGAGATCTTTCCGGCCTACCTCGAGGAGGCGTACCGCATCGAGTTCGACTGGGAGGACATCACGCGCATCCGGAAGTTCAACCCGGTATCGGGCGAGGTGACGCTTGAGCTCGACGAACTGTCGATATATCCCGCGAAGCACTTCGTCATGCGGGAGGACGCCGTGCCGAACGCGCTCGCCCGCATACGGGAACAGCTCGACGAACAGCTTGAGCGGTTCCGCGCGCAGGGGAAGGTGCTCGAGGCCGAGAGGCTCAAGACGCGGACCGAATACGACCTGGAGATGCTCGCCGAGATGGGCTACTGTCCCGGCATCGAGAACTACTCGGCGCCCATCGCGGGCCGCGCGGTCGGCGACCCGCCCGCCACCCTCTTCCACTACTTTCCCGACGACTTTCTCCTCTTCATGGACGAAAGCCACGTGACGCTCCCGCAGATCGGTGCGATGTACGAGGGCGACCGCTCGCGGAAACAGAACCTCGTCGACTTCGGGTTCCGCCTGCCGTGCGCGCTCGACAACCGCCCGCTCAGGATCGGCGAGTTCGAGGCGATGATGAACCAGACCATCTTCGTGTCCGCCACCCCGCGCCAGGAGGAGCTGAAGCGTTCGACCCGCGTCGTCGAACAGGTGATCCGCCCGACGGGCCTCCTGGACCCGAGGATCGACGTGCGCCCGAGCGAGGGCCAGATGGAGGACATCTACCGGGAGGTGAAGGAACGCGTCGCGAAAAACGAGAGGAGTCTCATCCTGACGCTGACGAAACGGATGGCCGAGGACCTCACCGACTACCTCTCGGGGCTTGGCCTCAAGGTCAAGTACATCCACTCCGAGGTCGAGACGATCGAGCGCGTGGAGATACTCAAGGGCCTGCGCGCGGGCGAGTTCGACATACTCGTCGGCATCAACCTCCTCCGCGAGGGCATCGACCTCCCCGAGGTTTCGTACATAGGCATACTCGACGCCGACAAGATCGGCTTCCTCCGCTCGGCGACGAGCCTCGTGCAGATCATCGGGCGCGCCGCGCGAAACGAGAACGGCATGGTGGTGATGTACGCCGACGCGATGAGCCCGGCGATGAAAGAGGCGATCGAGGAGACGAACCGGAGGCGCTCGATACAGGAGGAGTGGAACCGCGAGCACGGCGTGACGCCGACCACCATCAAGAAGGCGATCGGCGACATCCTTACGCGCGAGAACGAGATCAAGCGGGAATCCGCCGAAACCGAGTCGGGCGTGCTCGTCGCGAGCCACAACCTCCTCATCCCGGGCGAGCGGAAGAAGCTCGTCAGGGCCCTCGAGGCCCAGATGCGCGAGTACGCCGACCTGTTGCAATACGAGCAGGCGGCCGCGATCCGCGACCGCATCGAGGAAATAAAAAGGATGGACGCCTAAGCCGCGTCCGACCTCAGTCGGCCAAGAGCGAGGCTATCGTTTCCGCGTCCGCGGGCTTGCCCATGAGCGACTGCGCCTGCGCCTGGTGCGCCTTCGATCCGTAGAGGATGGCCCCGGCGAGAACCGGTTCGGAGGCGTCGCCCCCCTCGCCCTTTTCGAGCACGTATTTCTCGTACCGCCTTCCGCCTTCCCACACGCGCGAGCGCTCCTCGTACCTGCCCGAAGATTCCTCGTCGGCGGAAAGCACGGCCTTTCCGAGACTCGTCAGCTCCACGTCGCCGACCTTGAGCGCGGTCTTGGGAACGGTTTGCGCGTAGGGAACGGCAAGCTCGGGCGCGATCAGCGACGTGGAGGCGAGGATGGCCCGCGCGGCGACGGGCGCCTGCTCGAGGGCCGCGGGTATGATCCCCCACACGATTCCCTTGAACTCGGCGCAGTCCCCGACCGCGTAGATCGCCCCGTCGGAGGTGCGCATGAACTCGTCGACGACTATCCCCCGGTTCACCTCGAGACCCGCCTCCTTCGCGAGGGCGACGTTCGGCCGCACGCCCATCGATAGAAGCGTCGTGGCGCTGGGAAACACGCGCCCGTCCTTCAGGCGGATCGCGAAGGCGCGGAGCGGATCGTCGGAGTCGGGGATGAACGATTCGGTCTCGGCCGAGCAGACGACCTCGATGCCCATGGCCGCGAAGCGGGCGGAAAGGAGGCTCGCGCCCGCGGAATCGAGCTGGCGCGGAAGGAGACGGGGGAATATCTCGAACACGCGGACCTCGCGCGCGCCGGCGTCCTTCATGGCGCGCGCCGCCTCGAGACCGAGAAGGCCGCCGCCGATTACCGAGGCGCTCCCGGGATTCGCCGCGACGCCCGCGCGGATCTCCAGCGCGTCCTCGAGGGTGCGCAGGGTATGCACGCCGCGCGCGTCCGAGCCCGGTATGGGAGGCCGGTTGGACGACGCGCCGGTCGCGAGGACGAGCCGGTCATAGCCGGCGGTACGGCCGTCCGCAAGGCGCACCGTACGCGCCGCCCGGTCGACGGAAACGACGCTCGAGCCGAGACTCACGCGGATTCCACGCTTTTCGTACCATTCGTCCTTGTAGAAGGTTATGGCCTCGGGCGCGCTCGCGCCGGAGATCACCTCGGGGAGCCTGACGCGCGAATACAGGGGATGGGTCTCCGACGCGAATATCTCGACGTCCGCCTCCGGCGAGGCGTTCCTGAGCGCGGCGGCGACGTTGACGCCGGCGATTCCGTTACCAACTATTACGACATGCATGTAAAGCTCCTATTGCAAAAGATCGGAAAGCCGCGCGTCCATCTCCTCGCCGTTGATCGCGCCCGAAAGAAATTCCTTCACGCAGGAACGCACCTCGCGGGGAAAGGCGTTCCAGTAAACCGTCGTCCAGTCACCGACCTCGGCTCGCAGGGCGGCCTCGTCGGAAAAACTCATCGAGCCCGTACTGTAGGAGACGAACTGGCAGACCATCTCGTACATGACGTCGGCGGGAACGCCGTTCACGAGGCCCTTGTGCGCGAGACCCGCGTATTTCGAAGCTCCTCCGGTGGCGGGAGAGTCGGCCCGGGCAAGGGGCCCCGTCCCCGAAAGGGAATCGCGCAGGCCCGCCCCGGACGTCGGCATGTCTCCCACGAGGGAATCGACGAGATCGGCCATCTGCTCCTCGGTAAGCTCGGGAGCTTCCTTCCTCACCATGTCGCAGGCGTATTGCCGGAACGTGCGCCGGATGCCCTCCATGCTGGACTCGATGGACTTGTTCACCGCGGCCGTCATGTCACGCGCCGCGCGCGCGGGGTCGAGCGAGTTCATGCCGGTCGTCGCGGAAAGGTCGCGCTTCCGCCTCTCCACCGCCGTGGCCACGGCGTCGATCTCGCGTATCGTGCAGCGGTTGAGAATGTAGTCGAGGGCCTGCATGAGTTCCGACCTTTCGGTGGCGGGCTCACGCCTGCCCGCGTCGCGTCCATCGATCCCGGTCATGCCAGTAAGTATGAACGTTCGGGCGAAAAACCGCAAGAAGAAACGTCGTGCCGTCCCCGCGTCCGGCGCGAACCGCCTTGACCCGCGCGGCTTCCCCATTTATGCTGGGATGACATGGAACTTGAAATACTGGGATCGGGAACGAGTCACGGGGTTCCCGTAATAGGCTGCGACTGCGCGGTATGCGCCTCGACCGACGAGCGCGACAACAGGATGCGGGCAAGCGCGCTCGTCCGCGCCGATACGGGGGAGACGATACTCATCGACGCGGGGCCGGAGTTCCGCCTCCAGGCGATCAGGGCGCGGATCAGGCGGCTTGACGCCGTCCTTCTGACCCACTCGCACGCGGACCACGTGCACGGAATCGACGACCTGCGCATCTTCTCGCGAACGAAGCCGATACCGGTGTACGCCGAGACCTCGTGCGCCCTCGACGTCAGGGAGCGCTTCTCCTACGTGTTCCGGGACACGCAGGAAGGCGGAGGAAAGCCGCACCTGGAGACGATTCCCCTCGTGCTCGGGGGCGAGCCGGGCGGGTCGGAACTGCGCTGCGCGCCCGCGGAAGTGCGGATCGGGACGGTAACCGCGACGCCGGTTCCCGTGTTTCACGGAAACGTGCCGGTGCTCGGGTGGCGTATCGGCGACACGGCCTACCTGACCGACTGCAACCGCATCCCCGATTCCTCGTTCCGCGCCCTTTCCGGCGTCCGGAACCTCGTGATCGGCGCCCTCAGGGAACGCCCGCACTCTACCCACTTTTCCTTCGCCCAGGCCATCGGGGCGATCGACAGAATCGGGCCGGAACGCGCCTGGTTTACCCACATTTGCCACGATTTCTCGCACGAGGGCATCCGCGACTGGCTCGCGAAGAACGCTCCGGGCAAAAAAATAGAGCCCGCGCATGACGGGCTCCGCGTATCCGTCCGGCAGTGACGCCGGAGGGAACGGAATCAGACCTTCTTGGTGATATAGCCGCTCTTGAGGCAGCGGGCGCAAATCTTGAGGGTCATCGTGGTTCCGCCAAGTTCGGTCTTGACGCTCACGATATTCGGCTTCCAGAGGCGTCGGGTGTGGTTATATGACTTACTGACCTTGTTGCCGCTCATCACTCCCTTGCCGCAAATCTCACATCTCCGGGACATACGATTACCTACCTTTACAGAAAGGGACAAAACGCCCTCTATTTAACGATAACGGAAGCCTATAATACCAAATAGGGATACGAATGTAAAGTCCCTACACCGTCCCGTCGTACACGAGCTTTTCCCGGCTGTCCAGGGTTACCGTCAGTCCCGGCTCGAAAACGCGCATGGCCCCGGAGACCTGGGAAACCCAGACAAGCCGGGGATTTATCAGGGAAAGAACCTCGGCGCTCAAATCGGTCGGATTTTCGATGATGAGACCGTCGACGAGCCGGAGAATCGGGACATAGCTCATGTCGAGGTTCCGGGTGACGAGGATGTCGCCCCCCCGTTTCCGGAGTACGGCCGAGGCCTCGTCCAGGGTTTCCGCGCGGACGACCCGTCCGGTAACCCGGCACGATGCGGGATCGTCGGCCCTGCCCCCGCCCGAGTTTACCCCCCGGGCGAGGATGGTACCCATGAACAGGACGCGAATCGTGTTCACCATGACGGGACTGACGATCGGCACGCCGGCCACCATGACGACACGGTCCGAGCGCGAAAGGTAACCCGTGTCGAGGGCGGCCCGTATGGCGTTTTGCGTCATCTCCTCGGAGTCCCCGGCGAGCTTCACGGGCAGGGGCACCACGCCCCAGTTGAGCAGGAGCTGACGGAGAACGGTCTCGTCGGGCGTAGCCGCGATAATCGGCTGTTCCGGCCTGAAAGTGCTCAAAAGACGGGCCGTGTTTCCGGTCAGGGTCGGTGACACGAGGGCAGCCGCCTCGAGCTCGGTCGCCGTCTGGTAGGCCGCGTGGGCCATGATGCTCGCGACGCCGTCGCGGCGCGGCTCGAGCCCGTGAAACTGGCGCATCTTCGCGCGGTAGTCCTCGGAGGCCTCGACCGTTTTCGCGATCTTGGCCATCATGCGCACGGTCTCGACCGGATACGCGCCGTTCGCGGTCTCGCCCGAGAGCATGACCGCATCGGTGCCGTCGAAGATGGCGTTCGCGACGTCCGTGAGCTCGGCGCGCGTCGGCCTCGGGTTCGCGATCATCGAGTCGAGCATCTGCGTCGCCGTTATGACGGGCTTGCCCGCGCGGTTGCACGCGCTGATGATCCGCTTTTGCGCGAGCGGTATGCGCTCGGTGGCGAGCTGGACGCCGAGATCCCCGCGGGCGACCATCACGCCCGCCGACACGGCCACGATCTCGTCTATGTTGTCGAGGCCTTCCTCGTTCTCGATTTTCGCTATGACGCGGACCTTCGATCCGAGGGGCTCGATGAACCGGAGGATCTGCACGACGTCCGAGGCGGAGCTGACGAAGCTCGCGGCGATGAAGTCGATTCCCGCGGAGATGCCGAATTCGATGTCCCGTTTGTCCTGCTCGCCGATGACGGGAAGGTCGGGATGTATGCCGATGACGTTCACGTTTTTCCGGCTGCCGATAACCCCCGAGTTGAGGGCCCGGCAGCGAATCCGGGAGGAGCCGTCGGTATCCAGGACGAGAAACTCGAGAAGTCCGTCCGCGACGAGGATGCGGCAGTCGGGCCTGATCTCGGCGGGAAGGTTTTTCCAGCTGAGCGGAATCACCCCGGGCGCTCCCGCCGCCGCCGCGGTTACCGGCTCGTCGCCGTTCGTGAAGACGAAGGCGTCTCCCTCGCTCACGGATATCTTTCCGTCGCCCGGCACGATCCCCGTGCGGATTTCCGGGCCCTTCGTGTCGAGGAGCAGCGCGCAGGGGATTCCTGTCTCGCGCGAGGCCGCGCGCACGCGCTCCATCGCGCGTCCGTGATACTCGTGGTCCCCGTGCGAAAAATTGAAACGGGCCACGTTCATCCCCGACTCGAGCAGGGCCCTGACAACGGCCGGGTCCTCGGTCGTGGGACCCATGGAGCATACGATCTTTGTCTTTCTGGAAAACACGCTAATCCTCCTGGTTACGGGTACCGGTGCGGGTCATTCCGGCCGCGCGAGCGCGGCCTCGATTTCGGCGAGTTCGGCTCCCGAAAGGGCCGGACCGTCGAGAGCGCGAAGGCTTTCGTCGAGCTGTTCAGGGGAGCTCGCGCCCACAAGGACCGAGGTTGTCCGCGCGTCGCGGAGCAGCCACTTGATGGCGAGGCGAGCGAGGCTTTCCCCGCGCTCTTTGGCGATCCCGTCGAGGGCGTTGAGCTTCCCGATCATGGCCGCCGTAAGGCGTTCGGGCTTGAGAAAGACCGAGCGCGAGGCGCGGGAACCGGGGGGAATCGTGCCGTCGAGGTAGCGGTCGGTGAGAAGCCCCTGCGCGAGCGGGGAAAACCAGATGCCGCCGACGCCCTCCCGCTCGAGCACGTCGAGAAGCCCCTTCTCCACGCCGCGGTCGAGCATGGAATACCGCGCCTGGTGGATGAGACAGGGAGTGCCGAGGGCGCGGAGTATGCGGACCGCCTCGCGCGTCTCGTCGGGGCCGTAGTTCGATATACCCGCGTACAGCGCCCTGCCCGAACGGACGAGGTAGTCGAGCGCTCCCATCGTCTCCTCGAGGGGGGTGTCGGGATCGGGGCGATGGTGGTAGAAGACGTCGACGTAGTCGAGGCCCATCCGCGAAAGGCTCTGATCGCAGCTCGCGACGAGGTACTTCCTGCTTCCCCACTCGCCGTAGGGACCCGGCCACATGCCGTAGCCGGCCTTCGTCGAGACGACGATCTCGTCCCGGTAGGGCCCGAGGTGGCGCTTCAGGAGAGAGCCGAAAAAAAGCTCGGCGGATCCCGGCGGCGGCCCGTAGTTGTTCGCGAGATCGAAGTGGGTAATGCCGCGGTCAAAGGCCCTGAGGGCGATCCTCTCGCCCGTCTCGGCCGCGTCAACGCCGCCGAAGTTGTGCCAGAGCCCGAGCGAGATGGCGGGAAGCCGCAAACCGCTTCTGCCGCACCGCCTGTACTCCATTCCCTCGTAACGCCCATCATCGGCCCGGTATACCCGCGTCATCGATCCTCCCCGTGGGCCCTCGTCTTGCGCAAGGTCGCCCCTTGCGTCTATTATAGACCAAAAGATGAAAACACTGAATGCCCCCGGGGACCTAAACCTCTCGCGAGTGCTCAGGCTCATTTGGCAGGTCAAGGGTATCAGCCGGGTCGAGATCGCGCACCACCTGGGAATCGACAAGTCAACCGTCACCAAAATCGTCTCGACGCTCGAGGAGATCGGCATAATACGCGCGTTCGCGCAGGGCGCGACGGGCAAGCGGGGCGGCAGAAAGCCGATCCAGCTCGAGGTGAATCCCGATTTCGGGATGGCCCTCGGCATCGAGATCAACACCGACGCCTTCCACGCGACGCTCGTGAACCTTCACGGGGAGATCGTCGGAACCGCCGACGGCGAAACGCGCACCGCCTCGATCTTCGAGTCCTTCGACGCGGCCGTCGCGGCCGTCGCGCCGGAGATCGAGAGACGGGGAGTTCCCCTTATCGGCATAGGGGTCGGCGTTCCCGCCATCGTGAACGCGGATTCGGGAGAGATCCTCCAGTCGATTCCGCTGCAAATCGGCTCTCCCGTGGGCTTCGCCGAACGGGCGACGGCAAAGCACGGCGTCCCGGTGCATGTCGACAACGACGCCAGATGCGGCTGTCTCGGGGAGATCATCGTCAGGCACGGCATGGGGATGGACAACGCCCTCTTCGTTCTCGCCGAGATCAGGCGCATTACCGGAGAGACGCAAAGCCGGAAAAACCTCTCCGTCGGATTCGGCTTCGTCATCAACGGCCAGCCCCTCTACGGACAGGACCATTCCGCGGGCGAGTTCCGGAGCGTCTTGTGGAAGCCGGGAAACTCCGGCCAGTTTCAGTCAAACGACGTGTACGGGGACAAAATCGGATCCGACGAATCGGTAACGGGCTCCATGTTCGCGGAACTCGCGAGCCACGTGGCCCTGCTCGCGAACTCCCTCAATCTCAACCATGTCTTCATCGGCGGTCTTTCGGGCGAACTGACGGAGTCCCTCGTCAGGCGGATCGACGACGAGATAAAACTCAAATGGCCCTACGCGCTGTCGCACCGCTACCAGGTCGTTCCGGCCTCGCTCGGATTCAGGGCCGTCGCATACGGGGCCGCGGGCCACTGCCTCCAGCGGTTTTTCTCCCTGCCCAACATCCATCAAAAATCGGGAAGCGGACCCTCGATCCGCGAAAGCCTCGAGCGGATTCGCGTATCGCCCTGAATGCCCTCAGCGCGCCCGCCAGCCCTCAGCGCGCCCGCCAGCCCTCAGCGCGCCCGCCAGCCC
>LVBL01000117.1 GCA_001604405.1 Spirochaetales bacterium Spiro_10
AAAATCAGCATGATATAGGCGCTGAAGACCGGTATTCCGACATAGAACGTCAGGTGGTCAAGTCGGTTGAAGACCTCCCAGGGGATTGCGGGGAAGTAGCCGAAGAGGAACCGTTCGCCGTAGATCAGGCTTCGCAGCGCGATGATAATGCAAAAGACGCCGAACCACAGGGGCGAGTGGTCCTTTCTTCTGAGCCAGAACAGGCACAGATGATAGAGGCCTATAGTCAGGAGGGAGCCGAAGATTATCAGGTCCATCGCGAGGCTCTGGACGAAGAGGCCCTGGACGGAACGTTCCTCGCCGAGGATGAAGCTCTTGTTGAATCCACCGCGTCGTTCGGCGAAATTGGCGACTTGCACGAGAAGCTCGTTGTCACCCGCCCTAGGAAGGATCCTGACGACCTCGGGGCAGTATCGCGGCCTCGTGGTCTCCGGCGTAGTCCCGACGGTACCGGCGGAGGAGACCTCGTGACCGTTCAGGAAAACCCTTGCGGACGAGAAAATTGAAGGAACCTTGATGGCGAGGCTCTCATGGCATTCCGGGATGACAAGGGTCAGGCGGTAGGTCGCGCATCCGTAGGGCGAACTCTCTCTCCCGCCCTGTTTCATGACATGCCAGAGGCCGGAATCGGGTATTTGCACGATCCGGGCCGTCGATCCGCCCGTGCTGACGCCGCCCGTGCTGACGCCGCCCGGGTCGGACGCGCCCGGCATGACGAGGTGTCCCTGGAAAAACTCCCACTCGCCGTCGAGGGGAAGGGACCCTTGCGCGGCAAAGGACCAGTCGGTCAGGTCAAGCCGACCGCCCTCTGCCTTCGGCACATACAGGTTCCGGTTGACGCACGATCCGAGAACGGCAACCATAGCGATAGAAAGAACGGCCATTGGGGTAAAAACGGCATACAATACGGATCTTTTGGCTTGCATTACTACCTCAACATACCTTTTTCACGGCGAGATGAAGTATACCATGACGGGGTATGTATTGCCATACGGTAATGGATAAAAAAGTACTGTATTCCCGCGGAACGAGCCCGGGCTTGCTGATACTTTGGGTATCACCGGCACCATGCGAGAGTCGCGGTGTTACTTCCTCTTCAGAAGTTCCCCTTTGACGCGTTCCATGTCGACAGACCTCGTATGGAGGGGGGCCCGGTTATGCGCATACACACGGAGATTGTCCTCAAAGGTGTCACGATGGGAGCTTTCATAGAGCACCCCCAAGGGGAAGGGTTCTTCCTCGATCGCCTTCATGAAGGCAAGCGCCCTGTCCGTAGGATCATAGTCCCCGGGCAAGGCGTAGGTGTTCTCCTTGAACCATTTGAACGTATGAACCTTGTTGAAGGAAACGCAGGGCTGAAAAATGTCGACAAGGGCGAAGCCTTTATGGAGAATCGCCCTTTTCATGATCTCCTTCGTCATTTCCGCGTCACCGCAGAATACGCACCATGTTCTCGTGGACGAACAGGGTGATATCCGGGTTGCGCCGGGTGGCGTGGAGAAAATGGTTCCCTCCTTCCCCGTACATGTCGCCGTCACCGCCCACCGCGATGACGGTGAGTTCCGGATTGCACGCCTTGATCGCGGTTGCCGCGGGAAGGGCTCGTCCGTGAAGACCGTTGAAGAAACTCGTATTGACGTATTGCGGCATTTTCGCGGCTTGCCCGATACCTGAGACGAGAACGACCTTGTCGCGCCCGATACCGAGCTCGGACAAGGCTCCAAGAAGCGCCTTGCGAATGGAGTAATCGCCACACCCAGGGCACCAAGCGATATCGATCTCAGGTCCGATGTCAAATTCATTTTCCATTGTGCGCTCCGTCCCGAAGACAAACCTCGAGTTCTGCTACTACTTCTTCCACGGAAAAGGGAAGCCCGTTATATTTGCGGATCCTGGTTGCAATGCGGGCTCCCGTCGAAAGGGCGATGAGATCGGCGAACTGCGCCGAATAGTTGTTTTCGACAATGATGAGTCGCCCGGCCTTCGCAAGATAGTCGTTTACCGTTTCGGCCAGCGGAAACAGCCACGCGAAATGGAGTACGGCGACGTCCCCCCTGCCAAGACACCTGACCGCCTCTGCGACAGTGGAATACGTGGATCCCCAGCAGATGACCAGCGTCGAATAGTCACGAGGCCCCGCGAGAGTGGGCTCGATGATATCCTGCCGTATCGATTCGAGTTTCCGGTTGCGTTTGTCCGTCATCTGCACGCGCACGGCGAGGTCCTCCGTGATGTGTCCGCTCTCGTCATGTTCATCGCTGTCCGCGCATACGTTGCCGGTCCCGTATCCGGGGACGCCTCTCCGCGAGATCCCCGTATCAGTAAGCTGAAATCGCCTGTATGCCGCATCCGTCTCGCTGATATGCTTCCGCGGCTCGGAAAAATCGATGCCGGAAAGCGACGCGTTGTACTTGCTGTCGACGAAAAACTGGTCGGTCAGAATGAATACCGGAACCTGATACTTGTCGGCCAGCGAGAAGGCCGTGCGTGACAGGCTGTACCCCTCTTCCAGCGTGCCGGGCGCGAGGATGATTCTCGGAAAATCGCCGTGTCCCGCGTAGAGCACAAGGTTCAAGTC
>LVBL01000035.1 GCA_001604405.1 Spirochaetales bacterium Spiro_10
TTTAGCCCGCGCGAAGGCGGCGGACAGGGTCTTGATATCCCGGGGGGATCGCTCCAGATGCATGATCACCGGCAGGCTTTTCTTTCCCTCGACGACGTCGTCGCCCCGCTTTTTCCCCGGGTTTCCGGTCGTCAGGTTCCTGACGTCGTCCAGAATCTGGAAGCCGACGCCGACCTGGGCGGAAAGCTCGGCGAACGAGCTCACGGCGCCCGCGTCAGCCCCTCCGGCGAGCATGCCGAGGGACCCGGCGAGGCGGGAAAGGGTCCCCGTCTTGAGCGTGACCATCGCCTCGTACTCGGAGCGGACCGGCACGAGGGAGCTCTCCCGGTGCCAGCGGATATCCATCGCCTGTCCGAGATGGAGGCGCCTGAGCTCGCGGGAGACGACGCGATACAGCTCGAGCTTGAGCGAGTCGGACGCGGGATAGGCGTCGATGACCGCCTGCGCGTGAAAATAGAGCCAGGACGCCGCGTTGATGGCGGTATCCTCGCCGTACGCGAGATGGATGGCGGGCTTGCCCCGGCGCTCGTCGGCCCCGTCCTCGATGTCGTCGTGAATCAGGCTCGCCGTATGCGCGAACTCGACGATGGGCGTGAGGGCGTAGGCGCGGTCGGCGCCGCCTGCCAGTTCGCAGGCGAGTACGGTCAGAAGGGGCCGCCAGCGCTTGCCGCCGCGCGAAAGAAGGTCCCGGCACGGCTCGGCGAGGGGGGCGATGTGACCCGGACGCACCGCGGCGGGAAGCGCGGAAAACGAGGAATCCATCCATTCAGAGCCGATCGCGGCGGGAAGCCAGGAGGCGAGAACGGCCTCGATCTTTTCAAGTCGCCGCGTATACTCTATATTCATACCGACATTGTATCCGTTATCGGCGTTGTTGCAAGGGGAACGAATGGGCGCGAACAGCTACGAGAAACCAGACTTCTGGAGCCGCAAGGCCTTTTCCGAGGGCTACCCCGCCCGTTCGGTGTACAAGCTCAAGGAGATGGACGAGAAATTCGCCCTCCTCAAGCGCCAATACCGCGTCCTCGACCTCGGGGCGGCCCCGGGGAGCTGGACGACCTACGTCCTCCGGGCCCTGTCGGGCACCGGGATCGTCACGGCCATCGACCTTTCCCCGCTCGCCAAGGACGTAAAGGCCGACAACCTCGCCTTCTTTCAGGGGGACCTCTATGATGAGGCGATCCGCTCCGAGGCCGAGCGGCGGGGACCCTACGACCTCGTCGTCTGCGACGCCGCCCCCGCGACTACCGGAAACCGCACCGTGGACACGGTGCGCTCGAGCGGCCTCGTCGAGCTCGCGATCTACTACGCCGAGCGCATGCTCGTACCCGGGGGAAACTTCGTGGTCAAGGTGTTCCAGGGCGGGGGGGAGCAACAGCATCTTGTCGCCATGAGGAAGCTCTTCGCTTCGGCACGGGGCTTCAAACCCGTGGCATGCAGGACGGAAAGTTTCGAGACCTACCTCGTCGGATTGGGGAAAAAGGCGTGACCGCGCGCCCGGGTCCGGACACAAGAGGCTCAACCCGCGGTAAAAGTCGGCCGAAAATACACACAAGGCGCCGTAGTGGTGCTATATTGGAGCGACCATGAAACGCGTCTTATCCGGACTTCTTGCCCGTACGCGGCTGAACATACGTTACGTACCCTGCGCTCTCGCCTGCTTTCTCTCCCTCGTCGCGACGCTCGCGGGTGGCTGGACCGCCGCCGCGGACTTCCTTGCCGCCGGGGCCCGGCCGGACGGGACGCGAGACGAGACTGAGCTGGCCGAGGACGCGGAGGAGCGGGCCGGGACCGCCGAGGCCTTCACCGGAATGGGCGGCTCGAATACGGGGCTTCCGTCCGAACGTCCCGGGGAAACCGCGGAGGAGCAGGCGACGCCCGAGCTCTTCTACACGGTCTATCGGGTCAGAAAGGGCGACATGGTCAGCAAGATAGCGGAAGAACACGGCGTCAGCCAGGACTCTATAATCAGCCTCAACAAGCTCCGCAACACCCGGACGCTCCAGATCGGGATGCTCCTGAAAATCCCCTCGATAACCGGGATCCTCTACACGACCAAAAAGGGTGACACCCCCGAGTCCGTCTCGGACAAATACCGGGTTTCGCTCGAGAAGGTCGCCCTCGTAAACGGAATCACGGACAACGAGATACAGACAGGCGCCAGGATCTTCCTTCCGGACGCGAAGCTCGACTGGATTACGATTCAGGAAATCAACGGGGACCTGTTCCGGAAACCCCTTCGCGGGGGCTACTACGTCTCGAGCCGGTACGGCTGGAGAAACAATCCCTTCTCGGGCACGAGAACCTTCCATAACGGCGTGGACATGGCGACGTCGCCGGGACGGGCCGTATACGCGGCCCTCGACGGGACCGTCGTCCGGACGGGATACGACGTCACCTTCGGCAACTTCATCGTCATAGCCCATCATTCCGGCTACCAGACTATGTACGCCCACCTTTCGGCCATCCACGTGGCGCGGGGCAACCGGGTCACGCAAAGCACGAAGATCGGCTCGGTCGGAAACACGGGACAAAGCACCGGCCCGCACCTCCACTTCACGGTGTACAAGAACCGGTCGACGCTCAACCCGGTGTCGCTCTGGAATTAGGCCCTACGCCGACGGGGTCAAACCGAGCTTTTTCACGAAAAAATCGATATTCGTCCCGATGAACATCCCGCAATAGGCGGTAACGGCGAGGCCGCACAGCAGGTAAAAGGGCACCGAGTAGGCCAGGCCGAAGGTCGACGAGGACCAATCCCCGATAAACGAAAAGGGTACGGCCGTGAAGCCGATCGCGAGGGCGAATCCGGCCACGAGCCAGCGGGCGAGGGAGACGTGCCTGTCGTCCGGTTTCACCTCGGGATAGACGAGACCCGAGGCGGCGAGACGCTCAAGGGCGGCGGCGAGCACCGGGTCCGCGACCGCCACCTTCGGCGCCGGACGAACGGCGAGGGGCCGGGCGGCAAGGCGTTCCGCCTCCGCGAGCTTCCGCACCAGCGTCCTGCACACCGGGCAGAATATCAGGTGGAACGTTACCGCGGGCGGAACCCATTCGCCCTTGTCCAGGGAGAGATATCGGTCGATTGCCTTCTCGCAGTTCATGGCTAATCTCCTTCCGCAAGCCGTTCCTTGAGCATCTTCTTTGCCCGGAAGACGTGCGACTTGATGGTATTCACCGGCAGCCCGGTGACGACGCCGATCTCGGCGTAGGGCATATCGTAAAAGAAAAAAAGGTCGACGCAGGCCCGATACCGCTCGGGCAATTCCGCGAGCGCGGCCCGGATGGCCTCTCCCGTGGCCCGCCGCAATGCCGCCTCCTCGGGCGTGTCCGAGGTGTCGGGGACGTCGTAATCCTCGGCGAGCGAGGCGTAGGTCTTCTTGCGCTTCACCGAGTTTACGGCGGTGTTGTAGGCGACGCGCATGAGCCAGGTCGAAAACCGCGCCTCTCCACGGAAGCCCGAAAGGGAGGTATAGACCTTTACCAGCACGTCCTGGAGGAAATCCTCGGCGTCGTCCTGGTTGTGGAAAAAACCCAAACCAAGACGCAGGATGCGCCCGCGGTACTTTCCGGCAAGACGTTCGAAGGCCTCCGCGCTTCCCGAAAGCACGGCACGGCAGAGGTCCTCGTCCTCGAGCCGCGGGTCTTCGCTCGACTCAGCTTCGGCTTTCAAGAAACTTCTTGTCCGGACGCGCCACGAAGTAGAAGCCTAAGAGGCTCGCGCCGAGGGCAAACGGAATCAAGCCGCCGAGCAGTGAATAGCTCAGGCCCTCGAGGGCAAGGAAGAGTATCGAAAGGACAAGGCCGACGCCGGCCAGAAGAAACCCGCACAGCAGGGAAAACACGTACAGATCGAACGCCGGTTTTTTGTAGCTTCCCGCCTCGATCTGCCTGGTAATCTGCCGGTTCCTCAAAAGAAGGTAGAAAAAGATGACCACCGACCCCAGCACGATGCCGACAATCGGCACGATCGCGATGATTACCTGCGCCGCGGGAACGGCTCCTGATCCTGACATACCCAACCTCCGTACTATTTCGACACGTCATGGCGGCCTCGGGTTGCACGCCACGACTCTTAATCAAGGGCCATGTAATCGGTGAAGTAGAGCCGCTCGACGCGGCCGAGTACCAGGAGGCCGTTTATCTCCGAGAGGAGCGCGTCCTTTACGCCCGGCTCCCCGAGGGCCTCGATCTCCGCGAGGGTTCTCGCGGAAAACCAGGCGCGGATCGCCGCGCGAATCGAGCGGGTCTTGCTCACGAGTTCCTCCCGAAAGGCGACATCGTCCGCGGGATACGGCAGAAACGGCGTGAGAACGACGGTGACGGACGGTTCGCCGGAGCGCTCGCGGGACATCGGGATGCGCAGGGTGCCGATATCGGCGAGGATGGCCATGCCGTCGACGGTCCCGGATGACAGCCGGGACGCGGAAGGGTCGCGGGCCGGCCCCGAACGGAGGCTCGAACCCGGGGACCCGCGGCGGTTCGCGAGCGCCCACACCGTTCCGGTCAGGATGACCAGGGCGAGCGCCGCCGCCACCAGCAGGAGAACAACCGTCAGGAAAGTCCCGCGATCCGCCCGTTTCACCGCTCGAACTCCTTCAGGGCGGCGGCGAGCCGCCCCGTGGCGCGCGCGCGCACGAGGATGCCCTCGTCGAGGTACTCGGTCGACGTGACGCTTCCCTCCCGGTGTATGCGCGCGAGAAGGTCGGTCCTCTCGGGCGGCAGGAGGAAGGACGCCTCCTCCCCGGCGAGCAGGGCGCCGACGCGGTCTCCGAAGGCCGCAAGCCCTTCCTGCGTGGCGGCGCTGATCATGACCGCGTCGGGATACTCGCCCGACAGGCGGCGAAGGGTAAACTCGTCGCACCGGTCGATCTTGTTGAGGACGACGAGATACGGGCGCGACTCGGCGCCGACCTCGGCCAACACCTCGCGCGTGGTCGCGAATTGCGTCTCGATCGCGGGATCGGAGGCGTCCAGAAGGATGATGACCGCCGAGGCGAACGCGGCCTCCTCGAGGGTCGCGTGAAAGGCGTCGATGAGCCCGTGGGGAAGGTTCCGTATGAAGCCGACCGTGTCGGTAAGCAAAATTGGCCGCCCCGACGGCAGGGTAAAGCGCCTGGTCGTCGGGTCGAGCGTCGCGAATAGGGCGTCCTCCGACAGGACGCCGGCGCCGGTCAGGGCGTTAAGGAGGGTGGACTTCCCGACATTGGTGTATCCGACGATCGCGACGGAGGGAACGGGAACGCGCTCGCGCCGCTTGCGCTGGGTCGCGCGGTCCTGGCGAACGTCCTTGAGCTCTCCCTTGATTTGGGCGATGCGGGCCAGGACGGCGCGGCGGTCCAGCTCGAGCTGGGTTTCTCCCGAGCCCTTCGTGCCGTACCGGCCACCGCGCTGCCGGGAGAGGGCCGAATAGGTATGGGCGAGTCTCGGAAGGGAGTACTCGAGACGGGCAAGCTCGATCTGGAGCGCCGCCTCGCGGGTCATCGCGCGGTCGGCGAAGATGCGGATTATTATCTCCTGCCGGTCGAGGCAGGTCTTGCCGGTCAGCTCCTCCCAGTTTCTCTGCTGGGTCGGGGATATCTCGAAATCGAATACGATCTGGTCGGCGTCCTCCGCCTCGGCTCGGGCGTGGATCTCCCCGGCCTTGCCGGAACCCATGCCGAACTTCGGGGAGGGCTCGTAACGCCGCAACACGACCACGCCGGCGACCTCGAGGCCCGCCGTCTTGGCGAGACTCGCGAGTTCACGCACGACCTCGCCGTCGGGGACCGTCCGGGATTCCGTCTTGCCGACGAGAATCGCGCGCGCGGGCCGTTGCCGCTCCTGTTCAAGTTCTATCATCCCCCCTACTATACCCCAGCGGCGGATAAAAGAACACCGGGCGACAAAAACTCTTTACCTACTCATGCTTTATGTGAAAAATACCGATAGATTAAGGGACCTGAACCGTCAATTGGAGGACTCGTGCGCACGGCACCGAAAGTCGCGCTTAGCCTGATCATCTCGCTTGTACTCTTCTCCGGCTTGGCCGCGGCCGCCTATGCGGGGCTCTTTAACGTCCTGGAAACGAGGTTTTACCAGCCCTCCGTCGTCCGATCGCTCGAGACGCGCCTCGAGGCCGTCTCCGCCTCCCTTGACGCCTGGCATGCCGGGAACATCGAACGCTTCGGCGAATTCGTCGCGGCGGACCCCGTCAAGCGGAGCCTCCTTCCCAACCAGAGCGCCGCCGACGTATTCGACCGCGCCAACCTCGCCGGAAGCCTCATGGCCGAACGGGCGGGCGTACTCGGAATTCGCATCATCGACTCGGGCGGCGAGGCCGATCCGCGCGAGCGGGCCACGCGCCGCATACATTTCAGCACCTTCGACGAAGACATCCTCCTCAAGGAGGACTTCCGGATCAGCTACGAGGTATACGGCAAAAAGGCCGGCGACCTCGATTTCGCCCTGGTCTCCGTTTCCTCGGGCGCGCGGCCCCGCGTGGTCATCGACCAGAAGCGGGACCTCTTTTGCTATTGTCTCGCCTTCTACGATTCCTACGGCACCTGGCGGGGGACCGCGGTGTTCTACGTGGCCGCGCGCGCGGCCGTCCAGCGGCTCGTCTCGGAAAGCCTCCTGAGGCTCAGCGACGAGCCCTCCCTCCTCTCCGACAAGGACCAAAGGACGCGGGGCTTCGTGACGGGACTTCCCCGCGTCGGGCAGGAACTGCTCGAGAACGCGATCCTGGACAAGTGGGCGCGCGGCGACCTTGCGACCGAACGCGTCGTGTCCGCGGGCGATTCCGGCTGGGTCCTGATCTCCCGGCAGACGGGCGACTTCGGCGTGACCGGACAGCTCGTGGACGACTCCCTCTTCGCGTTCCCGAAGTCAGTGCGGACCCTCTTCCTGACCGTCGCCTTCTTCACGATCTTTCTCGTCATCTTCCTCGCCTTCAACCTCAAGCAGGACGAGATGGTCGTCATCCGCAACAGGATCCGCCGGTTCCAGATCCGCCTCCTCGAGGAGATCATGGAAAGCGGGGAGGAATCCTCCTGGGAGGAAATGGGCAAGACGATAGCCTGGCGCAAGCAGGATATCAGCGGCGAGATCAAGAAGAGTTTCGGAAAACGGCTCAACAAGAAACACGGCAGCGAGATCGACGACCTCCTCGAAAGGAGCTGGGACGAGGTCCTTTCCGCCATCGGAAACCAGACCGCCAAGAACAAGCCCGCGCTCGACACGCAGGAAATTCGCCTCATGCTCGAGCAGGTCCTGCAGAACAACGCCATATCGCTCAATATCTCCGGCGTGCCGGAACCGGCGAAAAGGCCCGAGGCCGCCGCTTCCGCCCAAACGAAGGCGAGCGCTCGGCCTGCACCTGAGGCCAACGCGGAAACGGCGGCATCAGCCGAGGAAGAACTTGAGGAGCTCGATGAGCTCGATGAGCTCGATGAGCTTGATGAAGCCGAAGAACTCGACGAGGTCGAGGAGCTTGCCGAGGCCGAGGCCGTCGAGGAGCTTGCCGAGGCCGAGGCCGTCGAGGAGCTTGCCGAGGCCGAGGCCGTCGAGGAACTCGTCAGGGCCGGAGGAATTCGTCGTCGAGATGGACGGCGAGGACTTGCCGCCTCTCGCGCCGTACCGGGACGAGGGTCGTCCCTACGAGAGCGGGGGCATGGCCGATCCCGACGAGGTGGAATACCTCGAGGAAGAGTGGGAACCGGAATTCCTCGAGAGCGCGACGGAAGACGAACTCAACAATTTCATCGAGGAGATGTATCCCGACACGATCCTCGTCTACAACTTCGAGGAATCGCCCGGGCTGGACCGCGGCTCGCGCGCGGCGATGGCGGATGACGCCGGGAGAATTCCGGAATCCGAAACGGAACCGCTGTCGATATCGGGGCTCGATTTTTCGGCGCTGGACGAATTGCTGCTCGAGGACATGCCAAGCGTGACGTACATAGCGGTCAGCCCGTTCGGGCCGCTCCATTCCGCGACGCGCGACCTCGACGCTATGCCCGCGATCGGCTATCTCGAGGTAATCGGGGAGGACGAGCCCGCCGAACTCGAGGCCATGGGCGACTCCGACATCGGGGACGGATCGGTAATAACGCGCGACGGTGTCTTCTACGTGGCAAACAACCCGGCCGGCGAAAGCGATGAGTCCCTCGACCCCGATTTCAGGGACCTCGTGCGGTCCGTACTGCGCTAGTGCCGGTTTTTCGAATGGGCGCCGTGCTCCTCGCGTAACCGCTCGACGATGGCCTCGTCGGCGGGGGCGAACAGGTAGTCGGCCATCTCGGGTATCGTGACCCAGCGTATCTCGTCATGGTCATGAAGGCGGATATGGCCGTCGAGCAGGATGGCCCGCACGGCGACGAGCCGAACGACCTTGTCCCCGTAATCGTGCGTCGTCTCGGCGACGACGTCGCCGGTCTCGACGCGGACGTCCATCTCCTCCCGCAGTTCGCGCGAGGCGCATTCCGCCGCGGTTTCGCCGGCCTCGATCTTCCCTCCGGGGAATTCCCAGTACCCGCCAAGCGAAATCTCCGCCTTTCGTCTCGCTATGAGTATTCTCCCCTCGCGGTTTTCTATTACAGCGGCGGCGACGTCAACCATGACCCAAGTATATCCCCCATTGGCCGGAATTGTCAAAAAAGCGGTTCGAGTGTATCCTTAAGCGCATGAAACACGTCGCAACGCATACGGTGCGGAGCTATGAGCTCGACGCCTACAACCACGTCAACAACGCCACGTATCTTCAGTACCTCGAGTTCGGCAGGATGGAATATCTCCGGGCGATAGGGTTCGACTATGAGGGCCTCGTGGCCGCGGGCTTCTACCTGTACATCTCCCACATCGACATCCGCTACCGCTCCTCCGCCAGGCTCTTCGACGTCCTCTCCATAGAGGTGGAGCCGGTCAAGCTCGGCCGCGTCTCGGGGACATTCCACCAGCGCATCACGAACCAGAACGGGGACCTGTGCGCGGAGGCGGACGTGTCCTGGGGGTGCGTCTCGACGTCGGGCCGGCCGTCGAAAATACCCGACGAATTCATGGTCGCGGGGCTCATGCCCGCGCGCGAACCACAGGCTTCCGAATAAGGAGACAGCATGCATCTCATCGACATGGTAATGCGCCTTCTCGAAACGATCTCGAGCGTCATCAGCGTCATCAGCGTCGGTGTCGTCATCTACGGCACGGGCATCGCCATCATTAAGTTCCTGCGGAACGAGTTCGGCCGGTTCAGGTGCTCGTATACCATGCATCAAGTCCGCGTGCTCAGGGCCGACCTAGGCACGTATCTCCTGCTCGGGCTCGAATTCCTCATCGCCTCGGACATACTCAAGACGATCGTGGAGCCAGGGCTCCAGGAGCTCATGATACTCGGCGGCATCGTGCTGTTGAGAACGGTCCTGTCCTTCTTCCTTGACCGCGAGATACGCCTCATCGAGCAGGAAGCCCGCGAGATGCCCCCGGGCGCGTGCTGAGGCGCGCCGCACCGCGGCCGTTAGGGCGAAACGTGCGGCTCGGGGAATAGCGCCGCAAGGGCTTCCTCGGGTTCGATGCCGATCGCGCGCGCGAAGTCGCGGGCGTTCTTCGCGGAGGCGAGCGCGTCCTCGGGACGGTGCGCGTCCGAGTTGCAGATGATCCGCGCCCCGCGCGAGGCCGCCATCTCCCAGAACTCCCGCACGGGATAGGGAGAGCGCATCCCGCCGTCTCCGGGGATGAGGGGGCGCATGAGACCGAGCCCGTTCACCTCGAGCGGGAGGGCGGCCGCGACCGCCGCGTCGATTATGTCGGCGCATGCCGCCCGCACGTCGGCGGTCATCCGAGTGTAGCCTGCCAGAAGGAGATCGGGATGCGCGACGTAGGCGTAGAGCTCGCTCGCGATTCCCTCGCAGGTAAGGTCGACGTAGGACCGCAGAAGACGGGCCTCGGCGGCCTCGGGAATGTAGAAGAACTCGCCAGAATCCTCGACCCAATGCGGGCCGTACGCCAGGAACTCGGCGCCGCACTCCCCCAGGAGAAAGTCGCGATACCAGGACTCGTAGCGCGGGTGCCATTCGCATTCGAAGCCGAACCGCACGGGGAAATCGGAGGCGAGGGCCGCTTCCACCACAAGGGAGCGGTACAGGCCGACGTCGCCGACCGCCATCCGGCTTCCCGACCAGGTGCCGTCCGGATAGGGACAATGGTCGGAAAAACCGAGAGCCAGGCACCCCTCGGCGGCGGCCTGGCTCGCGTAATCCCGGGGCACGCCCGTCGCGTGCTTGCAGAGCCGGGTATGCGTATGAAAACTGCTGATACTCACGGGGGGAACTATACCGGCTATTCGTCCTTGAGGTAAAGCTGCATGAGCATGACAAACGCGTAAATCTGCTTGTACACCTCGACGATCCATTCCTTGATCGGCCGGTCCGCGTTCATCTCTATCTCCTTCCAGTTGGAGATGAGCGAGTGCGGCGTCTTCTCGTGATCCTCGAGTATCCCCTTGAGACTCCGGGCTATCACGATGAAGTGCTGCGTCCCGTCGGACAGGAATTTCAGGGCCCTGTCGTTGATGTCCTTGAGCTGGGTCCTGATCTGCTTGACGACTTCCTTGTCGCGATCCGCCCGCGTCAGCATGGTCCGCAGCTTGGAGCCGAGCTCGTCGTCCTCTGCGAGGGAATCGTCGAACGCGGTTATCGCGTCGGAAAGCTCGAGCAGCTCGTGGAAACTCCCGGAATAGCCGGTCGACATCGTCGGGATCGTCCACTTGCCCCGGACGAGAAAAAGGTCGGTCAGGGCGCGTATGTCGCGCTTGAAATAGTCGATGAGGAAGGCCTTCATGTAATTGAGTTCCTCGACGTAGAGGAACCCGCCGAGCATCTTCTTCTCGAAGGGGGCGTTCGCGCGCTCGGCGTAGTTCTTGAGCCTGACGATCGACTCGGTCCCGAATATCTGCTTGAGGAGCTCGGTCGCCTTGCTCGTCTTCCGCTCCTGGAAGATCTGCTGGATCACCATCTCCGTCTGCGTCTGCATCTTCGCGAGATAGTTGTCGACGATCCTGTCGGAGACGAAGGCGGGCTCGACGGCGTAGCCGGGGTTCTTCTCGAGGTGGCTCACGATCTGCTCGATGACGCCCGTCCTCCTGACCTCGGCGAGGGCGTTCATCAGCTTGTTCCACTGGCCCAGGGCGACGGGATCGACCTCGCGGTAGGCCTTGACGACGGCGAAGATCCTCGGCCAGTCGGCGTCGAAGGGAAGGGCGTAGGCTACGGCGGCGAAATCCTTGAGGTCCTCGAGGACGTACTCGCCGCGAATCGTCTCGAACTTCGGGGTGTAATTGAAGGTCCGCTCGGGAAGGGACGAGTCGAATTTCTTGAGCAGGAAGAAGTAGTCGAAGGAAACGAAATTCACCATGACCTCGAGCTGGGAATAGAGGGTGTCGATGCCCTTTATAGTCTCGACGTCGAATTCGGACATGAACGCCGAAAGCTCGTTCTTGACCTGGGCCGAAAGCTCCTTGGGAGGGGTCGTTTTTCCCCGTTCCTTTATCGCCTCCTCGGTGAGGCGCTCCTTGAGCTTGACCTGGTTGCTGGAAAGCGAGAGCTCGACGAGGATGTTCTTGAGTACGACGGAGGAGTTCGCGTTGGCGAGTATTACCTGCGCGGCCCCGATGACCTTGTATATTTCATAGAAGAATTTCCCCATGCCGGGCAGGGCTTCCTCGGCGCCGGGACGATACCACTTGTACCTGCTTTTTGAGAGTTCCTTGGCGATCGCCTTGAGCTGCCTCCGCTTTTCCGCCTCGGGATCGTGCGAAGAAAAGAAAACGCTGACTATGCGTTCAAAGATATTCCCGCTTGCTCCTGCCATGATTCTACTATGTGCTAAAAGACTTGCGCTGTCAACAAATGCAATATTGTGTACGATGCCGTGAAATATTTCACAGCTCGCGCATGATTTTCATTGACACGGTAGTCACCTTCCTGCTATACTACCTGTGAAAACTTTCACAAAGGAGTGTGCGATGAGTCTTCCAAAACCGACCGCAGAACGCCTGTCACGACTCGCGCACCTGCTTGAACGACGGGGCACGACCGGGGCCTTTGTCTCCTCTACCGACCTTGAGCGCCTCACGGGCTGGCCGAGCCATACCATAAGAAAGGACATCTCCGCCCTTCCCGAGGCGGACGGCATCTCCACGACCTCAGGCTATGATCCGGCCCGCCTCGCCGCCGCCATAAGGCAGGCGCTCGGCTTCGACGCCGAACCGCAGAATTGCTGCATCGTCGGACTCGGGCGCCTCGGCTCGGCCTTTCTGGAGTACTCGGGCTTCGCGGGAAGCCCCTTCACCCTGCTCGCCGGTTTCGACTCGAACGTCAACCGCATCGAGATCCTCAAGGCCGACTTCCCGCTCTACCCGACGTACAAGATGAAAGAGGTGATCCCGCGCCTCGCGATCCGCTACGCGATCCTCTGTGTGCCGCCCGAACAGGCCGCGGGCACGGCGGAAAAACTCGCCGAATGCGGCGTGACGGGCATCGTCAATTTTACCCCGGTTATTTTCCCGGCTCCGCACGGAGTCGAGGTTGAACAGGTATCAGTCGTCGACGCGCTCGGGACCCTCGCGGCCCGGCTCGCCGCGCAAAAAGGAGAGAACAATGAAACGCGTGTATAACTTTTCCGCCGGTCCGTCCATGCTCCCGCAGGAGGTCCTCGAGCGGGCCGCGGCCGAGATGCTCGACTGCAACGGCACGGGCCAGTCGGTCATGGAGATGAGCCACCGCTCCAAGGCCTTCGAGCCGATCATCGCGAACACGGAGGCCCTCCTTCGCGAGCTCATGGGGATACCCGCCAACTACAAGGTCCTCTTCCTCCAGGGCGGGGCGAGCCTGCAGTTCGCCATGATCCCGCTGAACCTCAGGAAGAAGGGCAAGGCCGCCTATATCGACACCGGCGTATGGTCTGGCAAGGCGCTCAAGGAAGCCAAGAAATGGCTCGCCGTCGACGTCGTCGCCTCCTCCAAGGACAAGAACTACACCTACGTTCCCAAGGTCGGCAAGGTCGAGGGCGACTACGATTACGTCCACGTCACCTCGAACAACACGATCTTCGGCACGAAGATGACCGCCTTCCCGGACACCGGCGACATACCGCTCGTGTGCGACGCCTCCTCCAACATCCTCTCGGAGCCGATGGACGTGAGCAAGTTCGGCATCGTCTACGCCGGCGCCCAGAAGAACCTCGCGCCCGCGGGCGTCACCGTCGTCATCATCCGGGAAGACCTCATCAGGGGTCCCGAGCATGCCGCGGGCGACCTTCCGGCCGACGTGCCGACCATGCTCCGCTACGACACCCACGCGGGCGAAGGCTCCATGTACAACACCCCGCCGTGCTACTCGATCTACATGATGGGTCTCGTGCTCGAGCACATCAAGAAGACGGGCGGCCTCGCGGCGATTACCAAGGCGAACGTCGAGAAGGCCCGCGTTCTCTACGATTTCCTCGACACGAGCGCCTTCTTCAAGCCGACCACGGCGAAGGAAGACCGTTCCCTCATGAACATCCCCTTCGTCACGACGGTCGCGGACGCCGAGAAGGCCGACGCGATGAACAAGAAGTTCGTCTCCGAGGCCGCCAAGGCGGGGCTCGTCAACCTCGCCGGGCACCGTCTCGTCGGAGGCATGCGCGCGTCGATCTACAACGCCATGCCGGTCGACGGAGTCAAGGCCCTCGTCGAGTTCATGAAGAAGTTTGAGGAAGCCAACAAATAAGTTGGCTTCCCCGGGAGTTCGCCGGATCAACCGGCGAACTCCATGAGAAGGAGAACGCGTAAATGTACAAGATTCAGACCCTCAACAAGATTTCACCCGACGGACTCGCCCTCTTCCCCCGCGACGACTACGAGATCGCGAGCGAGATCCTCAATCCCGACGCCGTGCTCGTCCGTTCCGCCGAGATGAACGGGACGGAGATTCCCGCCACCGTCAAGGCGATCGCCCGCGCGGGCGCCGGTGTCAACAACATCCCGGTCGCCGCCTGCACCGAGAAGGGCGTCGTCGTCTTCAACACCCCCGGCGCCAACGCGAACGCGGTCAAGGAACTCGTGATCGCCGCCCTCCTCTTCTCGAGCCGGCCCGTCCACACGGCGGCGGTTTGGGCAAAGGGCCTCGCCGGGAAAGGCGACGAGATTCCCGAACTCGCCGAAAAGGGAAAGAGCCAGTTCGTCGGCCCGGAGATCAAGGGGAAGACGCTCGGCGTCGTGGGTCTCGGCGCCATCGGCGCGATGGTCGCGAACGACGCGGTTACCCTCGGGATGAACGTCATCGGTTTCGACCCCTTCATATCGGTCGATGCCGCCTGGTCGCTTTCCCGCGCCGTCCACAAGGCCGAAAGCCTCGACGCCCTCCTCGCGCAGGCCGACTACATCTCCATCCACGTTCCCCAGACGAACGAGACGAAGGGCTTCATCAACGCCGACAAGCTCAGGATCATGAAAAAGGGCGTGCGGATACTCAATTTCGCGCGCGGCGGTCTCGTGAACAACGCCGACATGATCGCCGCGATCAAGGAAGGGAAGGTCGCCTGCCACGTGACCGACTTCGCCGACGAGGCCATGCTCGCCTGCGAGGGGGTCATCTGCCTGCCGCACCTCGGGGCCTCAACCCCGGAGGCGGAGGAGAACTGCGCCTTCATGGCGGTCAACCAGCTTCGCGACTTCCTCGAGAACGGAAACATCGTCAACTCGGTCAATTTCCCCAAATGCAAGATCGAGGGCTGCATCCCGCCGACGGGCGCGCGCCTGTGCGTCGCGAACAAGAACGTCCCGAACATGATCGGCCAGATCACGAGCATCCTCGCCGGCGCGAAGCTCAACATCGCCTCCATGACGAACCAGAACCGGGCCGACGTCGCCTATAACCTGATCGACGTGGAATCCCAGGTGTCGGCAAACGTCGTCGCCAACCTTCAGGATATCGACGGGGTTATCGCCGTGCGCGTCATCAACGGGGGCGCCCCCTGCCCCGTTACGGTCTCCGAGGAATAGGTGATCCCGTCACCATTTGACAAAACTTTCGTCTGATTGCCGCCCCGAAACCGCCGGTTTCGGGGTTTTTTTTGCATTTTTTGGAGAAATTCCCGGGAATTTCGGCCGTATCCCGGGCATGGAGCTTGAACTTAGCCAGATCAGCAAGTATATTTTGCCCGTAAACGTTTGAAATTAGTGGAGTATATCGCATATGGTCTATCCTAACGCAACGAGATCCGTATACCCAAAAAAAATACTGCTCGCGGTCTTTGCTTTCGGCCTTGTCGTTCTGGCGGGCAAGGTAATCTATACGCAATTCGATATCCTGTCCGGCAGCTTCGTCTCGATGGAGGGTGACGCCGAACTCGCGGCCATCGTCGCGCCGGAGAAATTCCATCAAACCGCGATGGAGGCCGGCCGGAAGAAGGACCGCAGTCTCGCCCTGTACCGCGCCGAGGCCTCAAGGAACGACGTCATCTGGTTTTACGAGCATATCACCGGCGACGCGGCCATTACGAGGATAATCCTGGAGAACGCGAGCCACAACAACATACCCGCGGCGCTTGCCTTCGCCCTTGCCTGGGAGGAAAGCCGCTATCAGCCGAGGGCGGTCAACAAGAACGCCACGTCGGTCGACCGGGGACTGTTCCAGCTGAACAACCGCTCGTTCCCGCAACTGGGCGAAAAGGACTTCTTCAACCCGGAGACGAACGCCAAGAACGGGCTCGCCCACCTGAGTTACTGCATCGACCTGTCCGGAAACGAGATAGCGGCCCTGGCCATGTACAACGCCGGAACGACCAAGGTTCGTAACAACAATACCCCCAAGCGCACGCTCGACTACGTCTCGCGCATCCTATCGTACCGCGAGGGGCTCGAACGGCTGTTCAACCAGCAAGTGGCCTACAAATACGAGATAGACGAGCATGAGCAGGTGCGGCCCGCGACCCGCCGCTAGGCGACGGGCGTTATGACGAGCCGCAGGCGGCCCGCCGTCCCGGTCGTCACGTACAGCCGCTGTTCGGCAGGCCGCGAGTCGCAAGACGCGGCCGCGGAACCGCCGCCCGCCGCCTCCACGCGGGTTTCCCATCCGTCCGGGTACCAATGACCCGGCACGTAGATCTCGGTAACGCCCTCGCGCGAATCCCATTCATACGAAAACCGCGCCGTGTCCCGGTCAAACGACATCGCGAGCGGCATGCCCGAAGTCGCCATCGCGTAGGGCCGGCTGAACCCGCGCACCGCGCGCCCCCCGCCGTCCTCGGCGCAATATATCGAAAGGTCCTCCGTGTTCCAGCCGTCGCCGTCCCGGTGCGTGTTTCCGGCCGCGTAATTCCATATCGTGGAATGCAAGAGCGCGGCGTCTATACCGTCGTAATACGATGAGAGGGCGCGCTCCTGCCCGGAAAAATCCCCGGTGCGGTACGACGAGCCGCCGTTCAGGTCGAAGGGCACGCCGAATTCCCCCAGGAATGCGGGCATCCCCTCGGCACGCGGCCGCGCGGCGAGACGGCTCAGCTGATCCCGCACGCTTCGCCTGACGGCAGAGCGCCCGAAGGTCGGCACGCTCGTCTCGGCGTCGGCGACGATCCAGGACCGCCATTTCTTCGAAAGCAGGGTAAGCCCGTCGTACCAGTGAAGGGCGTCCACGACCTGAAACGGCCGTTCCCCGTCGCGAACGAGGTCCTCAGGGCGCCAGGAAACGCGCTCGCCCATCGGTACGCCCTCGGCGAAAAAGAGGTAGTGGGCGTGTTTCTTCGAGAGGGCGGCCATCAACCTGAGCTGGAAGGGCTTGAGGAAATCACCGCAAAAGGAAACGCGCTCGCCCGCGCGCGGATGCCCCGCGGGAAAGGCGGCGAAGTATCCGCTCTTCTTGAGAACCGGCCCGCCGCCCTCGTCCGTCCATACCCCGGCCAGCTTCCACGGGCACGAGTGGCCCGGGCGAAAGACGCTTTCGCCTGCGGGGTTGATGGTCTCGCGGCCGGGAAGCGTCAGCATCCCGAACAGGGCGAAGCGACGTGCCGGGCGCGGATATCCCGAGGCGGACGCCATCGCGTCGAAGGCCGACAGGACGGCTCCCGAGGGGGCGGTGATGCGGCCGTGGGAACGGAGGTCGGCGAGGCCGACGAAGCCGTAATGCGGCTCGTTGAAGAGGCCGAACCCGACCACGGCGGCGCAATCCTTGATACGCCTTGCGACGTGGCACATCGCCGCGATGAAGCGGTCCTGGAGCCAGTCCTGCACGGGAACGCCCTCCACGAGAAAGCCGGGCGCGAAGGCGTTGCCGGCGAAAAAGAGGGTGTTCATCGTTGCCGCGGCATAGCGGAGGTAATTGAGCCCCCAGCTCATGGGGCGATAGGAGGAACCCTGCCCCTCCCGGGTAATCGCCGCCCCCGCGGCGTCAAACCGGGCGGGGTCGAGCCCCACGGCCTCGAGCGTCCACAGCGGCGCCCCGTCCCCTCCGGTCCATCGGCTCCACACGTCCTGGTGCGGGTCGACAAAAACCGAGATGCCGTGGGCCTCGGCGCGCTTGAGAACGGAACGCAGGTAGGAGAGATACTCCTCGTCGTAGACCCCGGGACCCGAATGCTCCACGGCCTCCCAGGTGATGACAAGCCGGAGGAAGGTAAAGCCCCACCGGGCGAGGCGCCCGAAGTGGGCGTCGGCCTCGTCCTCGGGGAAGGGCCTGCCCACGAACGACACGTCCGCCGAGAGCGGGGCGCCGGGCGGACTCGCGGGGATCTTGCTGTCGCCGCCGAGATTGCAGCCGCGCAGGATCACGACACGGCCAGTCGCGTCGCGAAGATACATCCCGTCCGTTACGAATCTCGCCTCAGTCTTCATGAACCGCTCCTTCGGATAAAAAAAGGGACCCCTTCGGGTCCCTCTGATACGCGCGTCCCGGCGGCTCCGCCGCGGAAACGCTCGACGCGCCTCGATCCTTATTCGGTAAGGATCCGGATGATCTCGGCCTTGTCGTTCGACTTGAGTATCTCCTGGCGCTTCTCGGCGCTCTTGAAGAGGAGGCTTACCTCGGCGAGAAACTGGAGGTGCGGACCGGTCTTGTCTATCGGCGAAAGGGTCATTATGAAAATGCGGCAGGGTTCCTGATCGAGGGAATCGAAGTCGACCGCGTTGTCGGAAATGCCCATGCAGGCCACGAGGTCGTCCACCGAATCGGTCTTTCCGTGGGGGATGGCGATTCCGTGCTTCATGCCCGTGGACATCTTGCGCTCGCGATCAAGCACGCACGCGCGCGCCGCGTTTTTGTCCTTGACCTTGCCGGCCGAGACGAGTATATCAAGCAGTTCGTCGATTATCGCTTCTTTGGAGGTTCCCTTGAGGTGAAGGTTGACCGTCTCCGTCGTCAAAACAGTTTTCAGGTTCATATGGCCAGTGTACGTTCCTTCATGGGAAAAGTCAAGGTTTTTTGCTACAATCAAATAATGACCGACTTAGACAAATTTTTTTCCGACGCGGACCGCATAGCGTCCCGCGCGTCAAAGGACGAGGCTGCCGGAGGGCATGCCTTCGAGCGCGAATTCCGCGAGGCCATCACGCGCCTCTTTCTCTCGTGGACCCGCGACTACGCGGGCGTCGGGGACTCGCTCGCCGAGTACTGGGGCGAGCGGTACGCCGGGGCCACGGCGACCGCGGCAGGCAGGGCCGGGGCGATCGAATGGTTCGGGAACGTGCTCGCCCTCCTGTCGGGATGCTTCCCGAAGGAGGCGGATTTCCCCGACGACGACTGGGCCGAAATCCGTGACACGGTTTCGGCGGAGGCCGACACCCTTGACCTCGATATCGTCACGGGCATCCTCTCCGTCGTCGTCGAGCGGGGAAAGGCCTACTGACGCCACGCGTCGTCGCGCGCCACGACGCTCGCGAGGCTACGGAAAATTCGCGAAAAAAAACCTCGTTTCCCTTGACTTGTCGCCGGGAGTGAATGATATTTGGGTTGTGGAAGGTTACGACTGCCACGGAATATATGGCGTGCCGGATACGGCCGGGTGGGCCCTCCGGTAACGGCAACGAGAACGGAACGAGGGAGGAACCTGTATGGAAAATCCGCCTGAGTCACAAAGCCGGAGAGAAACCGGCGACCTACGATGATTTTCGGCCTGTCGGGATCAATGACAGGCATGGAAGGAAAGCCGAAGTTCCCGAGAGCGGAACGGCTCCCTGACGGGGGTGCAAGGCTCGTACAAGCCGGTGACAGACCGGCTTGTTTTTTTTTGCCCGCCCACATACTCTGAGCGTTCGATGGAACGAGAATACGAGTCATGCGCGATATGCCCGCGCGCCTGCGGGGTCAACCGGAACGCGGGAGAGCGTGGGCTGTGCGGCGAAACGGCGGAACTGCGCCTCTCCTGGGCGGGCCTGCATTACGGCGAGGAACCGCCCATTACGGGCGCCGGCGGATCCGGCACGATCTTCGTGACCGGCTGCAACCTTCGTTGCAAGTTCTGCCAGAACTTCCAGATCTCGCACGACGGCATGGGCGCCGCGGTCGATGACGACACATTCGCGGACATCTGCCTTCGTCTCGAGCGCGCGGGCGCCGAGAACGTCAACGTCGTCACGGGAAGCCACGCGATCCCGGCCCTGGCACGGGGCCTCGACCGCGCGCGATCGCGCGGACTCTCCGTCCCGATACTCTGGAACTCCTCCGCGTACGAAAATCCGGAGGCGCTTGAGCTCCTCGACGGTCTCGTGACCGCATGGCTCCCCGACCTCAAGACGCTGAACCCCGAACTGTCGGAGAGCGTGTTCGACGCGCGTGATTATCCCTCCGTCGCCAAGAGGGCGATACGCCACATGGCCTCACGCGCGCCGCTCGAATACGCGCGAAGCCGGGACGGAAGCGCCGAGGTCCTCTCGTCGGGCGTGATCGTGCGGCACCTCGCGCTTCCCGGCCGCCTCGGCGACACCCGGCTCGCGCTCGAGTGGTTCGCCGAGCGGCTCGCGGGCACGGCGATCCTCTCGCTCATGACGCAGTACACCCCGGTAGAGGCGAACCCGCGCGCACGAGCGCTCGACGAATTCCAGAACCGCCCGCTCGACGAGGCGGAATACGACTCGCTGCGCGCCCTTCTCGAGGAGCTCGGCATCGACGCGGGCTTCTACCAGGAGCTCGTGAGCGACTCCGAGTGGCTCCCCGATTTCGGTCGCGCGCAGCCGTTCTCCTCCGCCCTCGCGAAACCGGTCTGGCACTGGAAAGGCGGGTTCGCGGCGGGCGGGGCGCCGCAGGACAGCCGGTCGCCGACCCGTTGACCGCGCGCGGGATCCGCGCCGGACGGCGCGTCGCTTTCCTTTTTCAAGTTCGTGCCGTATAATGGGCGTATGCGGCTTCCATCGTCTCCCTACAGGATAACCGGCGTCGTCGTCCCGGTCGGCTCGCTTCGCACGCAACGGAGTTGCGGATCGGGCGAATTCGCGGACATCGTGCCCTTCGCGGAGTTCTGCGCGAAATCGGGCGTGACGCTCATCCAGCTTCTTCCGGTCAACGACACGGGAACCGAGAGCTCGCCGTACAGCGCGCTCTCCGCCTTCGCGCTCAATCCCGTGTACCTCAGCCTCCGGGACCTGCCCGAGGCCGCGCCGTTCCAGAAGGAGATCAACTCGATCCGCGACATCCACGAATCGCGCGAGAGATTCGACTACCGTTCGCTCCGCGCGGCGAAGATGGATCTCCTGCACGCCGTGTTCGACTCGTCCGAGCGCGAGATACTTTCGGACCCCGCGCTCGGACGGTGGATCGCGGAAAACGCGTGGATAGCCGAGTACGCGGTCTTCATGAACCTCAAGAGACGGAACCTCGACGCGTCCTGGAAGGAATGGCCGAAGATGCGGACGCCGTCGCGCGCGGAGATCCGCGACCGGTGGGAAAGTCCCGCGCGAAAGTCCACGCACCTTTTTTACGCCTGGCTCCAGATGCGGCTCGACGAGCAATTCTCGAAGGCGGTCAAGGAGTGCGCCAAACTCGGCGTCTACCTCAAGGGCGACATACCGATCCTGATGAACGAGGACTCCTGCGACGCGTGGTCCCTGCCCGAGTTCTTCCGCGACGACCTTCGCGCGGGGAGCCCGCCCGACGACATGAACCCCCTCGGGCAAAACTGGGGATTCCCGATCTACAACTGGGACAACATGCGGGAGGACGGATTCGCGTGGTGGAAGGAGCGGCTGCGGTCGGCCTCGCGCTATTACGCGGCCTTCCGCATCGACCATATCCTGGGCTTCTTCCGCATCTGGTCGGTACCGTCGGGAAACGACTCCGGCGTCCTCGGCTGGACGACACCGCACGAGCCGATCACGTCGCCCGAGCTGACCGAGCGCGGCTACGCCGGGGACAGGCTTCGCTGGATCACCGAGCCCCACGTTCCGACCCGCGCCGTCGAGGACGCGAACGGCCACGACTACCTCGCGGCGCACGGATCGCTCGGGCGCGTCATGGACCGCGTCGGCAACGAGGAACTGTGGACGTTCAAGGCCGGGATCACCGGCGAGCGTTCGATACGGCGCGCCGATCTCCCCGACGCCGTGCGCGAGACGCTCGTGGCGCGCTGGCGGGACCGGCTCCTCCAGGTAACGGGGCGCGACGAAGCGGGCAAACCGCTCTACTGTCCCGTCTGGAATTACCGCGACACGACCGCGTGGAAATCCCTTTCGGACGGCGAACGCGCCGACCTCGAACGGCTCTTTTCGGAAAAACGCGAGCGGGGAGAGCGGCGCTGGCGCGCCCAGGCGACCGAACTTCTCGGAACCCTCGCGGGGGGAGTCGACATGCTCCCCTGCGCCGAGGATCTCGGCAGCATCCCGCCTTGCGTTCCCGAGGTGCTCGCGGAGCTCGGCATCTACGGCCTCAAGGTCGTCCGCTGGGAGCGCGCGTGGAACGCCGGCGGCCAGCCGCTGACCGCCTTCGGGAGCTATCCCGAGCATTCGGTCGCGACTACCTCCGTACACGACTCCTCGACGCTCAGGGGCTGGTGGAACGACGAGGGCGGCGACGGGGCGATGGCGGCCTACTGGCGCGCCTCGGGCGCCGAAACGCCGGAGGGCGTACCGGGCCGGAAATTCGACCCGGAACTGGCCCGACGGGTCCTTTCGACGGTGGCGCGGGCAGGCTCGCGCGTTTTCTCCGTCCCCCTGCAGGACCTTCTCGCGCTCTCGGGCGACTACTACGGAAATCCGAGCGAAAGCGACCGCATAAACGTTCCGGGGAGCGTTACGGCGTTCAACTGGACCTGGCGCATCCCGGTTCGCGTCGAGGCGCTGAAGAAGGACAAGCGGCTCGTCGACGCGATCGCGGGCGTCGCGCGGGACCACGCGGAACAGATGGACTCGTCGCGCGGCGAGACGGGAGCAGACAAGTGAATCCACGCACGCAAACGATCCTCATCCCCATCGGCGCCGAACCATGCGGCGACCGGCGCCTCATGGAGTTCCACATCAACGCGGAAACGCGCCGCGCCTGCGCCTTCGACGAGGCGCTTTTTTCGTCCGCGGGCAACGTCGTCTTCGCGGACATCGCGGCCGTTCACCGTTTCACGAAGGCCTACAACGCCCGCGTCGACGGCAAAAACCACCCGGAACGCTACCTTCGCGCCGGCCAGCTGAACGCGATGGCCCTCATCGACGAGATATTCCACTACGTCTGCAGGCTCTACCGCGAGCGGATGAAGGCGGACTTTTTCGCCCTCGCGCGGGCGCATCTCGACGGCGCCGTCGGGGCCGAGGCGGTAACGAGGATTCTCTCGACGTTCTCGGAACGTTTCCCGGCGAAGCCGGTGTACGCGGGAAAGGAAACCGCGAAAGCCTGGCTCGCGGGAAGGGACGCGGACGGAACCGCGCGCGAGTTCGTGGCGCTCGAAGAGCTGATGACCGTCGAGCTCGCGAACCAGAACCCGGCCTTCGAGCCCTTCCTCCCGATGTTCGACGACACGGAGATCCGAGGCGATGCCGCATGGCCGCGGTTCTGGGACGCTTTCCGCGCGTGGTCGTCCGTGAACCCGCCGTTCGGCCCCGAGGGGCGCGACCTCGTCTCCATGCTCAGGGCGCCCGTCGAGTACTCCCCCTACGACCTCAAGGGACAGCTCGAGTACATACGCACGCGGTGGGGATCGTTTCTCGGCGAATGGCTCGCGCGCCTTCTCGGCGGGCTTGACCTCATCGCCGAGGAGGAAAAGCCCGGTTGGGGCGGCGGCTTCGGCCCCGGCGGCCCCGACATGGACGCGTACGAGTTCGGCGACATCAACGCGGAATACGAACGCTTCAGCCCCGACAAGGACTGGATGCCGAACGTCGTGCTCATGGCGAAGAGCGTGCTCGTGTGGCTTCACCAGCTGAGCGTGTCCTACGGCCGCGAGATATCACGCCTCGACCAGATTCCGGACGAGGAACTCGACCGCCTGCGCGACGCCGGCTTCACGGGCCTTTGGCTCATCGGCCTGTGGGAACGCTCGCGCGCGAGCGCGAGAATCAAGCAGATATGCGGCAACCCCGAGGCGGCCGCGAGCGCGTACAGCCTCGACGACTACGAGATAGCCTCCGAGCTCGGCGGCTGGGACGCGCTTGAGAACCTGCGCGCGCGCGCATGGAAGCGCGGCATCCGGATGGCGAGCGACATGGTCCCCAACCACACCGGGATGGACTCCTCCTGGGTCGTCGAGAAGCCGCACCTCTTCGTGCAAACGGCCGAGAGCCCCTTCCCGGGTTACGACTTCTCGGGCGAAAACCTCTCGCACGACGGGCGGGTGGGGATCTATCTCGAGAACCACTACTATTCGAAAACCGACTGCGCCGTCGTCTTCAAGCGCGTGGACAACGCCACCGGGGACGCGCGCTACATCTACCACGGCAACGACGGAACGGGCATGCCCTGGAACGACACCGCGCAGATAGACTTCCTCAACCCCGAGGCGCGGGAAGAGGTCATCCGGAAGATCCTGCACGTCGCCAAAAACTTCCCCATCATCCGTTTCGACGCGGCGATGGTTCTCGCGAAGAAACACATCCAGCGGCTCTGGTACCCCGAGCCGGGCAAGGGCGGCGACATCGCGAGCCGCTCGCGCTTCGCGATATCGCGGGCCGAATTCGAGCGGCGGATACCGGAGGAATTCTGGCGGGAGGTCGTCGACCGCTGCGCGAAAGAAATACCCGACACGCTCCTCCTCGCTGAGGCCTTCTGGATGATGGAGGGCTACTTCGTCCGGACGCTCGGGATGCACCGCGTGTACAACTCGGCCTTCATGAACATGCTCAAGCGCGAGGACAACGAGAAATACCGGACGACCATCAAGAACACGATAGAGTTCGATCCAGAGATCCTCAAGCGGTACGTCAACTTCATGAACAACCCCGACGAAGAAACGGCCATCGCGCAGTTCGGCTCGGGCGACAAGTACTTCGGCGTGTGCACGATGATGGTAGCGATGCCGGGCCTTCCGATGTTCGGCCACGGGCAGGTCGAGGGCTTCCGGGAAAAATACGGGATGGAATACCGCCGCGCGTACCGCGACGAGGCGCCGGACGCCGGTCTCGTCGAGCGGCACCGCCGCGAGATCTTCCCCCTGATGAAGAAGCGCTGGGTATTCGCCGGCGTCGAGAACTTCTACCTGTACGACTTCTGGGAGGGATCGGCCGTCAACGAGAACGTATTCGCCTGGTCGAACCGCGCGGGATCCGAACGCGCCCTCATCCTGTACAACAACTCCTTCTCCCGGACCGCCGGATGGATCAAGACGTCGGCGGCCAAGGCGGAGAAAGCGGACGACGGGGAGAGGCGTCTCGTTCAGCGCGCGCTCGCGCACGGGCTCGCCCTCACGGTGCGCGACGGGCGGTTTTGCGTCCTGCGCGACCAGCGCACCGGGCTTTCGTTCCTGCGCACGACGGGGGAACTCGCCGACAAGGGACTGTTCGCCACGCTCGACGGTTTCCAGACCCAGGCCTTTTCGGAGATCTACGAGGTCGACGACGGCCCCGAGGGACTTTACCGGATTCTGTACGAGCGGTTGTCGGGGGCCGGAATCCGCGACGTGCGCATGGGCATCCAGAACATCGTTCACGCGGACCTCTACGAGGCGCTTTCCGCCCTCGTGACGGGCGAGTTTGTCGCCAAAGTCAGGGAGATACTCGAATCGGGCCCGTCGAGGGCGCGGTCGCTGGCGCGGGCCCTGTCACGGTCCTGCAGGACGCGCGCGCGCGCGTTCTACGGGGCATGCGTGGCGACGCTGCTCTCGGAGCGCGAGGCGTCAGGCCTCGCCGTCGACTATTCGGGGTTCGACTCCGCCCGGGCCGTCAGGGCCTTCGCCTTCCGGCTTGCCGGCCTCCCGGCCTCGGGCCTCTTCGGCGCGGTCGCCCGACGGCGCGCGCGCGAGGTCCCCGCCTTCGCCGAGGCCGTCGCGTTCTCGGTCGCGTTCGACGCGATTCGCGACATCCCGTCGAGGCCGTTCGGCGCGGAGACGCACCTCGGCCTCATACGCCTCTGGACGCTCGATCTCAAGGCGGTCGACATGGCCCTGGACTACGGACTCGGCGACCGCGACCTTTCCGAACGTCTCTCGGAATTCCGGACGCTTCTCGCGCTTCGCGAAGGGCGCGTCCGGTCCGGCGTCGGCGGCGCGGCGAACGCGATCCGCCGGCTTGCCGCGATCCACGAGATCCGCGCCTCCTGCGGCGTGCATGCCTGGGACGGGACGATCTGGTTCAACAAGGAAGGCGCCGAGTCCACGGCGGAATTCGCTGCGTGGGCGGCGGTCGCGTTCTCCCGTCCGGTCCGCGCGTTCCCGCTTCTGCCGCTCGGGACGGCCGCGCGCGCGGTCAGGAGGGCGCGCGTCGCGTCGGCGCTCAAAAAGGCAAAAAAACTTTTCACGGCCTCGGCTTACCGCCTCGAGGACCTGCTCGCGTCGCTGCCACGGAAATAGCCGGACGTCGCGAGGCAAAAAAAACGCGGACCCCGTTCGGGGTCCGCGCATCAAACGCGACGGCGCGTTTCAACTTAACTTTTTTGCGCGTTTTCCTCTACGTATTTTTTGAATTCTTCGACAGACATCTTGTCCGAGTACAGGGGATACAGAGCCTCAACCAGCTCATCGACAGTCTCGAACTTCGCTCCATCTAGTTTGTACGCCATATGGCCCCCCCTACGCTAACACACTCAGTATACCCGTTTTTATTCCACGACGCAACGTTTCGCGCCGGCGTATCGCCTGAAAATGAACGGTCAGAGGGAGGCGACGCGTTCCAGTATCGCCTCGAGCGCGGCGCGCTCCGCGGAGATGCGCATCGCTCCGGGTACCGCGTCCTTCGCGCGCGCGAGCGACGGCGGCAGCCCGGGCGCGACGCCGCATGCCATCCTTATTTTGTCTGCCTCGAAGGCGGGATGGTCCTTGGACACGAGGATCGCCGTTCCGTCGTCGGCGTTGACGCGCTCCGTCGCGGCGTATATGGCCCCGTACGCGGACGCGGCCGCTGAGTCGACCGTCTTCCCGTATTTTTTGTAGAACGAGAACATGTGCCCCGGCACGTCGCCCGGCGGGATCTCCGCGGGGAACACGAGCCCTCTCAGTATCATGGGATTGACCGCGAACACCTGCTCGAGCCGCTCGAGATTCGAGGGACTCGCCGGATCGGCGGGGCCGCGCTTGCCGAGCGGCACGACGGAATCCATGCACAGGCACCTGCCGGACGCGTCGCAGGAAAGGGACGGGGTCGCGTCGGTGATAAACCCGTTGACGGGAAGCGAGAACTTCCATGCATAGAGGCCGGCGACGAGGTTGCCGAAATTTCCCGAGGGCACCGCGTAGAATATGTCTCCCCTCACCTGCCGGCGGATGCGGGTAAAGGCGTACATGTAGAAAAACACCTGCGGCAGAAGCCGCCCGATGTTCATCGTGTTGGCGAGCGTCAGGCCGTACCGCCTGACGAGTTCGGGATCCGAGTACATGAACCGCACGAGGTTTTGCGCCGTCGCGAGATCGCCGTCGATCTCGACGGGCCAGATGTTCCCACCGTTCCAGGCGAGGCATTCCTGGTCGAGACCCGCGAGCGTTCCCCTGGCGTAGGCCAGCACGAGCTTGAGACGCTTCTTGCCCGCGAAGGCGGCGGCAAGGCTCCTGCCGGTAACGCCGCCGGTGGCGGCGAGCACGACGGCCTCTCTGTCGTCCATTATAAGAAGATGCTCGAGCGCGGACGCGAACCAGGAAAAACCGAAGTCCTTGTGACATCCGGTCGGACCGTGATACAGCTCGAGGGAGAACAGACGGTCGTCGAGCTGATGGAGTTCGGGATTCATGCCGGAAAACGCGGTGGCCGCGATGCGCTCGCACACGACGGGACTCAACTCCTCGCGGAGCAGGGCCGAGGTCAGGGTTCCGGCGATCGACGCGAACGAGGTCGTTTCGTCCATATACATGATCCAGGGCCGAAGGTCCTCCTCCCTCGCGGGCACGTACAGTCCCCCGTCGGGCGGGATGCAGTCGAGAACCGCGTTGCGGAAACTGACTATTCGGCTTGTATCTCGCGTGCTGACCAATTCCATGAAACCCTCCGATTCCGCCTCAGAGTATACTATAAACCCATGAAGAGTGGAACGAGAAACGGCACCGCGAGGCTCAGGATGAATCCGTGCGCGAGACACAGGGGCACGACGGCGGGCCCCCAGGCCTCCTCCAGGAGAGGCAGGGTCACGTCCATGCTCGTCGCGCCTCCGACGCCGATCCCCGGCTCGGGGCGCCCCGAAAGCGCGAGCAACGGAATAAGGAAGAACGCGAACAGCTCCCTGAGGAGGTTCGAGAGAAAGGCAGCGGCCCCGAGAACGGGAGCGCCGAGATCGGCGATAAGGATGCCCGAGAGGCTGTACCACCCGAAACCCGAGCCGAGCGCGAGGGCCGTGCCCGGGGTCAGATCCATGAGAAACACGAGGGAAAGCGAGCCGAGGAGCGTGCCGATCACGGTGACCAGGGGCACCAGGACCACGACGGGATTCGCGAGGGAACGGAAGACGCGGGCGCCCAGCGGCTCCATCTGGATCCCGATGATGAAAAGGAGGGCATAGAGTATCCAGCCGGAAAGGGTTCCGTCGGATACAACCGCCACGCCGGGAAGGAAGAAACCCGCGACGGAACCCGCCAGCACGAGCAGAAGCAGGAAGAGGGGATGTCCGATCCGCCCGAGGAAAGAGGTCCTTTCGGCGCGGGCGACGCGGCGGGGACGGGTTTCCCCAGACAGCGCGCGATACGCCCGAGCGAACAGAAGGTGCGCCCCTACGGTGCCTGCGACCGTGACGACGGCGACCGTAAGCGAAAGGATGCCGATCGAGCCGAGGGCCGAGAGCAGTTCCCGGTCCTGGCCCATGCGCAAGCCCATGGAAAAAAGGAGCGCCCACAGAATCGCGTCAAAGACCTTCGCGAGCGGGCCGAACCGGCCGACGGGCGTCAGGCGCGCCGCGAGGAAGCCCGAGGCCAAAAAGGCCAGGAGCAGCACGAGGGAGAATACCGAGGTCACGGCTTTTCCACCCGGTATTTCTCGACGAACCCGGCCGGCCGATAGGTCATCTTCGCCTGCCGCATCCCCTCGTCGCCCAGATCCTGCTCGCGGTTTATGAACTCCACCGACTCGGGCAGGGACTGCGCGAAGGCGTAGTTGACGTACTGGTAGGCCCCCCGGTATTCCACGCGAGCCTTCTCGAAATGGACGGCGGAGATCCGCCCGTCGGCGACGGTCTCGGCGAGCGTCCAGGCCACGGGCACGCCGGCCGAGTACAGGACGAGGCCCGACATCGCGAAGGACTCCATAAGCTCGAGGGCCTCGCGCGCGGCCGCGTAATCCGTGTTACCGGGATTCTCCTCGTGGGAAGCCCATGAGTCCAGGATCGCCATCGCGTCAGCCCTCGTCGACACGTCCAGGGGCCGCACGGAAATCTCGGGGTTGTCCCGCTCGAAGGCGTTGATGTGGTTCTTTTTTTTGTGAAACCGCTTTCCCGAGAGCGTCGCGAGGTCGGAACGCAGATACAGGTAGTCGAAGTTGTCGCGGTCGGATACGGGCACGTAGCCCGCCTCCTCCATCCAGGGCCGGTTTTTCTCGACGAATGCGGGCGAGATGAGTTTCCAGTAGTCGTGATCGGCGAACAGCTCCTCGATCGTGTCGCGGCCCGTCGAGCAGCACGGGGTTATGAAAAAGCGTTTTCCTTCGCGCTCCCCCGAGATGACCAGAAGGTCGTTCCGAAACGCCGCCCGGTATCCGTACCGCTCGCGAAAGAGATAGAGCCCGGCGAAGCTGAATTCCGACACACCGTCCGGCAACCGGACGAGGTGGGGGGAAATCTCACGGGCCATGGCAAGGGACAGGGGGGCGAATTCGGGGTAGGCCGGTATGGAGGTCATCCAGTAAAGGTAGCGCTTTACCGCGAAAACGGCAAGTTTGTCCCGCGCGGGAAAGATTGACTGGAGCAATCAAATATCGTACTCTGCAGGGCATGATCGACACCAGCGTGCGGAACGAACTCCTTGACCGGTTTATCCGGTATGCCTCGATCGGCACGCAAAGCGATCCCTCCCGCGCCGCCTCGGGCCAGATGCCCTCCACGGAATCCCAGCGCGCGTTCGCCTCGATGCTCGCCGGGGAGCTCCGCTCGCTCGGGGCCGAGGCGTCCGTCGACGAAAACGGGTACGTACTCGCGCGCATAGCGCCGTCCGCGGGACTCGAGTCCGAGCCGCCGTTCGGCCTTTCGGCGCATCTCGACACCTCGTCGGAGGCCCCCGGCGACGGCGTCCGCCCGGTCGTTCACGAACGCTGGAACGGCGGAACCATCCGTCTCGCGGACGGCCTCGTCCTCGATCCGGCAAACGACGCGGCGCTTGTCTCCTGCGTCGGGCACACGCTCGTGACCTCGGACGGCACGACGCTCCTCGGCGCCGACGACAAGGCGGGCATCGCCGCGATCATGACCCTCGTGTCGGTCCTTTCGCGCGACGCCTCGGTCCGCCACGGCGAAATCGAGATACTCTTCAGCCCCGACGAGGAAACCGGCCACGGCATGGACAAGGTACCGCTTGACCGCATCAGGTCGAAATTCTTTTATACCGTCGACGGGGGCCACGCGGGCGAGATCGAGGCGGAATGCTTCAACGCATGGAGATGCGACGTGACCTTCTCGGGCGTTTCGGCTCACCTGGGAAGCGCCAAGGGGCGGATGGTCAACGCCGTGACGATGGCCGCCGCCTTCGTCGCGGAGCTCCCCGCCGCCGAGGCCCCGGAAACGACCGAGGGCCGCGAGGGGTATTTCTGCCCGCTCGAGATCTCGGGCGGAATCGAGAAGGCCTCCGTCACGGTCTTCCTCCGCGACTTCGAGATTCCGTCGATGGAGCGGCGCGTCGCGCGCGTCGGGGAGATCGCCGAAGCGGTCCGCGCGCGCTTCCCGGGAGGGGCGGTCGCGGTTCAAGCCTCGCGGNNCGCGAACGCCGTCCGCGCCGCGGGTCTCGAACCGGCGCTCAAGCCGATACGCGGCGGCACCGACGGCTCGCGCCTGACGGAAATGGGCATACCGACTCCGAACGTGTTTACGGGCGGACATAACTATCATTCACGGACCGAATGGGCCTCGCTAGACCAGATGGAATCGACCGTCAGGACGCTCGTGGAACTCGCAAAGGTCCGGGGGGACTAACGATGTACGAATATCGCATTGAGGGCGGGATACCCGTCAAGGGAACCGTCACGGCCAGCGGCAACAAAAACGCGGCGCTTCCCTGCGTGGCGGCGGCGCTTCTTACGGACGAAACCGTCATACTCAGGAACCTGCCTGAGATAGAGGACGTGCAGGTCATGCTCGAGATCTTCGCCTCGCTCGGGGGAACGGTCGAGCGGCTCGGCGCCAACGACGTCTCGCTCCGCGCCGGCGACATCACGAGAACCGACATACCGATCGAGCTCTCGCGCAAGATCCGCGCCTCCATCCTCTTCGCCGGCCCCCTGGTCGCGCGCGCGGGACGGGCCGTCCTCCCGCCCCCCGGCGGCGACGTCATCGGCCGCAGGCGGCTCGACACCCACTTTCTCGCGCTCACCGAGCTCGGGGCGCGGGTCGAGGCCGACGGCCAGTTCGTCTTCACGGCCAACAAGCTGAAGGGGCAGGATATCTTCCTTGACGAAACCTCCGTCACCGCGACCGAGAACGCCGTCATGGCGGCCGTGCTCGCGGAGGGGACCACCGTCATCACGAACGCGGCGAGCGAGCCGCACGTGCAGGACCTGTGCCGCATGCTCAACGCCATGGGCGCGGAAATCTCGGGAATCGGATCGAACATCTTGACGATAGAAGGAAAGAAAAGCCTTCACGGCGCCGAGTACCGCATCGGGCCCGACTACATGGAGATCGGCTCGTTCATCGGGCTCGCGGCCGTCACGCACGGGAGCGTGACGATACAGGGCGTCGAGCCGAGGGACCTCAGGCCCGTCCGGCTCGCCTTCGGCAAGCTCGGCATACGCTGGGACCTGGAGGGCTCAACGCTGACGGTTCCCACCCAGCAGTCACTGCAGGTCAATTGCGACCTCGGCGGGATGATCCCCAAGATCGACGACGCGCCCTGGCCGGGCTTCCCGCCGGACCTCACGAGCATCATGACCGTGGTCGCGACGCAGGTCGAGGGAACGGTGCTCGTCCACGAGAAGATGTTCGAGTCGCGGATGTTCTTCGTCGACAAGCTCATCGGCATGGGCGCTCGCATCACGCTTTGCGACCCGCACCGCGCGGTCGTCTCGGGCCCGAGCGTCCTGCACGGCTCGGAGCTCGTCTCGCCGGACGTTCGCGCGGGAATGGCGATGGTCATCGCGGCCCTCTGCGCGCGCGGCGAAAGCGTCATCAGGAACGTCTATCAGATCGAGCGGGGATACGAGAACCTGACGGCGCGGCTCCAGTCGCTCGGCGCCCGGATCGAGCGCGTTTCCAGCTGCTAGATCCGCGCGACACGACTCGCTTGTCGGCCTTCAGCCGGGCGGCTTCAGTCCGACCGGCGATCGGACCTAGTCAGACCACGGCGATCTGAATAGTCAGACCACGGCGATCGGACCTAGTCCGATCGCTGGGAGAAGAAGTAGACCGACGAGGCGACGAACAGCACGCCGAGCGAAACGAGCGTGAGGGACATGGCCCGGTCGGGCATGGCGGCGACGAAGGCGACGATAACGAGGCCGGCCAGATACCTCACGACGCCGATCGCGGCGAACGCGCATACGGGGAAGAGGGGCAGGGCAAGCGTCCACCACGCCTTGAAGAGAACCCCCTTCCCGAGACGGTACTTCCAGCCGGCGACCAGCGCGAGAACCGAGATGATCAGCATGAGGAACGGGTCGGCGAGGCGCGCGAGCGCCTCCCTGAGATAGGTCTCGCGCTCGAAGCCGTACTTGCCGGCACGGTCGGCAAACATGAAAAGGTCGGCGAGGATCATCGACGACGGGCCCCGATTCGCCGAAACGATCAGGTTGAAGTCGCGGTGCGGCATGTCGAGCAAGAGGACGCTCGTGTCCTGCTCGGGCGCCGAACCCTCAAGCACAGTCGGCGCCACGCGCACGCCCGCGCGGTTTCTGTCCACGGACCGAAGCAGTACCTGCGGCCTGGGATCGATACCGTCCGGCGCGAAGGCGAACATCTTGGCGTTCGGCACGCGCATGCGGTACTGCAGGCGGTGCGCCCGGTCGAACCGCGCGAGCTCGAGGTCGCGCAGGTACGCGACGTCGCTTCCCGACGAGCGCGTATAGGTGACACCGCGGACGAAGACGGCGTCCGTTCCCCCGTCGGGGCGATGCAGCAGGAAGAACAGGTCACGGGAGGACTCGAACAGCCGCAGACCCTCGGTTTCATCCATAAAAAAGAAGGACTCAAGCACGCCGCGACGCGACACCTCGAGAAAGCGGGCGATGTCGGGATCGTGCTTGCCGTCGGCCTTCGACTCGTCTTCGGCGCTCAAAGCGAGAAACACGTAATACGCGGTCAGGTAATCGCCGGACTGTATGGCCTGATAACCCTTGTGCTTGACGTCGTACAGGCGGGCATCGCCCTGGGCGCGAAGCGCATCCGAGCCCTCGGTGATACGGTTCCAGGCGTTCGACGCCATCCTCTGCGCGGCCTCGCGGTTAGGGTCTCCGGGTTTCGCCAACCGGGCGGCCAGCGTCGCGTAATAATGCGCGTTGTAGAAATCGAGCGCCTTCTCCGCCGCGATGGAGCGGTCCATCGCCTCGAGCACGGTCAGGCCCGACGGGCTTCCCGCGACGAGGGGATCGGGCGCGGGGGGCGCCGCAGCGGGTTTTCCCCCGGCACGGTCAGCGAGGCGCAGTTTGCACTCTTCCGATATCTGCAGGGCCTCGGGACTGTCCTTCCATATTTCGAGGGCCAACCCGACGCGAAAGGCGGCCTCCTCCGGGTCTCCGCGAACGAGGGCCATCCTCGAGACCGTCAGGTAGTCGCGGTAGTCCTCGGATCTCGTTATCGCCGACTCGCGCCGCGCGGCCATGACCGGCGAGACGCCCTCGGCCATGAGCACGAAGACGCCCAGCGCTATCAGCGTGATGCCGAAGGCCTCCTTGATCCAGTCAAGAAGGCTCTGCGACCAGCGGCTGACGTTTTCGTCGGCGCGCTTGCTGAACTGGAGCGCGTAACCGACAAGTATGCCGCTGATTTGCAACGCCGGCATGAACGAGGAAAAAAGTATCACCGCGGATCGCGCCTTGTACGGCAGGACGAACGGCGGAATAAGGGCGGCAACGTCCGTGCGGGAGAAGGCGTACGCGAAGCATGCCGCGAGCCCGAGAAGATAGTGGACGGCCAGGGACGGTCCTACCCGCCTACCCTCGCGCATAGGAATCCTCCACGGAGGTGCCGGCCAAACGCCTCCGGACGGCCACGACGAGGCCCGTGGCGAGCGCGGGCGCGATTACCGCCCCGTACAACGCCGCGGAGAGAAGTTCGTCCCGAAAGCCCGCCGGTACGCGGGAGCGAACGAGGCCGAAGGCGGCCCCCCCGGGCGCGACATGGGGATACAGCGCGAAAAGCGCGACGAAACCCGTCAGAAGAAACATGATGTTGAGCAGTCTCCATCCCGAGGCGAAGCACAGAAGCCACAGCGCGAACACCGCGGCAAAAAAAGAACCGGAGACGACAAGCCAGGAGAAAAAACCCGACTTCATCGCGTCCCGAAAGCCGTTCATCACGGAGTTGACGGAGGCGGCGAAGGCGACAAGGGGAAGCGGAGGGGCAAACCAACGCTCGACCAGCGGATCGAGCCCTCCCGCGCGGGAGACGATAACGAGCTTCCCGCGACGGACGCTGCCGTCCTCCCGGGAATAGTCCGCCTGGGGGATGACCGTGAGCGCCTCGACGGTCGAGGACTCGCCCGCCGGCGCGAGGATAACCGGGCCGACGCCCGTCCCGCCCGCCTGCGCGTCGAGCCATACCGCCCTTGTTCCCGCCACGTCGGGGCGTATCAGCCCCGGGGAAAAGGCCCGCTCCCGGGCTGGTGTAACGGCGGGAGGGGTATCGAGGGAAAGGCCCCGCTCCCGCGTCAGCTTGGTTACGAGCGGGATAAAGACGACAACCGAAAAAAACACGAGCAGGGTTACGAGCAAGAGGGACAGTATCCGGACGGAGGGATGGCGCATCAGGAAGAGAAAGACGCCAAGCAGGGACAGCATGACAATCAAGGGCAGATAATACACCGCGCGCCAGGCGCATCCGGAAACAAAGGCCTGGAGGTTGCCGTGAACGAGGGCCATAAAGTCAGGATATGAGGCAAGCGAGGAAAAAAACGGAATTCCGCATCCCCACAAGATGAGATTCAGGGTAAACACGTAGGGCACCATTAAGGTGTTCTTCATTTAATTCAGAGTACCATGGGCTAATCCCGAGATCAAGAACTTTTCTATACTGTGCATAGAATTCCCGTCTACATGAACAGGTTTTCCACAGGTTATCCAGTATTTTTTTCTGTAGTATTCTGCATTTCGTTATCTGTTAATGAAATCATCCAGAAGGATACGCGGTGTATACTTTTCTTAACTATCGCTATTTCGTTATAATACATAGAAATACGCCAGACGCTTAGTAAAGGCGAAGGTTGTCGCCTCCACGAGACGTGTACCAGGGGTTGACCCGTTACCGAGGACCCGTTACAGTGCCCAAGTTATCCACAGTTTGTACACACAATGACAAAAAAAAAGACCGAACCGGCGGTTCGATCTTTTCCTCTCGCGCTACACGCGCTACACGCGCCATACGCAGTCTATCCGAGAAACACCTGCCCGTTATTGTCGATGGCAAGAATCGTCTTGCATTCGGAACAGCGGAAGCGTCCGGCCTTTGTCGCCTTGAGTTTCTTGGAGCAAATCGGGCAGGAAAAGATCTTCGGGAATACCTCGGACTTGACCTCCACGCCGCTCGATTTGAAAAAATCGATCGAATCGGCGAGGGAATCCTTTATGTTGAAGAATTGGGAAAAACCGAGCAACTGGAAAACTTCATAGACCTTGGGCTGAATTTCCAAAAGTACGACATCACCACCCTTCGGCTTGACGGTCTTGAGAAAGGCGGTAAACGACCCGATGCCGGTCGAGGACACGTAATTGAGGGCGCCGCAATTGAAAATAAGACGCGTGAAACCAGCCTCAACGATCTTGGATACCCGTTTTTGGAAGAAACTGGAGTTATACGTATCAATATATCCGTTCAGGAACAGAAGGATGCAACCTTCGATGTCATCAATCTTTTCCAGGCGGATTTTTAAACTATCATCCTTTTCGTCATCAAATCCGGGAATTATGCTGTTATTGTTCATATAGCTCCTACCGCCTAGAGTATCGGCCTTTTATCCAATATTTTTACTATAAACACAATAAAATAAATTGTCAAATGAACTAAGGAAGCCATCCCTTGTCAACGGGAAGGATTACCCCGTTAATATCAGGATTGGTTAAGATTGCAAGGGCGACATTCGCGACATCCTCCGGCCGCATCGGGACGCCATCGGGGTTTCGCGCCGCGATCCCGGGCAAGAGGGCCTCGCTTGCGTACTCGGTCGCGACAAAACCGGGACAGATGGCGTTGCAGGTGACGCCGACGCCCGCATGGACCGCGGCGACCGACTTGACGAGCGAGGAGATCCCGGTTTTCGCAGCGCCATAGGCGGCGTTCGTCCGAAACGCGCGTACCGTCTCCGTCCGCGTGCCCCCGAACAGCAGAATCCTCCCCCACCCGTTCCGGAGCATCCCGGGCAGGGCGGCCGAGACAAGGGCCCCGGGCAAGACGAGATTGGAGTAGACGACCGAGTCCCACTCCCCCGCCCCCGTATCCTCCACGGGCTTTTGCAAAAACGGTCCCCAGGCGACGCAGAGGATATCTGCGGTCTCGGCAAGCGAGCTGACAAGGCCGAGGTTATCGCGGCTGTCAAGCGAGCACTCGACAACGGAGGCCCCGGGCACGGGATGCCGGCCCACGGCCGTGACGCGGGCGCCCGCGGCGACGAGAAGCCGGGAAACGGCGCCGCCGATACCGCCGGTGCCGCCGACTACGAGGGCTTTTCTGTCGCATACTGTCGCGTTCATCCGCTCATAGTACCCCGGGCGACCTTGACAGAACAAGCGGCAATCCGGAGAATCGCCCTGTGTTGCACATACCTTGCGCCATCATCCTTTGCAGACCCGAAGAAAGCCGAAACGTCGGATCCTGTTGCAGGGCGATGCTGAACATGGGCCTTGACGACCTTCGCATCGTCGGCGACAGGAAAGACCTTGACGAGACCCAGGTCCGGACGCTGGCGGTTCACGCCGGCCGGGTATGGGAGCAGGCGAGATTTTTCGAGCCGAACGCGGCGGGCCTGCGGGCCGCGATCGCCGACTGCTCGCTTGCCGCCGGCACGACCAGACGCCTCGGCCAAAAAAGGAAATCCTGGGGGATGACGCCCGCCCAGTTCGCGAACCTCGCGAAGGGACACGGCGAGGGCACGGTCGCCGTCGTGTTCGGCAACGAGCGCACCGGCCTCACCGACGAGGAACTCGACTGCTGCTCCCTCGCGGTCAACATCCCGGCGGGCAAGGAATTCCCTTCGCTCAACCTTTCCCACGCGGTACAGCTGATGGCATACGAACTCTTTACGGCCTTCGACGAGAGAAAGCGCGGCTACGAGCCCATCAGCCTCGAGCGGCTGGGCAAGCTGGCGGAATCCCTGTCCTCCGACATCGCGCAAGTCGGCCTCTACAAGCGCACCGGCGCCGGGGAGAACGAGCGGTTCTTGCGGGAGATACTTTCGCGCGCGGCCCTTTCGGAAGGCGAGGCCGCGCGGCTTGAGCGGCTCTTTCACCGCATCGCGCACGTCAAAACCGGATCTCCTCCGGATAGATGACGTCGCCCGCGGCGGCGTTCGCCGCGCGCGCGAGACAGCTCTTGAGTTCCCTCACGTTCCCGTTCCACGGATTCCCGCGAAGTTTCTCTATCGACGCGCGGTCAAGGCGCTTGCGGTACCGCACAAGATGCTCGACGGCCAGAAGCTCGATGTCCTCGGGGCGTTCGCGAAGAAGCGGCAGTTCGACGCGCAGGACGTTTATGCGGTAAAAGAGATCGCTCCGGAACCTGCCCGCGCGCATCATCGCGGGCAGGTCCTGGTTCGTGGCGCATATCAGCCGGAAGGAGACCTTCCGGGGAACGCGCGATCCGACGCGGCACACCGTCCGGTCCTCGAGCACGCGCAGGAGTTTCGGCTGGACCGACGGGTCGAGCGAGCCGATCTCGTCGAGGAAAACCGTCCCGCCGTGCGCGGCCTCGAACACGCCGGGGGCGTCAACCGCGCCGGTAAACCCGCCGCGCGCGCTCCCGAAAAGCTGGCTCTCGGCGAGCGACTCGGGTATGCAACTGACGTTCAGCGCCTCCAGGCGCCCTTCCGCGACGGGGGAGTTTTCGTGGATCATCCTCGCGACGAGATCCTTGCCGGTGCCGGTATCGCCCAGGACAAGCACGGGGTCCGTGGAGCGCGCGACGCGGAAGACCGTCTCGAGGAGGCGGCGGGCCGCCGCCCCGGAGCCGATAAAGCCCGCGGCTGCGGCGCCGACAAGGGGCGGGCGGGTCCACGTGTCGGGGGAGGAAGGGCGGGAGCCGACGGCGCGCTCGACGAGCTCGCTCAGCCGCCCGAAATCGCACGGCAACAGAACGTACTCGCGAACGCCGAAGCGCTCGGCCATCCGCGCGAAGGCGACGGAGGATTCCCTCGTGACCACGACAACGGGCGGCCCGCCGGGCGTTTCCGCGATCGAGGAAAGGACGCGGCCCGCGTTCATCCCGGAAGCGGCGGGATCGATCAGGACGACGTCGAAGCCGCCGGCCGCGTCCGTGACGCGGAGACGGCGTTCGGGCGGCGCGGTCTCGACCGACCAGAGGCCCCGGCTCATGGAGGATACGTAGCGGACGTCTTCGCGGGACGAGGCGATATAGAGGACTTTCAGCATGGCACTTCCTTTCCGGTTCAAGGGATCGGACGCGCGAGGAAGCAGGGGTTATCCCCGGAACAGCCGGTAATACAGCAGAATGACGTTATACCACAAGTATTGGAAAATCCTGAAAATTCTTAAGGGGTTTCTCATGACGAGCGGCAGATACTCGAGGCCCCGCTCGAAGGTCTTCTCGGATTCGCGGCGCTTCCGTTCCGAGAAGATGTCGATCACGTCGGGATTCCAGATCACGAGGCCCGAGCCGATGCGCGATCGGTTGCGGTGGATCCACTTCTGTCCGCCGGGGATGCCGTTCCCCACAATGACGAGCGAGGGGTTCGCCTTGGCGATGGCGGTGAGGATGTTGCGCTCCATGCTCCGGTGGTAGTGTCCGGCGAACCGGCCGACGATTCCGAGTTTGGGGAAGGTGCTGCGCACGTTGCGCTCGGCCTGCAGGAGGCTCCGGTGATGCGAGCCGAGCAGGTACACCGACTTGTAGTAGCGCTCGAGGACGCCGAGCACCGAAATGATGAACGAAAAGGGCTGATGCCGCGCCGGCACGCGCTTGTTCAGGAAGCGCGCGCCCCGGATGAGGCTCTTCGAGGTCGGGATCACGAGGGCGGCCTGCGTGACCATCGAGCGGAACTCGCCGCGGTGCCGCGCGCGAAGCACGTCCCACAGGGACACGAGCATGATGTGTTTCGTCTCCCCCGACGCGAGCAGGCCGAGGACGGCGGACTCGAGGTCCTCTTCCGACACGATATCAAGCGGAACCCTCAAGAATTCTATTCTTTCGATCGCCACGATTCAATCTCCATCAACGCGTTCTGTACGGCCGCGATGGCGTAAAGCGCGCAGGTTTCCGCCCTGAGGACGTTAGTCGCGAAATGGACGCACTCGAAACCGGCCGCGACGAGGCCTTCTATCTCCCCGTCGGTCATGCCGCCCTCCGGTCCGACGGCAAGAGCGACCGACCGGGCGCCCGATCCAAGATAGCGATGGAGGGTTTTTCGCGCAAGGGGGGCCTCGGTAAAAACGAAGGCCTTCGCCTCGCCGCCGGCGCTCTCACCGGCGCCTTGCGCGGCGCTCTCACCGGCGCAAAGCGCCTCCCAAACGCCGCCGACCCCGGACGAGGGGACCGGATCCAGCAGCTCCGTGGCGACCGGCGAGCCGCTCTGCTGCCGGGCTTCCCGCACGATGCGCTCAAGCCGCCCGCCGCGCGCGTCCCCGCCGGAATGCGGGACGCAACGCTCGCCCGAGACCGGCACGATCGCGGCGACGCCGGCCTCGGTCGCCTGGCGGATCACGAGATCCATCTTCGGGCCCTTGAGCTTCCATTGAAAGAGAACAATATGGGGGAATCCGGACTGGACGGTCTCGGCCGCGGGAACCCCGCCCATGTCCGCGCGTTCGGCCGAGGGACACAGCGTGACCGTCCTCGCGCGCCGGTCCAGGGAGCCGACGCGAAACGCGCGCAGGCTTCCGTCAGGGAGCCTGCCTTCGACGAGGTCGTCGCGGGAAAGGCGCAACACGTTTGAAAGGTAGCGGTAATCGTCCCCGCGTATCACGACGGTGCCGTCGGGCGCGGGGTTGCCCGGCAGTATGAATTGCCTCATGTACCCGCTGCGGCCGGTTCGGGCGCCTTCCCTTCCTGCAGTTCGATGACCGTCTTGGTGGACTCGATGAGCGACGGGACGTTCTCCTTGAGGAGGATGTCCACCGCGCCGCGCAGCTGCACGTCGTACTCGAGGTCATACAGGGGACTGACGTGCGTGCGGTAGTACTCCTGCACCACGAGCCGCTTCAGTATGCGCAAGTCCACCTTGTAATCCTTCTGGAGGACGCGCGCGAAGGCCTCCGCCTCGGCCCCGGACAACGAGGCCTTCCCCGCCACGAAGTCGGCGAGCTTGGTCGTCTGGAAGAGTTCCCCCAGGGCCTTCTCCTCGTCCTCGGTGAGCGCCGGAACCTTGATCTCGCGGTCGGGAGGGATGCCGACCTTGTCGATGTTCGCGCCGCTCGGGGTATAGTATCGCGCCATCGTGATCTTCATCGCGTCCTTGTTCAGGAGGTCCATGACCTGCTGGACGGAACCCTTGCCGTACGTGGTCTCCCCGACGAGGTAGGCGAGATGGTAGTCCTTGAGGGCGCCGGCGAGGATCTCCGAAGCGCTCGCGGAGCCCTTGTTGATGAGCACGACGATCGGGATGTTCCCGTCGCGGAACGTCGTGCGCGAGGGGCTCGCCTTGAACTCGCGGTTCTCGTACGAGATGCGCGAGCGGGTCGACACGATGACGCCGGAGTCGATGAACTTGTCCGCGACGTCGACGACGCTCGTGATCAGCCCGCCGGGGTTGTTGCGGAGGTCTATGACGAGGCCCTTGTAGCCCGCCTTCTTGAAGGCGTCAAGCGCGTCCTGCACGCGTCCCGGGGTGACGGGGGTGAACTCGATTATCCTCAGGTACCCGATGCCGTTCGCCATCATCTCGTACTTGACGGTCGGAACCTCGATGAGCGCCCGCGTCAGGGTCACCGGGAACTCCATGAGCTTGCCGCGCCTGATCTGCACGGTCACCTTCGTCCCGATGGGGCCGCGGAGCCGGGAGAGGACGTCCTCCATGGTGAGGTCGGGAGTCGCCGTACCGTCTATCGCGATTATGAAGTCGCCCGGCTGGATGCCCGCCTTCCATCCCGGGGTATCTTCTATCGGAGAGGCGACCTCGACGTAGGCGGGCTTGTCGGGCCCGGACACGAGGGGTTTCGTTATGGAAAGCCCGACGCCGCCGAAGGACCCGGTCGTCGTGTCCTTCAGGTTGAGGCCCATGATGCTTTCCGTATCGATGTAGGTGGTATACGGATCGCCGAGCGAGTCGAGCATCCCCTTCATCGCGCCCTCGTAGAGAACGCGCGGGTCGACCTCGTCGACGTAATTCTCCTGTATGAATTTGAAGACATACTGGAAAATCTGGTGGAACCGGTCGGTCGAGACGTCCCCCGAGGAGGTGTCCCGCGCGAAGAGGGCAGGCGACGAAAGGGTAAAGGCGAGGAGGGCGCCCGAAAAGACGAGCGCGCCCAGCCACAGTTTCCTGGAATTCATGATTTCATTGTCAGGCCAAGCGATACCCTTTGTCAAGTTGCGGAAAGTCACCCCTTGACCGGGGGCGACTTGTTGCGTAGACTTCTTTACAATGCGACTCCGACCCGGCGTATTTCACGCGTGCATCCTGTATGAGCTCGTCAGGCTGTTTCTCCTTGTCAAGGGAGGGACGGGCGTCGAGCTGTTGCCGATCAGTTGGTATGCCGCCGTTCCCCTGTTATGCCTCGCTCCCGCCTTGCTGTTCTTGGTGGCGGGCAACGAGCCGGAGTTCCGCTCCTTTCTGCCCGTCATCAGCCTCGTCAAGGCCCTTGGACTGCCCTCTCTCCTGCTCTATGTCGTCAAGACGGGCAGAACGGCGCTCGAATTCGCCTCCATGGGGGACCCTTCCCTCGCGCTCATGATCGGCCTCGCCGTACTGGCGCTGGCGGGCGACTCGGCGGTGGGGCTCTACTGCCTCAAGCGGGGGCGGCGACTATGCGAATAATCCCGGTCGCGAGCGGAAAGGGGGGCGTCGGGAAGAGCCTCCTTTCGGCGAACCTCGCGATCGCCCTCGGCGAGGCGGGAAAATCCGTGCTCCTCGCCGACCTGGACCTCGGGGCCTCGAACCTGCACCTCGTCCTGGGCGTTCCTTCCCCGAAAGCCGGCATCGGCACCTTTTTGACCGGAGCGACGCCCTTCGAGGATTGCGTGATGGAGACCTCGTGGAAGGGGGTTTCGTTCGTCGCGGGCGACTCGGAGATACCCGGGCTCACCGCGCTCCGCGCGCCCCAGAAATCGTCGCTGACCAAGAACATCCTCAAGTCCTCCTTTGACTTCGTCATCCTCGATCTCGGGGCCGGGACCCATACGGGCATACTCGATTTTTTCATGATGTCCCACCGGGGCATCGTCGTTACGGCGCCGACGGTGACCGCGACCCTCAACGCCTATCTCTTCCTTAAAAACGCGGTCTTCCGTCTCATGTACACCACGTTCAAAAAGGGCACGCCCGCGCGGGACTGGCTCGACGGGCTCAAGGGCAACAGCGCCGCGCTCAGGCGCATGTATATTCCGAAAATCATCGAGGAGATCGCCAGGATCGACCCGGAAAGCGCGCGCGCCTTCCGCGAGAGGAGCGAGGCATTCCGGCCCCGCCTCGTGATGAACATGATCGACGACCCCAAGGACGCCGACAAGGCGCTCAAGATCAGGAGATCCTGCCGCGAATACCTCAACATAGACCTTGAACACCTCGGGGTCATCTACCGCGACGCGGCGCAGGACATCGCGCTCGCCTCCCGGCTGCCCGTCATCGTGTACAAGCCGCAGTCCGTGCTTTCGCAGGCCGTCTACCGCATCGCGGACAAGATACTGCAGGACGAGGGCCAGTGGGACGACGCGGAGGACGCGGACGAGATCGCCGCCCTCTCCGAGGAGAGCTTTCAGACGGCGGAACTGGAGGCGAACGTCGATTTCGACGCGCGCATGAACTACGTCGAGGAGCTCGTCGGGTCGGGCGCGCTCTCGATGGGAGACCTCGCCGAGACGATCAAGTCGCAGCAGTACGAGCTAACCGCCTTGAAAAAGGAAAACGCCTTACTCAAGAGCAAGATCGCGCATGCCCTCATGCAGGGATTCAAGCTCTAGGGGAGGTTCGGGCGCAATGGCGAGAAAACCGTGGGACATCGAGGAAAACCCGAAAAACCGGCGCTGGTACCTCCGGATCGGAGAGGGGCTCGGGGCGGGCGAATACCCGACAATCGAGGCCGTCAAGGCGCGCGCGGCGGAACTTTCCATAGATTCACACCTGCTCATTTCCGACGGCTTCATCGACAAAGGACTTTCAAAGGCGAGAGCCCTCGCCGGAGAGGAATATTCCTTCCCTGTGGTGATCGAGCCGACGTTCGACGTGCGCCTGACCGTCGCCCCGGACAAGACCCTGGCGACGCTCTATGTCAGGAAGTCCTCGGACGGAAAAACGCCGATGGACATGAAGCTCATATCCTCGGCCATAAACGCGAGCAAGCTCCGGGGTATCGACGCCGAGGCCGTCAAGGCCGCGATTTCCGCCTTCCGCGACTCCCCCGCGATGGAGCTCCCCGCCCTCGAGCTTGCCAGGGGAACTCCTCCCGGACGCGGCCCCGACCGCGAGCTCAAGGCCTTCGTCGACTGGCTCGATCCGCAGGAGGCGGAGACGGTCCGGCAGCGGCTCGCGCAATGGGCGGGGGTCTCGGCGGCGTCGCCCGCCGAAAAGGCCTTCCCCTGCGCGGCCGCGGAAAAACTCGCCATGGTGGACGCGGGATTTCTCCTCTATGAAATATCGCCCGCGGAACGGGGCGCCCCCGGCAAGGACGTCTTCGGAAACGAGATGCCCGGCCTTCCCGGAAACGACCCCTACGTCCAGACGATAGAAGGCGTCAGCCTCGGGCCGCTCGGCTTCAAGGCGGACTGCGCCGGAGTCCTGCTCGCCGCGGGCGAGGGGAACGCGCTTCGCCTGAGAATCGTGCCGTACCGGGACGCGAAGGCGACGGTCGCCATAACCAGCGACAACATGACCGCGTCGCTCATCCTCGAAAAGGAAGCCGGCGCGGGGAAACCGCTCACGCGGGAACTCGTGGCCGAGTCGGTCAAAACGAGCGGGATCGCCGGGAAGGTGGACGAGGCCCTCATCGAGCGCACGATCCGCGAGGTCCGCGAAACGGGCAAGAACGCGGAGATCGTGATCCTCCGCGGCGAGGCCCCCGTATTGCCGGGGACGTCCCGCATCACGCGGCTTGTCGACCCCGGCGCGCCCGACGGAAAGGCGTGCGTGCTCGCGGGAGACCGCATACTCAGGATCAGGCGTCTCAAGGACGGGGCCGACGGCACGGACGTGTTCGGAAAGAAGATACCGTCGTCGTCGGCGCGCCCGGAAACCGAGCCCGAACACGACGACACCGTAGCGGAAGAACAGGCGGACGGCGAGACGGTTTTCGTCGCGCGCGTTTCGGGGGATCTCGCCCTCGCCGGCAACAAGTACCGCGTGGAGACGGCGCGGGAGATGGTCGCGGACGTCACAGACGAGACCGGCGACGTGAACTTCCCGGGAGACCTCTCGCTGACCGGCACCATCGGCAACGGCCGCGCGGTCAAGGCGAAGGGCTCGCTGACCGTGACGGGAACCGCGGGCGCCTCGCTCGTGTACGGGGAGGGATCGGTCACGATGAACGGCGGCATCAAGGGCGCCGGACGCGGCACCGTATGGGCTAAAAACGGGATATCCCTGACCTTCGCGGAAAACGCCAAGCTCCTCGCCGGCGGCGACATCGAGGTCGACAATTACTGCTTCCAGTGCACGGTCAAGACGAACGGGAAGCTCGTCATGCGGGGAAACCCCGCCATCCTTCTCGGCGGCACCGTGCGGGCGTCGCGCGGCATCGAGGTCTTCGAGCTCGGCTCGGAAAAGACGATCCGGACGAGCGTTTCGTTCGGGCAGAACTACCTCGTCAGCGACCAGATCGAGGTGAGCGAGCGCGAGGTCCTCAAGATAAAGGAAGCCGTCGCGAAGATAGACGCGGAGATGCAGAGGACCTCGAGCACGAACCCCCGCATCCACGAGCTCCGGAGGAAGAAGCTCGAGCTTCTCAAGCGCAACGACAAGCTCACCGTGCGCATCTTCACGCTCAAGGAACAATACGAAACCCATGTCATATCCGGCGTGCGCGTCGAGAACACCGTATACCCCGGGGTAATCCTCGAGAGCCACGGACGGTATTACGAGGTTCGGGAGCGCCGCAACCACGTGTCGTTTTTCTTCGACCAAAAGACGGGCCAGATCGTGTGCTCGACCATCGACGAGGTCGACGGCGACGGGGCGACCCCGACGCCGGACGGAGTGCCGGAGGGCCTTCGCCCGATCGACCAACAGGAGTAACCATGCCGCTAAGCCTTACCTATCCCTCGTGGATCAAGCCCGAGATCATCCCGGGTCTGCCGTTTCTCCGCTGGTACGGACTGATGTACCTCTTCGCCTTCGCGACCGCCTACTACCTGTTTGTCAGGCAGGCGCGCGCGGGCGAGCTTTCGCTCGCGCAGGGGGGCGGCGAGGTCACCGACGACGACGTCCTGAGCTTCTTTACCTGGGGCATCTTCGGGCTTCTTCTCGGCGCGCGAATCTTCGCCACCCTCATCTATGACACCTCGGGCGTCTATCTCGCCAAACCCTGGCTCATCTTCTGGCCCTTCTCCGACGGGGGCAAGTGGACGGGACTGCAGGGGATGTCGTACCACGGAGGCTTTGTCGGCGGCTTCCTCGGAATGCTCGCGTGGACCGCAAAAAGAAAGAAACCGTTTCTCGCCTGGTGCGACACCATGGCCGCCTCGGTCCCGCTCGGGTATACCTTCGGGCGTCTCGGCAACTTCCTCAACGGGGAGCTCTTCGGCCGCGTGACCGAAGGCCCCCTCGGGATGGTCTTCCCCAACGCCGCCCGCTTTCCGCTGAGCGAGCCCTGGGTCAGCGAGATGGCAGCCCGCCTCGGGATGTCGATACCCGGAGGGGCGGCCCTCGTCAACCTTCCGCGCCACCCGAGCCAGCTGTACGAGGCCTTCTTCGAGGGCATCGTCCTGTGGGCCGTGATCTGGTTCGTCTTCAGAAGGAAGCGCCCCTTCAACGGCTTCATCTCCGCGGTCTACACGATCGGATACGGCGTCGCGCGTTTCGTCATCGAGTACTTCCGGGAGCCCGACGCGGACATCGGCTACCGTTTCTCGGCCACCGGGCCCGACGCGCCGACGTACCTCTTCGAGTCCCTCTGGAACATCTCCACCGGCCAGGTTCTCTGCCTCGGCATGATCGTCGCGGGGCTCGCGTTCATCGCGACGGGGATGGCACTGAAAAAACGGAAGGAGCGGGCGGCAACCGATGGCGAATGACCGGACCCACCTCATGGGCGACTTCAACGACCGGCTCGACGAAATCAGGTCCGGCCTCTATCGCCTCCTCGAATTCGCCGAGGACGACTGGTCCGAAAAAAAGGACCTCGCGAAACGCGAGGTCCTGTACGCCATAAACGAGCTTCGTATCAGCGCCGACAACCTGTGACGGCTAGCCCTCGATGACGCGCGCGAGCGCGGCGGCGGTGAAGCCGAGGTGCTCCGCGACCTTGTTCGCGGGCCCGGACTCGCCGAAGCGGTTGATCGAGAAATTGTCCTTGCCGCACGAGGTCCACCGTTCCCAGCCCGCGGCGACTCCCGCCTCGCAGGACACGACGCGCGACCCCTCGCCCACGATCGCCTTCTGGATAACCTCGGCCTGCGCCTCGAAGAGCTCCTTCGCAACGACGGATACGACTCGCACGGACTTTCCCTTGACGAGCGAGGCCGCCTCGAGGGCGAGGCCCACCTCTGAGCCGGTCGCGAGCACCGTGACGTCGGGCCTCTCGCCGCCCTTGCGCGCGACGTAGGCGCCGCAGTCGATCGTGTGCCGCCAGTCCGGATCGTCCTTCTCGAACACCGCGAGGTTCTGCCGCGAAAGGGCGAGACAGGTCGGGCCGTCGGTACGCTCGAGCGCCATTCTCCAGGCCTCGACGGTCTCCTCGGCGTCGGCGGGACGGAGCACGCGGACGTTCGGGATGATCCTGAGCGAGGCGAGGGTCTCGACCGGCTGATGGGTCGGGCCGTCCTCGCCGAGGTAGATGGAGTCGTGCGTGAGCACGTAGATCGCGGGAAGCTTCATGAGGGCCGAAAGCCTGAGCGCGGGGCGGAGGTAGTCGGCGAAGACGAGGAAGGTCGCGCAAAAGGCGCGGAGTCCCCCGTGTATCTGGATGCCGTTGGTGATGGCCGCCATGGCGAACTCGCGCACGCCGAAGTGGAGATAGCG
>LVBL01000118.1 GCA_001604405.1 Spirochaetales bacterium Spiro_10
CCATGATGCCGGCCCGCGATTCCGTGGACGCAAGGGAGACCGAGACGACCAGACGCTCGCCGCCCGGCTTGTCCTCGCTGATCTTGAAATAGACGTTGCCGATCTTTCCGACCCAATCACTTCCGGTGTCCTTGAACATGAGGGAGGATAACAGCTCCTGATTTCGCGCGTTCATTCTTTCTCCTTGTCAGACCAGTCTGCGAAACCAGTATACCACTTAATTCGCGAATATCGAGGCAGAAGGCGGGACGCGACGCGAACGACCTCGCGCGGAGCCGCCGCGTGCGAAGGACCCCGCAGGGGCGAAAAACATATTCTTGACAGTTCCGCCAATGCCCCGTAGTATCCTTTGGTAAACCATCACATATCCAAAGAGGGGACGCGCCGATGATTCTTCTGGTCGACTTCGGTCTGTATCTTGCCATCATGCTCGGGATTGGCTTCTATTCAATGAAGAAAGCGGACAGCCACGAGCATTTCATTATCGGGGGGCGCACGCTTGGTCCCGTCACGACCGCCATAAGCGCGGGGGCCTCGGACATGTCGAGCTGGCTGCTTCTCGGGCTTCCCGGCGCGGTGTTCGCGAGCGGGCTCGTGGAGGGCGTATGGATATCCCTCGGCCTGACGGTCGGCGCGTACCTCAACTGGCTTGTCGTGGCCGGCAGACTGCGCTCCATGAGCGAGCGCTATAACGCGATCACGCTCCCGTCCTTCATCGCCAAGCGCTTCGACGACGAGTCCGGTCTCCTCCGGGTCGTTTCCACGATCGTCATCCTCTTTTTCTTCACGCTCTACGTAGCCTCGGGGCTGAAGGGCGGAACGCTCCTTTTCGCGCACGCCTTCGGCGCCACGCAGATGACCGCGCTTGCGGTCACCACGCTCGTCGTCGTCTCCTATACTTTCCTCGGGGGCTACCTCGCCGTGTGCTGGACCGACCTGATCCAGGGGCTACTGATGCTGGCCGCGCTGGTCTTCTGCGCGCTGCTCGGCTGGTTCGCCATCTCCGGCTCCGGCGTGGATATCGCCGCCACGAACCCCCATGCCTTCAAGTTTTCCACCGGGACCATAACCGCCGTCTCCCTGATGGCCTGGGGCTTCGGCTATTTCGGCCAGCCCCACATCCTCGCGCGGTTCATCGGCATACGGAGCGTCTCGGACGTGAAAGGCGCCCGCCGCGTCGGGATCACCTGGATGGTCCTCTGCCTGGTTCTCGCCTGCGCGATCGCGATCATCGGCATAGGCTATAACGCGGTATCCCCGCTCCCCGGCGTTTCCGGAGACGGCGGCAACAGCGAGCGCGTCTTCCTCGCCCTCGCCACGGCGCTCTTTCACCCGGTGTTCGCCGGCTTCGTGCTCGCCGCCGTTCTCGCCGCGGTCATGTCCACCGCCGACTCCCAGCTCCTTGTCCTCACCTCGTCGCTCACCGAGGACGTTCCCTTCGTCGCCAAGCTTCCCGACGCGAGGAAAAAGCTGATCGGTCGCCTCGGCGTCGTGGGATTCGCCATCGTCGCCTTCGTCATCGCCGCCACCGACTCCGGCTCCATCCTGAGCATGGTGGGCTACGCCTGGGGCGGCTTCGGCGCGGCCTTCGGCCCCCTGGTGATCCTCTCGGTTCTCTGGAAGGGCACGACGAAGTGGGGCGCCTTGTCCGGCATGGTCGCGGGCTCCGTCACGATCTTCGTGGTCAAGAACTGGATCAAGATACCGGGGGAATATTTCTACGAGCTCCTTCCCGGCTTCTTCGTGGCCCTCGCCGCGGTGGTGATCGTGAGCCTTTTGACCAAGAAGCCGTCGGAGGCCACCGTCTCCGCCATCGACGCGGCCAACAAGGAACTGAGCGCCGCGAACTAGGGGATACGCCGTTTTCCCGTCAACTGCCTGCCGGTTTCCGGCAGGCTTTTTTTTACCGCCGCGCGCGAAGGACATCGCGCGGAGCCCCCGCGGACGGATGTCCTTGCGGGGCCCCGGCAAGACATTGAGTGACTCAGAATTCTCGCGATGCGCAGTTCAGCGATGACGAGCGGAACTCTATCTTTTTGATATTCAACTTGTCCTTGAGCAGTTCGTGGAATACCGTGCAAAACCACTCGCACGTAGACGGGCCGGTGCTTACGGAGACCCTGCTTTCCGGGAAGGATTTGACCA
>LVBL01000119.1 GCA_001604405.1 Spirochaetales bacterium Spiro_10
TACGAAACCATGCTTGAGGGGCTTGCGCGGGGCTGATCGCCTCCGGCCTCCGTCGGCCTCCGCCGGCCTCCGCCGTCCGGCACCGGCCGGCACCGGTAGAAATTCGTCCCGGTTGTTGTTTTCCGGGTTCCCATGTAGTACGCTTTACGTATGAAGACGGCGAGATTCCTTCCCGCGCAAATTTGGACAATCGCACAGGCCGACGCCGGGAACGCGGTGTTTATCCGGCCGGAGGGCTCGAATACGGTTCTTCCCGTATACGTGTCCGAGGGCGATATCCAGATGCTTCTCGTCGAATTGACGCACATACTCGCGCCCCGACCCATGATACACGAACTGCTTCTGTCGGCGATCGAGGCCCTTCGGGGCAAGCTCGAGCGCGTGGAGATCTACGGAATACGGGGCGGGTCCTATCTGTGCCGCGTTATCCTGGTGCAGGACGGCAAGGAGCTGCGTCTCGAGTCGCGGCCTTCCGACATTCTCTGCCTGTCCGCCCGCGTCGACTGCCCCGTTCTTGTGGACGATTCGGTGCTTGCGCAGAACGGCGTCCCCATTGACCGGGTATCCCCGAAAACCGGCGCGTCTCCCGCGGTTGCCGATTCCCCGTCCGTACAGGAGTTCCTGCAACGGGAACTCAAGCAGGCCCTCGAGCGCGAGGAATACGAGCGGGCCGCCCAGCTCAGGGACCGTCTGGGCGAGCTGTCCCGAAACGCCTGACAAGGCACCGTTCCGTGCGCGAATCCGCCGAATGGCTGAACGACACCGCCGCGCGTCTCGCCGCCGACGGCAATCATGACGAGGCGATAGCCTATTTGCGGCGGGCCCTCTCGCTCGAACCCGAAAATCCCCTTGTCCTCCTGAATCTCGCCCTCAGCCAGCTCGCCCTCGGGAAACGCGAGAACGCCCGCGCCGCGCTCGATTCCGCCCTGCGGAAACGGCCGGACGACGTCGACATCCTCGACACCCTCGGCGTCGTCCTTCACGAACTCGGGGAGGACGACGGAGCGGAGGCGTGTTACCTGAGGGCGCTCGAGCTCGAACCGGGCAACGGGCGGGTATGGAACAACTTCGGCGTATTGCGGTTTTCCCAGGCCCGGTACGCGGACGCGCGGGATTCCTTCGAAAAGGCGGTCGCGCTGGTTCCCGATTTCGCCGATGCCCTGTATAATCTGCGGGACACCTACGGGGAACTCAAGGAGCCGGGCAAGATGGAGGCCTGCGCGCGGATGCTGGACCGGCTCGGCTAGACCGGCTTCCGGCCGCGCGCCCCCGCCGATCCCGCGGGGGCGGG
>LVBL01000120.1 GCA_001604405.1 Spirochaetales bacterium Spiro_10
CCTATTGATTGCGAACCAATCGCTCTACCAACTGAGCTAATTCCCCGCGTGCCGTGAATATACAGGAAAAAGGATTTGAAATCAAGCGGTACGGCTGGTAGTATATACGCATGAGAGTAGCCCGCCACATGGCCGTTCTGGCCGCGATCCTCGCGCTTTTCGGGTCCTGTGCCTCGCAGGGACCTGCCCCGAACCGCCCGCCCAAGGAAAAAAGCGTCGAGGAACGGCTCTCGGGCAAGGTCTGGCTGCTCGCGGGCTATGCCGCGGGCAAGGCCTTTATCCCCATCGAGCCCGGCCACGGAAGCTCGGCGAAACTCGTCTTCGCCTCGAACAGGACGCTCTCGGGCTCGACGGGATGGAACTCCGTCGCGGGCACCTGGTCCATACGGGCCGAAACGCGCCCCGGGCAGTATCCGGTCTCGCTTCGCGTGACCAGAACAACGAAGCTCGCCCCGCCCGGAGAGATCGCCGACCGGTTCGAGCGCGACGTCATGAACCACTTCAAAAACGCCGTTTCGATCCGCCTCACCAGGGACGAGTTCCGCATCCTGGACGACAAGGGCGCCGTCATCCTTCACTACATATTCCGGCCGGCCGGACAGTAATCGCCGGCCCGCCGGAAGGCGCTACTTCTTTCCCTTTCTCCGTTCCTGGCTGTTTTTAAAGAACGCGTCCTTGTCGTTCACCATGAGGATCGGCTGGCTCGTGGCGTCGAGGCAGTCGCGCCACAGCGAACCCTCGGGGTCGACGTAGTTGCGCTTGCTCGTGACCACGGCGATCGGCAGGTGCACGAACTTGTTGTGCACGAGCCCGATGATGAGCTTCGTCTTGCCGGTCATGGCCGCGTGAACGGCGTTGTTGCCGAGCCGCTCGCAGTAAATGGAATCGATGGGCGCCGCCGGCGCGGACCGGATCTGGTAGCTCGGGTCGATGTACTTCAGGTTGATGTGCATGCCGATCGACTTGAAATACGCGGCCATCTTGTCCCGGAGGAAGGTGCCGATGTCGGCGAGCTTGCGGTTGCCCGAGTCGTCGGTGCCCCCGTCGGCCTGGAGGAGGTCCTGCCCCGCGCCCTCGGCCACGACGATGACGGCGTGCTGGCGCTTCCTGAGGCGCGCCTCGAGGTAATGCAGGAAACCGTTCGGTCCGTCGAGCTCGAACGGAACCTCCGGGATGAGCACGAAATTCGCCTCGTGGCTCGCGATGGCGGTATGCGTCGCGATGAAGCCCGAGTCCCGGCCCATCAGCTTGACGAGCCCGATGCCGTTGATCTGGGAATGGGCCTCCATGTGCGCCGCCGCGACGGACTCGGCCGCCTTCACCACGGCGGTGTCGAACCCGAAGGATTTCTGGATGAACGAAAGGTCGTTGTCGACCGTCTTCGGTATGCCGACGACCGCGATCTTGAGGCCCCGCTTCTCGATCTCCTCGGCGACCTCGAGCGAGCCCCGCTGGGTTCCGTCGCCGCCGACGATGAAGATCATGTTGAGGTTGAGGTTCTCTATGGCGTCGGCGATCTCGGTGACGCGATCCCCGCCGCCGCGGGAGGTGCCGAGGATCGACCCGCCGGACTTGTGTATGTCGTCCACGACGTCGGGCGACAGCGGCATGATCTCGAAACCGTACTCGGGAAGGAGGCCCTTGAACCCGAAGCGGATGCCGCTGATGCGCTTCACGCCGTAGCGGTTCCACAGGCAGCGGACAACGGCCCGGATCACGTCGTTGAGACCGGGGCAAAGACCGCCGCACGTCACTATCGCGGCGTGGACGTGACTCGGGTTGAAGAAGATGTTCTCCCGGGGACCGGCCTTCTCGAGAAGGTCGGAGCGCTTGCACGGGCCCACGACCTGGTCGAGGCTCGCGTCAAGGCGATAGCGAACGAAATCGTCGTCGGTGACGTAGTTCGCGATGAAATCGCCCTCTTCCTTAGAGAGCAGAATGGGGGATTTCACCTTGCACGGGCCCAGCGTGGCGATGGAGAAATCGTATGGGGCGTCTGTCATGAACAACTCCTTTCGGAAACGAGCGCGCGAAACCGTTTCAGGCAAAGTATATTGATTTGGCCCCGGGGAAACAATAGACAACTTGACCCCCCGGGCCCATCGTTGGTATCTTTCAGTTGATTCCGTCCTTTCAAGGAGACACACATGCTTACCGACGCGGTTAAAAAAGCGCTTGAAGATATACGGCCCCAGCTCCAGGCTGACGGCGGCGATATAGATTTCATTTCCGTATCCGACGAGGGCAAGGTTCTCGTACGGCTTACGGGCGCCTGCGGATCCTGCCCGATGGCCACCATGACCCTCAAGATGGGCGTAGAGGCCCACCTCATCAAAACCGTCCCCGGGGTCACGGAAGTAGTCCAGGCCTAAGTACCGATGGACAGAACGGCGTTCCTCCCCGTTTCCCTGCGCGACATGAACGGGAGGGGATGGGACGCGTGCGATTTCGTGATCGTTTCGGGGGACGCCTATGTCGATCATCCCTCGTTCGCCGCGGCCATGCTCGGCCGGGTGCTGGAAGCTGAGGGATACCGGGTGGGGATCGTCGCGCAACCCGCCTGGCAGGGGCCCGAGGCCGCGCGCGACCTCCTTGCCTGCGGTTCTCCGCGTCTCGCCTGGCTCGTAAGCGCCGGAGCGATGGACTCGATGGTCGCCCGTTACACCGCGAACAACAAACCCCGTTCGGAAGACGCCTATACGCCCGGCAACGTCCCCGGCAAGCGTCCCGACCGCGCCATCCTCGCCTACGTTTCCGCGATCAAGTCGCTCTCCGGCGGCGCGCCGGTCATAATCGGCGGCATCGAGGCCTCCCTTCGCCGCTTCGCCCACTACGACTATTGGTCAAACACCGTGCGCCGGTCGGCGCTTCTCGACTCCAAGGCCGACCTTCTCGTGTACGGCATGGGCGAGCGCCCGATCGTCGAGATAGCGGCCCGGCTTTCGGAGACGGCCCGGCTTAACGAACCGTCCGCGCGGGAGCCGGCAGGCGCCGATCCCGGGAAACTGCGCGGAATCAGGGGCACCGTCTGGAGAACGGGTAAAGAAGCCGACGTTCCGGCCGACGCCCTTCGCCTCCCCTCCTTCGACGAGATCAAGGTTGACAAGCGCTCCTACTGCACTCACTACCTCCTGCAGGAGGAAAACTCCGATCCCGCGAACGCACAGAGGCTCGCGGAGCGGAGCGAGGCCCGCTTCGTCGTCCAAGAACTCCCGTCCGAACCGCTTGACCAGGAGACCTTCGACCGGGTCATGGAGCTGCCCTTCACGCGGGTCTGGCATCCCGACTACGACGCGGCCGGCGGAATCCCGGCCCTTTCGGAGGTCCGTTTTTCCCTGACGAGCAGTCGGGGCTGTTTCGGGGCGTGCTCCTTTTGCGCCATCACCTTCCATCAGGGCAGGAGAATACAGGCAAGAAGCCACGCGTCCCTCGAGCGCGAGGCCAGGCGCATGACGGCCGATCCCCAGTTCAAGGGCTACATACACGACGTCGGGGGCCCCACGGCGAACTTCCGCGTGCCCTCATGCGCGGCGCAGGAGACACGCGGATCCTGCAAGGACCGCCAGTGTCTCGGCGCGCGTCCCTGCCCGGCGCTCAAACCGGACCACACCGACTATCTCGCGCTCCTCCGCAGGCTTCGCGGCGTGCCCGGCGTAAAAAAGGTCTTCGTCCGCTCAGGAATACGTTTCGACTATCTCATGCTGGATCCGGACGGAGACGAGTTCTTGCGCGAACTGTGCGAACATCACGTATCCGGCCAGCTGAAGGTGGCCCCCGAACACAGCTCGGACCGCGTCCTCTCTCTCATGCGCAAGTCGACAAACGCGGCGTACCGGTCATTCGAGGCCCGGTACGCGGAGATCAACCGCGAGTTGGGGAAAAAACAGTATCTCGTGCCGTATTACATAGCCGGTCATCCCGGGGCGACGCTCGAGGACGCGATAGACACCGCACTCGCCCTCAAGAAAACGGGCTTTGCCCCCGACCAGGTCCAGGATTTCTACCCGACCCCGGGGACGCTCGCGACGTGCATGTATCATACCGGACTTGACCCCTTCTCGGGCGAGGAGGTCCACGTTGCCCGCGGGGGACGCGAGCGGGCCCTTCAGCGCGCGCTCTTGCAATTCAACAAAAAAGAAAACCATCCGCTCGTGCGCGAGGCACTCGGGATGGTTCACCGCGAGGACTTGATCCCCGTCTTGCTCGGAAAAGGATAAAAAAAAGGCCGCCCCGCGCCCGCAAGGCGAGGAAACGGCCCGTTTCGGATCAGGGCGTCATTACCACCACTGGAAAAGGGTGCCGGCGCGGGTCACGTACCATACCAGAACGATGAGCGACACGACGGAAAGCGCCCGGAACCAGTAGGAAAGGGCCACTCCTTCCTTCTTGAGCATCATGCCCTCGAAGAACGAGATGAGAACCAGGAGGATAAACCCGACAAAGGCGTATATTCCGTACATGACACGGCTGTTTTCGATCGCGTCCAGGCACATGGTAAAGGCGAGTACAAACAGCACGACCATGACGATAAAAAGGACGAGTATTGACTTGTTATCCATATTGATCACGACTCCTTTGAGGAAAGTATATAGTCACCAACCCCATTTGTCCATCTTATTTCTTCTTTCGCTTGCCCCCGCACGGCTATTGTGGTATTTTCACGGTATCTTATCTCAAGGAAACATCATGGTTATTAGCAAGGACAGCGTCGTCAGTATCGAATATACCCTTACAGACGACCAGAACGAGGTGCTCGATTCCTCCAGCGAGGTCGGCCCTCTCGAATATCTGCACGGACACAACAACCTCATTCCGGGTCTCGAGCGGGAGCTTGAGGGAAAGACGGCGGGGGCCTCCTTCAAGGCGACCGTCGCCCCGGCGGACGCCTACGGAGAATACATGGACGAGCTCGTGGTCGAGGTTGACCGCGCGCAGTTCCCCTCGGACGTGACGATCGAGGAAGGGATGCAGTTCGAGGCGGGCGGGCCCGACGGCTCGCGCGTCGTTACCGTAACGTCCGTCAAGGACGCCAAGGTGACCGTGGACGCGAACCACCCCCTCGCCGGAGAGACCCTCCATTTCGACGTAAAGGTCGTATCGGTACGCGCGGCCACCGACGAGGAGAAGCAGAACGGGCTGAGCCACGGTTGCGGTTGCGGTTGCGGTTGCGGCGACGACGATTGCGGCTGTGACGACGGCGAGTGCGGCGACGGCTGCGGTTCCGGCGGCTGCGGCTGCGGGCACTGACCGGCAAACGGCCCGTTGCCGGCGGTACGAAGTTCCGACCGGAACTTTGTTCCGGCCGGGGCGGGCCGTTTCTTTCAAAAAGGGTATCCGATGTCGCATGCCTTGCCCGACGGTAAAAACGACTACGTTATCGTTCGCCTGGCGGCGCTCTGCTTCTTTCTTTCCACGATAGAATTCATGATCCCCCGGCCCTTGCCCTTTCTCCGCGTAGGGCTCGCGAACGTGCCCATAATGCTCGCGGCCGACATGCTGTCGCTCCGGCCGTTCGCCGTTCTCGTGGCGCTGAAGGTGCTCGGGCAGGGTCTTGTGGGCGGAACGCTCTTTTCGTACGTATTCGCGTTCTCCCTCGCCGGGACGGCGGCCTCGGCCGCCGTGACCTTCGCACTCCGCAGGGCCTTCGGCAAGCGCGTCTCGTTCGTGGGAACAAGCGTGGCGGCGGCGTTCGTCTCGAACGCCACCCAGCTCGCGCTCGCGCGCGCCTTCGTGTTCGGCGAGGGGATCGCGTTCATAGCGCCGCCCTTCCTCGCCCTCGGAGTCGTGACGGGCGCGACCCTCGGTTTCGCCACGAACCGCTTCGCGTCCCGCTCCCGCTGGTACTCGGGCATACTCGCCGGGACGATACCGGCCCGCGGAGACAGCACTGCGGCGGACAGCGCGGCCGCGGAAACCCCGCCACCCGGGACACGGCTGCGCGTCACCCGGACGGCCCGTCTTTCCTGCGGGCTCGCCCTGACCCTGCTCATCCTCTTTCTGCCCGACGCCGGGCACAAGGCCGTGCTGACCCTCGCGGCGGGGATACTGCTTGTCGCGGGAGGGGGACGCATCCGCCTCATTCCCACGCTCTCCGTCTCCCTCGGCATCGTGTTTTTCAACCTTCTGTCGCCGTTCGGCCGGGTGGTAATCGAGCCCCTCGGCCTGCCGATTACGGCGGGCGCGCTCGAAACGGGCATAAAAAAGGCCCTCTCTCTGGAGGGCATGCTGTTCGCCTCGCGATGGGCGCTTTCGGCGGGGGTCTCCCTTTCCGGCAAGGCCGGTTCCCTGATGGAACGGATCGCGGCCTTTCTATCCTACCTGACCGGGTGCCGCCCGAAACTCGACCGCAAGGATCTCGTCGCGAGCGTCGACTCCATCATGTTCGGACCCGAGTGAGCCCTTCGGAGGCGTCCTTGTAATCGGGCCTCAGCTTCAACGCGCGCTGGTAGGCGTCCGTGGCCCCGCGCTTGTCGCCGACGGTTTCCCTCACGCTTCCGAGGCGGAACCACCATAGGGAGATGGACGGCTCGAGATATACGGCCGCCGAGTAGGATATGTCGGCGCGGTTGAACTGCTGGTTGATGCGGTAAATCTCGCCCACGAAGAAATAGGCGGTGCTGATCCGCTCGCCGCGCGGGGCCGTGTCTATGTACCGCTCCATGTACTTGAGCGATTCCTTGTAATTCGCCAGATAGAAATACCCCTCGCCCAGGGTCTCGACGATCCGGGCGTCGTTCGCCGACTTGAGCGCCTCGAGGCAGACATTCACGGAGTCCTGGTATTTTCCCATGCGAAGGAGGGACCAGCCGTAGATGGCGTAGGCGTCCATGTTCTTGGGATTGTCGGCGAGATCCAGCTTGCAGACCTCGATCGCCTGCGCGTACGCCTTGCGCGCGTCCTCGACGCGCCCGACCGCGTCCAGGTCGCGGCCGTTCCGGTAGAGCTTCAGCGCGTCCGGTTTGTCCTGGGCGCCGAGGCCGGCGAGGATCATGAGGAACAACGCCGCGCACGCGACAAGACGGGGATGACGACTTCTGTTCATGACGACACTATGACCGCTTTGCGCGCTTTTTTCAACGGTCAGTTGCGGAAACTGTGAATCGGCGCCGGGATCCGCCCGCCGCGGCCCACGAAGGCCTCGCACGAGAAGGCGTTTACCGGCATGACCGGGGCCCCGCCGAGAAGCCCGCCGAACTCGGCCCAGTCGCCCGCCTTCTTCCCGGGAACGGGGATAAGGCGCACGGCGGTCGTCTTGTTGTTCACCATGCCGATGGCGAGCTCGTCGGCCATGATGCCGGAAATCGTCGCCGCGCTCGTGTCGCCGGGTATGGCGATCATGTCGAGGCCGACCGAGCACACGCAGGTCATCGCCTCGAGCTTCTCGAGGTTGATCGCGCCGTCGCGCACCGCCGCCACCATCCCCTCGTCCTCGGACACGGGGATGAAGGCCCCCGAAAGGCCGCCGACGCTCGTCGAGGCCATGACGCCGCCCTTCTTGACCATGTCAGTCAGCATGGCGAGCGCCGCGGTCGTGCCGGGCGCGCCGGCCCGCTCGAGGCCCATCTCCTCGAGGATGCGCGCGACGGAGTCCCCGACCGACGGGGTCGGGGCAAGCGAAAGGTCGAGGATGCCGAAGGGCACGCCGAGCCGGCGCGCGGCCTCCTGGCCCACCAGCTGGCCCATGCGGGTTATCTTGAAGGCCGTCTTCTTGATGCCGTCGGCGAGCGCGTCCAGGGGAGCGCCGCGATACTGCTCGCAT
>LVBL01000121.1 GCA_001604405.1 Spirochaetales bacterium Spiro_10
TTTCTTCAACGAACGCGGCTTCAATGAAGGAGCCTTCGGCGAGGGTGCCATGGCCGGCGTGACCGCCGGAATGGCGGGGCAGTTCGTGTCGGGCCAGCTTGGTGAATGGAATCTCAAGTCAAGTTCTGGGATAAAATTTACCGGGGTAAGCGGTGCATTTAATGTTAAGGCATTGGAGAATTTTAATAGCACACTTGGCGGTTTAGCCTCGACAGGTGTAAAATATGCTATGACTGGAAACGCGACCGTAAACCTTTTGAATATGGGTATGTTCACCGACAGGGCGAATACCGGTCTTTTCGAGTTGAGTTTCGGGAAAGATGGCATTCATGGTGCTATCGGGATGGGCGGAACGGACTTGAACGTTGGGAAGCTCGTGAGCTCGCTCAACGGATTAGCTCAGACTGCTCGTATTACTGAATTGAAGACCGGAGACATGTCTGATCGAGTTACGCTTGAGACTATTGCCGCATTCGACAATACGAATAATCCGTATAATCATGAACTTGCAAGACGCTTGTTTGATGAAGTTGCTACGCTTAAGCTTGGTTCGGGAAAAGAGATAGTTAATGGTGAAACGGTAGAGTATCTTGGGAAATTCAATGGGAATGAAAACAACAGTACAATCGTAATCAGCGAAGCCCTGTTGAGAAATCAAGCAATGGAGGAATATGCCCAGATAGCCGCCGTTGCGAGTCATGAAGGTGCTCATATGATGGGTATGAATATCGAGGCTCTGGCTTACGGAATGGGTCATGATACATATTCACAATTAGTTGAGAATCTTGACCTCGAAGGCGATAATGACTTCTCCAATGGAATGCTGAATGCGATGACAATTCCCGAAAACTGGGAGGCCAATACGGAGGATACCCAGTACCAGGTTCCCTTTGACTATTTGAAGAATATGGAGAACTATTTAAAATCACAGATTACTCAAGTGTTTCCTGGTCTGGTTACTGCAGGTTCACAGAATATTGTGGGATATGCCCTCAACTATATTATTAATACAGCGAAGGATGCCGTTGCTAAACCAGGAGAAAACTTTAGTATTGAGGTCGATGGTGGTATTCTGATGAATGAGGTTAGCGAAAAGATGAATGTGGAATCTAAGGTTGATGTAATTGAAAGTATGGATAAAGTAAAGGAGTTAATCCAGATTCTTCGTCCTGATGATCCTGATAAACCGCAATCAGCTTCGCAGATGCTCTCTGAAATGGCTTTTGATACAAGTAATTACTTTCTAGGTTTAATTTCATCACTACACTTGAAGAAAAATGATAATGGTCATGTTAATGGTTTTGGTGTGTCTACTGGACCATGGGGTGTTGATTTTTCTATGGATGGATATGATATAACTACTGCAGTTAATTTTTCTTTGTCGTTGCCAATTACTTCGATGACTTTTGACGCAAGTTATACAATGACGGCATCGATCATTGAGGGGCCTTTTGGAACTTATGAAAGACCAGATAACCAGGAAAAGAAAGATTTTTTAATGAACATGAATTCATTATTACAGCCTGACTATGGTTACTAAGAAGAGGAAGTTATGAAAATAAATATAATAGTATTACTACTTTTTATCACTTGTATAGATGTGTTTGCTTATGAGAATAGTGTTTATGCCGAAGCAGAAAAATATGCAAATGCAAATGATTTTGATCAAGCAATAAGCTTGATTGAAAATAGAGTGCCCAAAGAAGCAAGAGATTACAAATTTTATTATTGGCGGGGAAGGTTTCTGATTAACAAAGATACAGATAAAAATAAACGAAAAGCATTAAATGATCTACTTATTGCATACCAGGTTTTAGAGGAAGACTTATATACAAATGCTACATTGGGATTGATTTACAGTCTTATAAGTGATGCTGGGGAATCTGTAAAATATCTTAATAAGGCTTTAGCTCTTTCAAATGAACAAAAAAGCAGGGATGTTATCATTCCTATATTGATACACCAATGTCACAATATACATCAGTATAAAAAAATAGTCAGCTTTGAAAATGATTATCCTTATGAGTCATTATTTCTATTTTATGGAATGGCTCATGATCGGTTGGGTAATAAAGATAAAAGTAAGTACTATCTTGATAAGGCGATTTCTAGTAGTAGTTTTTCAACACATAAAAAACTGATTTATACTGATTTTTTATTACGATCAAAACAATTTTCAAAAGCAGAAGAAATGATCCAAGAGATTAGTCGTGAGAAAGATGCGTATGAGATTTCGCTTGTTTTTCAAGGTTATTTGTATATGACAAGAGATGATATGAAAAAGGCGAAGAAATGTCTTGATACTGTATTAAAGAAGTACAATGGAAATGAAACCGCATGGAGGTTTACTGCTTACTATTGGTATCTTAAAAAAAACAGAGTAAAAGCAGTTCACGCCTATGGTATGTATAAAATGTTAAGTCAGGATTTGGACAGACTTCATGAAACTTCAGATAGTTCGGATATAGATGTATTTTTATCAACTGATGAATTATTTCAGACCTTGCAAAGCGTTATGAACAAAAAAGATAAATAATTCGCATGAAGGGGTGGCGGAAAATCCTTTGCGTTCGCGCCGCTTCTGGTTTTTTTTACGTAACTCGAAATGCTTGATCGTCGTCGAGTTCCCCGCGCGGGCGCAAAGATTTGGAGCCAGGGGAGGCCGCGTCTAGTAATCTAGCAAAACGAGAAATCCGCTCCACGGGCCGCGCCATGTATGTATCCGGACGGAACGGTGCGGCACCATGGCGGGAGGGGCAGGGCGAGGGGCCTCGACCGCTTTGGCGCGCAGACTGTTCGCTTTCCGTTCCCTGATAAGCGCCAACCGTCGGGCGAGGACACCGACCCGTCCTCACGTAATGTACGCATTTCCGTCCGTAGCGGTATAACGCGGCCCTGAGAGGCGTCTCCCCTTTGAGATTTTACCTTTGACACCGCGAGCATTCAGCGGTTTAATGGAGTGATGGGCAGTATGGTCGGGGCGGGCGTGACGTACGGGATGACCGGGAACGCGACGTTCAACGTGGCGAGCCTTGGCGGTACTGGGTTCATGGAACTGCATCTCGGGAAGGACGGGTTCGGGATGAACTTCGGGATGAACGGGACGGACGTGAGCTTCCAGACGCTGTCGAGCGCCGTGCGCGGGTACCGCGAGGCGGACAAGGTTACGGACTGGAAGACAGGGTCGGAGGAACAGCGGTCGACGCTGAACGCGATCAACGTGATGGGTTGGACGGGCAAGGCGGAGAACACGAAGAATATCGACCTGTCGAAGGCGATCTGGTCCGGGAAGTTGCAAGCCCGGTTTGAGGATATGGGGGCGAACGAGAACGGCTACTATGACGCCGGGAAGAACTCAAGCGAGATCGTCATATCGAGCGCGTTCCTGGGCGCGGGCATGGAGCAGGCGGCGAAGCTCGCGACGGTGATGAGCCACGAGGGCAGCCACTGGTCCGGAAACCCCGTCGAGGCGCTTGCCCACGCGCAAGGGTTGACGACGTACGGCCAGATTAACGCGATCTTCGGCCTGAAAAGCGACGACACGTTCAATCAGTCGATGTTCGACGCGTACCTGAACCCCGCAAGCTGGGAGGTCAATGACGCGACGGGAAGACAGGATTGGAAAGTTTTGGACGACGGTTCGATCGTGTTTGACGGAAGTCATAACTTGAATGATAAAAACGGCGAGTTGCTAAAGGCTTCTGATAAGACGAAGTATAAGGAATCTTTAGCCGATGTACTGGGAATTTCTGTAGCCGAAGCAGAAGGTATGATGAAACTCGCAAATATGACATACGATACAGATAAAAAAACTTTTATCGCTAATGGTGTGGACGCGAAAAATAATGAGAGTGTTCGTTTGCGCGCGTCAGATGACGTAACTCAAAAGTTAGTCGATACGTACGGAAACTCCGCACTGATGGCTCAGGCACGTTACTATGCAGGTGCAATTAAAGCTTACAAACGCGAGGGACATCGCCAAGAGATCTTGGGGCATATGCCGAAAGAAGACTATTCTTCTGCCGTGTTTAGTCAGGAGTTGGTACAGAGTGTGATTGGACTAAAAGATCAGAAAGCGTGCGGATACGCTGCTGATCTTCTGTTAAATAGTAAGTTTCAGAAATCGATTGGTAATGAGCTTACGAATAACGAGTTACTTGCCGTCGCTCTATATCTCAACGGAAGAGCCATTAACTCAGAAGGAACCGTATTAAGTCATAATCAAATAGGTATTGAAGTCATGAATCTTGCTGATACTGATTACTATCTTAAGGCAGATGATATCACTACAGATTCGCTTTCATCATTTAATACTGAGTCCTATTATCTTGAGTATCGGGTAGATAGAAGTAATCCCAAACACAATCATATCATGGGGTGGTATAATGAAACCAATTATGATCCTGACACCACTACTGAAAGTAGATGGTGGACGGATAATAAGAAAAGCTATCCGTACTACCGCGGATTTAAACAGACAAGGAGAAACTAATGATCAGAAAGGTAACTGCAGTACTTGTTTGCCTTTGCAGTATTATTTCCTGCGTTAAAAATTCTCCCGTTCCTTCGAAAGAGATGGTTTTTGTTGAAGGAGGAGTGTTCCAGATGGGTAGTGAGTCCATTGAGTGGAATACACCACGAGAAGTTGAATTAAGCTCATTCTATATGGCGCGGAACCTCGTTACCGTGAAGGAATGGAAAGAATTCCTGAATGATGTGGCAGTACCTTTTAACTGGGATCTTGAGGAAAGTCATTCTTTTGATGGAAAGCTGAAAGATCTGATGCCGGAGGAAGATTGTCCGATTCAAGGTATGAACTGGTACTATGCAGTTGCCTATTGCAATTGGTTGAGCAAACGTGATGGATTCCGACCTTGCTACAGAGTTAAGGGTGAGATCAAGGATAAGAGGAGTAATCCAGAAGTGGTATGGAACAAGAAAGCCAATGGCTACCGACTTCCAACCGACGCGGAATGGGAGTACGCCGCACGTGGCGGACGGCTCTCCAAGGGATACTTATTTGCCGGTAGTGATGACGTAACGGAAGTTGCCAGGATTGGACAAAATACTTCTTACCCAGTTGGGCAGATGATGCCGAATGAATTGGGCCTGTATGATATGACAGGAAATGTGGAAATATGGTGCTGGGATTGGTTTGATACAGATCCAAGTAAGATTACGAAAAAGAAGAATCCTTCCATTGATAAAGAATCTGATGTACAAAACAGAGATGAGAGAAATCCCGAATCGATGAAGGTGATCAGAGGGATTGATTGGAAATATCCACCAATAAATGTATTCGAACGCAGTCACTACCCACCACAGTATATTTTATGGATCGGTATTCGTTTGGTGAGAAATGTAGAATAAGTTGTCGGTCAAGATATACTGAGAGAGCAGTTGTATGATAACTTCATTAAGGAAGCAAAATTATATTGATATCTCGCAGGGGTGGCGGAAAATCCTTTGCGATCGCGCCGCTTCTGATCGCTGATCGTAACTTGATATACATGACCGTTAGCGTGTTCCCCGCGCGGACGCAAAGATTTGGAGCCAGGGGAGGCCGCTACTATAATGTAGCGAAATGGGGATGCCGTTTATGGGCCGCGCCCCTTAGCTCTCCGGACGGAACGGCGCGGCACCATGTCGGCGGGGCGGGGCGAGGGGACTCGACCGCTTTGGCGCGCAGACTGTTCGCGTATCATTTCCCTGAAAAGCGCCAACCGTCGCTCGAGGACACCGACCCGCCCTCCCGTGATACGCGCATTTCCGTCCGTAGCGGTATGACGCGGCCTTGAGCGGCGTCTCCCCTTTTGTATGGACTCCCTCAGCGGAAAGGCCAAGACCGCGTATGAACAGTCCGAACGGATAGTGGAGTTGAAGTCCGGCGAGTTCAACGAGTGGGTGGGGTACGCCCCCGTCTTCAAGTCCGACGCGAATCCGGGCGTGGACATAGAGAACTTCATGGCGAACGTCCGCTTTCCGGGCTACGGCGAAACCGGACGGCTCATGGGGATGTTCATCCAGCACAAGATGATCGAGAGCGCGGGCGAGGCCGCCTGCGAGGCCCCCTTCTACAGCCGCAAGCTCTGGGACGACCGCGGCAGTTTCATGTCCGCCCCGTCGATCAGGAGCCTTACGGATATCGCCCTCGCGGTGGCGGTTACGTGCGTGACCGGAGTCGGGGCCC
>LVBL01000122.1 GCA_001604405.1 Spirochaetales bacterium Spiro_10
CCGAGGTCGTTTCGCGCGAGATCCACGAGCATGAGGTGCTCGGCGCGTTCCTTCGGATCGGCAAGAAGCTCCTTCCTGAGGACCTCGTCCTCGGCGGCCGTCTTCCCGCGCCTCCGCGTGCCGGCGATCGGCCTGATGGAGGCCACCGAATCACGCACGCGCACGAGGCTCTCGGGGGAGGCGCCTATGAGCTGGTAGGACCCGAAGTCCAGGTAGAACAGATACGGCGACGGCGATTTGGACCGGAGACGCCGGTAGGCCTCGAGCGCGTCCTCGTCGGATTCGAGCTCGAGCCGGCGGGACATGACCGCCTGCAGGAGGTTTCCCGCGACGATATGCTCCTTGATCTTCGTGACGCCCGAGACGAACCGCGCGCGGCTTGCGTCCTCGTCCGAGACGACGCGCGAGGGCTTCGTTCCGGTCGGCGCTGCGAGATACGAGAAGTCCAGGTCTCCGAGCCTGCGCTTGATGTCCTCGACGGCCTCCCCGAGATCGATCTCGTGCTGGTCGTAGTTGAGGGCGAATATGTGGATCGTGTCGGTGAAATGGTCGAAGACGAGATAGACGTGGCCGACGAGGAACTCCGATTCGGGAAGAGCGAGGTCGTCGGTTTGGGTCCCGAGCCTGATCGTGTCGCATCTGCTGCAAAACTCGTATCCGAGATACCCGACGCCGGCCGCCGGCAGCGGGATGCCGTCGGGGGGCAGGACGTTTTGCGTCGCCACCTCGAGGAGGGCGTCGAGGATGTCCCCGCCGAGATACGGCACGTCGCGTCCGTCGATGGTAAACCGGACGCCGGAATCGTCCTGACGGATGCGAAAGGCCTCGCGCGCGAGAATGATGGAGTATCGGTCCCGGCCGTGGGTGAACGAAGCCGACTCGAGTATCGCGAGGGCGCCAAGCTTCTTGGCGAGCGCGAATGGGGTGTACCGTTCACCCGGGATCGACGCGGCACGGGCGTCACTGCGCTTGATTGTCATTATCCGGTCTCCTTTTCTGACGTTACTATTTGTAGTAACAACGTGAGGATACCGGGAACAGATGTTACTGTCAATAGAAACATGACAAAAATCGGACAATCGTTAAAAAAAAGAAAGCCCGCGGCCTCCCCAGGAAACCGCGGGCGATGAAGAAAAAGAGGGCGTCCCGTCCCGGGGATCAACCCAAACCGGTCTTGCGCCTGGTGTAGATGTCGTACAGGACAGCGAGGAGAAGAACCGTCGCCTTTACGACATACTGCCACTGGGCCGCTATGTTCATGAGAGACATTCCGTTGTTGATGGCCGCCATGACGAGACCTCCGATGATGGCGCCCATTACCGTTCCGATACCGCCCGAGGTCGACGCGCCTCCGATGAAGCACGACGCGATCGCGTCAAGCTCGAAGTTCACGCCCGCCTGGGGAAGCGCGGTATTCATGTACCCGGTGAAAATCACCGCGGCGAGTCCGCACATCGCGCCCATTATGATGTGGACGATGAAGGTGACCATCTCGGAGTTGATGCCCGAGAGCTTCGCCGAGCGCGCGTTGCCGCCGACCGCGTAGATGTACCGCCCGATGATCGTGTTCTTCGTGATGAAGGTGAATATCCCGATCGTGATGGCGAGGACGATTACGACGTTCGGGATTCCCCGGTAGGTCGCGAACTTCCAGCTCACGAGGAGGATGAAGGCTCCCATGAGCAGGACCTTGAACACGAGGAAGACGGCGGGGACGACCTCGAAGCCGTACCGGACCTTCTTGCGCCGCGAGAGGATCTCCGAAACCACGTAGGCCACGAACACGACGAGGCCGATGAGGATCGCGGTATAGTACACGTCGCCGATCGTCAGGCTGTCGATGTTCGCCGTCCCGGAGGCGAGCTGCTTGAAACCGTCGTCCTTGAGCGCGATCGGCGTCACGTTCGTGATGATGTACGTCAATCCGCGGAAGAGCAACTGGCCGGCGAGCGTCACGATGAACGCCGGAATCTTGAGATAGGCGATCCAGAAACCCTGGAACACGCCGATCACCGCTCCGGCGAGTATGCTGAGTACCAGCGTCATGACGATGCCGAAACCCGCGTTATAGAGCATGGCGCTTATGGCGCCCACGAACGCGAGAACGCAACCGGCCGAGAGGTCGATGTTGCCGATTATGATGACGAGGATCATGCCGACGGCCAGCAGAAGGATGTAGCTGTTCTGGATGAAGATGTTCGAGATGTTCCGGGAATTCAGGTTGATTCCGCCGGTGAGGAGCGAAAACGCGATCATGATCACCGCGAGCATCATGACCATCGAATAGTTCCTGATGTTTCTCGTCAGGAATGACCGGAGGGATATCGTACCGGCGCCGCTGTTACTCATACTGCTTTCTCCTTATTCTGGTGCAGAAGCGCCATGTGCATTATCGCTTCCTGCGTCGCTTCTTCCCTGTTGAGCATGCCCTTGATCTCGCCCTCGTTCATGACGTAGATGCGGTCAGCCATGCCGAGCGCCTCGGGCATTTCCGAGGTCACCATGATGACGCTCTTTCCTTCCTTGACCAGGTTGTTCAATATCGCGTAGATCTCGAACTTTGCCCCGACGTCGATGCCGCGCGTGGGCTCGTCGACGATGAAGATGTCCGGGTCCGCCAGGAGGCAACGGCTCAGGACGACCTTTTGCTGGTTTCCACCCGAGAGGTTGCGGGTGAGCTGGTTGATGGACGGCGTCTTTATGCGCAGCGCCTCGCGGTACTCCTCGGCCGAGAGAATCTCCCGCTGCGAGTTGACCACGCCCAGTTTCGATATCTTCCCCAGGCTTGAAACCGAGATGTTCGTCTTGACGTCCTGTATGAGGATGAGCCCGAGACTCTTGCGGTCCTCGGAGACATAGCCCATTCCCGCGTTCAGCGCGAGGCGCGGGGTCGAGGTGTCGACCTCTTTCCCGTTTATCAGTATCTGACCCTCGCTCTTCGACCCGTACGAGCGCCCGTACAGGCTCATCATGAGCTCGGTGCGTCCCGCTCCCATCGGCCCGCAGAACGCGAGGATCTCTCCCTTGCGGAGGTAGAAGGAGGCGTTGTCGACGACCTTCATCGAATGGTAGTCGGGATGGTAGACGCTCCAGTTCTTGACCTCGAGGATCTTCTCGCCGACCTCGCCTTGGTGCTTCTCGAACTTGATCCCGAGCTCGCGCCCGACCATGTCCCGGATCAGCACCGGCTGGGTAAGGTTGTCCTTCTTGACGTCATACGAGGAGATCGTCTTGCCGTCGCGCAAGATCGTGACCGAGTCGGCTATCTTGAGAACCTCGCCGAGCTTGTGGGAGATCATGATCGAGGTGATTCCCTGCTTCTTGAGCTCCAGGATCAACTCGAGGAGCTTCTCGCTCTCGTCGTCGTTGAGCGACGACGTCGGCTCGTCGAGGATCAAAAGCTCGACCTTCTTGGAAAGGGCGCGCGCGATCTCGATGAGCTGCTGCTTTCCGACGCCGAGCTTGCTGACGACGGTCGTGGGGTTTTCCTTGAGACCGACCTGGTCGAGGTATTTTCGGGACTCGACTATGTACTTGTCCCAGTTGATCACGCCGACGGTGGTCTTCATGTGGCCGAGGAATATATTCTCATAGATCGAAAGATACGGACTCAGTGCCAATTCCTGGTGGATGATGGCCAAGCCTTCCTTCTCACTGTCCTTTACGCTCGAATAATGTGTTTCCTTTCCCTTGTAAAAAACCTTTCCCTCGTAACTGCCCTTCGGATAGACGCCTGAGATGACGCTCATGAGGGTCGACTTTCCCGCGCCGTTCTCGCCGCACAGCGAGTGTATCTCTCCCTTGCGGACCTTCAGGTTTACCGAATCCAGGGCGCGGACGCCGGGAAATTCCTTCGTTAAGTTCTGGATTTCAAGTATGTATTCGCTCACTGTATTCTTCCTGTGTCGGAAATAAATGAAACCGGGTTTGCACGCAGGCAAACCCGGCCGAAGTTCAGACGAACTTACTTAATGTCCGACTCCTTGTAGTAGCCGGAATCGACCATGACGGCCTTGTAGTTGGCCTTGGTGACGATGACCGGCTCGAGAAGATAGGCCTTGACCTTCTTCATTCCGGTGTCGTACGAGGTGGTGTCGAGGCGCGCGCCGGGGATGTTCGGGGCCTGGCCCTTGAGGAGGGCGTCGGCGAGAACGATGGTCGCGGCAGCGAGCTTGCGGGTGTCCTTGAACACGGTCATGTACTGCTTTCCGTCGCGGATGTACGCGATGGAGGCAATTTCGCCGTCCTGTCCGGTAACCACGGGGAGCTTGCCCTTCGCGTATTTCGCGTCGGTGGCGCAGGCTTCGATGATGGCGCGGGCGAGGGTGTCGTTCGGGGCAAGGATACCGTCAAGAACGACGTTCTTCGCGTCGTTGTTGAGAAGGTTTTCCATGCGGGTCTTCGCGATGTCGGCTCTCCAGTTCTCGGTGGTGATCTTGGTGAACGCGGCGTCGGAGGACTTCAGGGGCGCGGGGCCGACGAGGACGAGCGCGCCGGACTCCACGTACGGGCGGAGAACGTCGATGGCGCCGTCAAAGAAGACCTTCGCGTTGTTGTCGGTCGGTGAACCGGCGAACATGGTGATCTTCTTGGGGGCGGCCTTCGTGGCCTCGGAAAGCTTGAGGGCGGTCTCGAGGGCCTTGCCCTGGAACTGGCCGACCTTGTAGTTGTCGAAGGTGATATAGTAATCATAGTCCTTCGAGCCGGTGATCAGGCGGTCGTACGCGATGACGATGGCCTTCTCTTTGGCGGCATCGGCAACGACGGAGGCAACGCCCTCGTTGACGGACCCGATGACGAGGAGCTTGGCGCCCTTGGTCAGGAAGTCCTGGATCTGCTGATTCTGCTTGGTCTGGTCGGCATCGCCGTAGGCGACTTCGGCCTTATAGCCCTTGGCAACCGCGTCGGCCAGGAGGGCCGCGCCGTCTTTCTGCCAGCGCTCAACGTGGGTTTCGGGCATGGCAAGACCGATGAAGGCGCTTCCGCCCTTTGTGTCCGCGGTACCGCCCGCGAAAACGAGTCCGCACGCGACAACAAGAACCGCAACAATCGCTACGATTTTCTTCATAAACTGTATTCCTCCTCTGGAAAACATTGATGCTCTCAGTATGACAGAGGAATTCATTACGCGACATCGTAAAATTGCGGCAAAACGCCGTACTCGGCGGGGCACGGGCGCGATTTGCGGGCCTGGCGGGTAAAATTCCCGCATTGTTATTTTTCTATATCCGCCGCGTTCCGGTACACGTCCTCGGCGGAATGGAATCCGTCGCGAATAACCGAGGAATCGAGATTGTTGCGGAACACCGCCTTTGGTTCTTCCATATAGAAGGGAACCATCGTTCCGGAACGGTTGTCCATGTATATGTCGGGCGCGATCTTCTCGCCCCGCGCGAGGGCCACCGCGAGCTCGGCGGCCCGCGCGGCGAGCCGGGCGATCGGCTTGTAGACGGTCATGAGCTGGGTTCCTTCCACGATCTTCTGGCACGCGCCGATATCCGCGTCCTGACCCACCACGGCGACCTTGCCGGCCAGCCTGTATTCAGACAGGAGCTGGATGGCGGCGCTCGCGATCTGGTCGTTCGCGCACGAGATGGCGTCGATATCCCGGTTCCGCTCGAGCACGGCGCCGATCTTCTGGAGGGCCTCGTCGGAGCTCCACTCGTCGAGCCAGAGTTCCTCCACGACGCGCACGCGCCTCGCCTCGAGCGCCGGCGTGAGCACCTCATAGAGGCCCGAGTTCACCTCGTAACTGTTGCTGTCGCGAACGGAACCGTTCACGATCATGTAGTTCCCGCGCGGCACCTCGTGCAGGAGCGCCTTGCCGAACAGGCGGCCGACCTCGCGGTTGTTGAACGAGATGAACGCGTCGATCGGAACCCCCATGACGAGCCGGTCGTAGGCGATGACCGGTATCTTGGCGTCGTGCGCCTTCTTGATGACGCCCGAGAGCATGTCCGTGTCATGGGCGATCACCACGAGCACGTCGATGTCCCGCGCGAGCATGAAGTTGATCTGGTCGATCTGCTCCTTCGTGCCCCCGGCGGAAAGCTGGACGAGGACGTCGGCGCCTATGTCGCGCGC